>CAVCPY010000128.1:0-4779 GCA_963604245.1 Eggerthellaceae bacterium
CTACGTGACCGATGAGAAAGATGAAAATGGCCGGAAAGGCCGCATAAGAAAAAAAAGAAATTATTTTTAAACAGTTTCTAATATTTATGTATGACATTATGTCAGCGATTCTTTTATTGGCAGATAATTTGATATCTTTGCAGTCGCTTTGGAAGGCTTTTGCAGCCATCCCGGGTGTTAGAGGCTGTTTTAAAATGGTTCCCGATTTTTATTATGCGGAATTTTCGAGACAGTTTCCGGTTTTGGAAGAGGGAGCGTAGCAGTAGCTACTTGACTGATGAGAAAGATGAAAATGGCCGGAAAGGCCGCGTAAGAAAAAAGAGGAACTATTTAAACAGCTTCTAAGTGATGATGAAAAAGGAGAAATTACGATATGAGCAAAAAGAACAAGGAATCCAAGGATAAAGAGCGGGAAGAGTTGAAGAATGCCGGAAAGGCCGCCGCACAGGTCGGGGAGAAAGCCGAAGCGGCGGAGCCTGTAGAGAAGGCAGAAGAGAATAAGAACGTTCCCGAAGAGGAAGCGGAAGCAAAGAAGATTGAGGAGAAACTGACCGCTCTTCTGAAAGAGAACGAGGAGTTGAAGGCAAGTGTGGCCAAGGAGAAGGATGACTACATCCGCCTGATGGCCGATTTCGAGAACTTCCGCAGACATTCGGCGGAGGCGAAGCTGGAGCTTGCTTCCTCAGCTTCGGCTGACACCATAAAAGGTCTTCTTCCGGTACTGGACGACTGCGAGAGAGCGATGAAGATGCTGGAGACCTCGGCCGACGAGGTCGCAAAGGAGGGTACAGCGTTAATATTCAACAAGTTAATGTCCTACCTCAAGACCAAGGGTCTTGAGGTGATAAAGGCAAAAGGCGAGAAATTCGACACGGACTTCCACGAGGCAGTGGCCCGGTTTCCGGTTTCTGAGGAAGACAAGAAAGGTCTGGTCTATGACGTAGTGCAGACCGGATACACTCTTTCCGGCAAGGTCATCCGCTATGCCAAAGTGGTTGTTGGAATATAGGAGATTGAGTGGATATGGCAGAGAAAAGAGATTACTATGAGGTGCTGGGAGTCGCCAAGACCGCAAGCGCCGACGAGATAAAGAAAGCCTACAGGACAGCGGCGATGAAGTGGCATCCGGACCGCTGGGTGGATGGCACAGATGCCGAGAAGAAGACCGCCGAGGAGAAATTCAAGGAAGCTTCCGAGGCATATTCAGTGCTCAGCGATCCTGACAAAAAGGCAAAGTACGACCAGTTCGGTTTCGCCGGGGTGGACGGTCAGTCAGGGCCCGACTTCAGCGGAGGGTTCGGCAATCTGAACGACATTCTGAACGACCTGTTCGGAGGTGGGTTCAGCGGGTTCACCGGCTTCGGTGGTTTCGGAGGAGGTCAGGGACGGACTCAGCAGAGGGTGATGAAAGGACGGGACATACGGACAAGAATCCGCCTTACCCTTGAGGAAATCGCGACGGGTGTCGAAAAAGAGATCACCATCGAACGTAACAGGCCTTGCCCTGACTGTGGCGGACGCGGAACCAGAAACGCCTCCGATGTGAAGACCTGCCCCTCCTGCAACGGCACCGGCCAGACGCAGCGCGTCGTGAACTCGCTGTTCGGCAGGACTGTCACATATTCAACCTGCCCTCAGTGCGGCGGCGAGGGGAAGGTCATCAGCAATCCTTGCCGCACCTGCGGCGGCACAGGTTTAGTCCGCCGGCGCGAGACGGTCAAGGTGAAGATTCCGGCAGGAGTCGAGGACGGGATGCAGCTGACAATCAGGGGTGAAGGCCACGCCGCTCCGCACGGCGGAGTGAACGGAGACCTGCTCGTGATCATCGAGGAAATCGGGCACTCAAACCTCAAGCGCGACGGAAAGAATCTGTTCTACTCGACCGTCATCTCCGTGACGGACGCGATTCTGGGAACGGAAATCACAGTCCCTTGCCTTGACGGCTCGTACAAGGTCAAAGTCGATCCGGGCACCCAGTCCGGCACCGTGATGAAGCTCCGGGGAAAAGGACTCCCGGCAGTAAGCGGCTACGGAAGCGGAACCGGAGACCTCTATGTGAAGATTCTGGTCTGGATTCCGAAAAGGCTCTCCTCGGACGAGAGGAACGCCTTGGAGAGTATGAGGGCCAGCAGGTCGTTCACCCCCGATCCGTCCCGCGAGGACAAGGCTTTGTTCGACAAGATGAAAAACATCTTCTGATATGGCTAAAGTGATCACATTCGGAGAGATAATGCTAAGGCTCTCCACACCGGGCCACCTGAGATTCTCGCAGACGAAGCAATTTGAGGCGACTTTCGGCGGCGGAGAGGCCAACGTGGCCGTCTCTCTCGCAAATTTCGGAATAGACACGGAATTCGTCACCAGATTCCCCGATAACGACATAGCGCGCTGCTGCATCCGCGACCTTCATTCCTACGGGGTGGGTACGGGACACTGCGTCTTGGGTGGCGACCGACTGGGAATTTATTTTCTTGAGACAGGCGCCGTCGCGCGTCCGAGCAAGGTTGTATATGACCGGGCATATTCATCAATATCCACCATCCAGCCCGGAATGATCGACTGGGAGAAGGTCTTTGAGGGTGCCGACTGGTTCCATTGGACCGGCATCACCCCGGCGATCAGCCAGAGTGCGGCGGACGTCTGCCTTGAGGCCATAAAGGCGGCGAACAGACTGGGATTATTCGTGTCCTGCGACCTCAATTACAGGAAGAATCTTTGGAAATATGGCAAGACTGCCGCCGAGGTAATGCCGGCGCTTGTGGAAGGCTGCGACCTGATCCTGGGCAACGAGGAGGACGCCGAGAAGGAGTTCGGAATCAAGCCGGAAGGCTTCAACGCTGAGCAGACTGACGGCGCTATCGACCAGAGCCGCTTCGAGAGCGTGTGCAGACAGCTAATGGCAAGGTTCCCTCGTTGCAGGAAAGTAGCCATTACCCTGCGCGGCTCAATCAATGCCAACCACAACACCTGGGGCGGGGTAATATTCAATGGAGAGAAACTCTTCCAGTCCCGCCGCTATGACATCACGCACATCGTGGACCGTGTCGGCGGAGGCGACTCATTTATGGGAGGCCTCATCTATGGTCTTCTGACTTATAAGGACGACCAGCTGGCGATTGACTTCGCCGCAGCCGCGTCGGCTCTGAAGCACACCATATTCGGTGACTTCAATCAGGTCAGCGTCAAGGAAGTGGAGAATCTTATGAAAGGAAACGGCTCCGGCCGCGTGTCAAGATGATTTTTACGGATATGGCAAAGTACAGAAAGCTTGAGACCCTGACGGCGATGAAGGAAACAGGAATCGTTCCTGTCTTCTTCAACAGCGACATCGAGATAGCCAAGAATGTCGTCAAGGCTTGTTATAAAGGCGGCATAAGAGCCTTTGAGTTCACAAACCGCGGTGATTTCGCAATCGAGGTCTTCAAGGAATTGTCCCGGTATGTCCTGACCGAATGCCCAGAACTTATCCTCGGAGCCGGAACCATCATCGACGCACCGACTGCCGCTCTATACATCCAGATGGGAGCCAACTTCATCGTGTCACCATCTCTGAATCCGGAAGTGGCCAGACTGTGCAACAGGCACGGGATTCCTTACACACCCGGATGCGGAAGCGTCACCGAGATCAGCAACGCACAGGAACTAGGCTGCGATCTGGTCAAGGTCTTCCCTGCCGGAAGCGTCGGAGGCCCGAAATTCGTTAAGGATGTCCTTGCTCCACTGCCGTGGGCGATGATAATGGCTACCGGAAGCGTCGAGCCGACCGAAGAGAATCTCTCGGCCTGGGCAAAGTCTGGAGTCACGTGCGTCGGAATGGGTTCAAAACTCTTCCCGAAAGATATGATAGCTGCCAGAGAATGGTCAAGAATCACGGACTTATGCAAATCAGCTCTGAAATTCTTCAAATAATCCCAAAAAGTTTTTTGGATTAAAGAAAAAATTCGTACATTTGCAGTCCGAAAAACAAGAGCAACCGCTTACGGGTCGTTATGAGATGTGCGTAATGTTGCGTTAAATTTTTGAAAAATGGATTTGATTAAAGTTGTAGAACAGGCTTTCGCTAACGAGAAAGTCGCTACGTATCCGAAATTCAAGGCCGGTGACACAGTTACCGTAACCTACAGAATCAAGGAGGGTGACAAGGATAGACTCCAGAAGTTCAGAGGCGTGGTTATCCAGCTCAGGGGCGCCACTCCGCAGACAAAGACCTTCACAGTCCGCAAGATTTCAGGCGGCATCGGAGTTGAGAGGATTTTCCCGATTCACTCACCATTCATTGATAGCATTGAACTGAACAAGGTCGGCAAGGTTCGCAGGGCAAGAATCTTCTATCTGCGCAAGCTCTCCGGCAAGAAGGCAAGAATCAAGGAAAAGAAGCTTGCCATCGTAAAGGAAGAACAAGCATAGTCCTTGTAGAGATATAGCCGGAGCGGGTCTCCGGCAAACCGGTCCCCTAGCTCAACTGAATAGAGCATTTGACTACGGATCAAAAGGTTACAGGTTTGAATCCTGTGGGGATCACAAAGAAGCGAGGCTATTGTACACAATCAATCAGTCGCGCTTTTTTTGCGGAATTAGCTCAGTTGGTAGAGCGTTGGCTTCCCAAGCCGAAGGTCACGAGTTCGAGCCTCGCATTCCGCTCAATGGTTAAGGGCGATGAAAATCAATTGGTTAAGTTGATTCATCAGCCCTTATTTCTTTGCTAAAACTAAGAAGCTGTTTAATAATAATTCCTCTTTTTTCTTACGCGGCCTTTCCGGCCATTTTCATCTTTGTCAT
>CAVCPY010000129.1:0-3029 GCA_963604245.1 Eggerthellaceae bacterium
GGTTTCCGCATTTTATTATGTGGGATTTTCGAGACAGTTTCGGCTTTGGAAGAGGGAGCGTAGCCGTAGCTACGTGACCGATGAGAAAGATGAAAATGGCAGGAAAGGCCGCATAAGAAAAAAGAGGAATTATTTTTAAACAACTTCTAAACCTTGACGGAGGCAATCTGTCAAAGAACTGTGATGCAAGAGAAAAGAGACATACTCAACGGCACCGGCAAGGCGGCCTACAAAGTTCCGGAAGGTTATTTCGAGGAACTTAACGCCCGTCTTGGCGCCATCCCGGCCTTGGGACGGACGGTCAGCCCGATGCAGCGAATGAAGCCGTATCTCGCTCTGGCCGCCTGCTTTCTGGGCATACTGCTGGTCGGGAATGCCATCCTCAGCAGCACTGCGGATAAAAGCTCGGCGAACGACCTTTACAATGAGTTCGCCTACGCAAGACTGATTCAGGCCGCTGAATATCTCCACGCAGACGGGACGGAGCAAGACACAATCTCGGACGAGGACGTGATTAACTACCTCATTGATTCTGGAACCTCCGCCGAGTTGATAGAATATGCCGGGCTTATAGCGAAAAAATAGATTTGATATGAAACGGATATTATTGATACTCTCAGTCCTTGCATTCATTGTTCCCGGTATGGGGGCGCAGGACAAAGGCAAAAAGGATTGGCACGAAAGGTGGAAGGCAGAGAAAATCGCTTACCTTACCGACGCGATGGAGCTGACAAGCGCTGAGGCGGAGAAATTCTGGCCAGTCTATAACAAATGCGAAAGCGAGAAGAAAACCTCCTTCAAAGTTGTCATAGATGCCTACAAGGCTCTTGAGGACGCCATCAAGGCAGGGAAAAACGACAATGAGATCAGCTCTTTGCTGGACAAATACATCCAATCACAGAATAGTGGCAAGGATATTGATAGTAAATACGTTGCTGAATACCGGAAGATTCTCCCCGCAAAAAAAGTGGCAAAGTTGTACATAGCTGAAGAATCATTCCGCAGACAGCAGATTCATAGACTGAACAAAGATAATAAAGATGAAAAACGATAACAGATTATTTTTTTGGTCAATTGGTTAATGGTTAGTTTGGTTACAGATAATAATCTGTTACGAGGGAGGCTTGCTGGGAAGTACGCCTCCCTCTTTCGTCAAGAAGGGTCAGGAATTCCTCCTGATGCGAATCAGCGAACTTGCCCTTACGTCCGAACTGGACTATCAACCTTGACACAGGCTTACGTTCCACAGATTTGATTCTCAGAATCTTCAATGGTGTGAATCCGTACATCCCGGCGCACCGCATCAACGCTTTCTCCTGATCAGAGGGCAGAATCATCGAGACACGGCCATATTCACTGAGAGACTCGGACGCATATTCAAGAATCTCCCTGTAGGAGAGGATCTCTCCTCCCGCAGGGTTCTCAGGGTCGCCGGTGTGACGGGCTGAATTGCGCCTTGCCTCGGGCGCTTGAAGAGAGTTGTCATAATACGGAGGATTAGAGACAATCAAGTCAAGGCAAGCGCTCCCGTTCGCTGCCCTGAATGCCTTCAGTCCCATATTAAACGCCTCCAGATGCTCCCGCCACGGCGATTGGCCGAAGTTCTCCGCAGCCTCCTCCGCGGACGGAGTGTCAATGTCTATTCCTTGAATATGCCAGTCCGTGCCGGAACACTCTGTCTCAAGGCGTTGGGCTATCATCAAGGCAACAGTGCCGGTGCCTGTGCCGACATCCAGAACTCGCCTGTCCTCAGGCAGCACCGTTGTCGCGGCTCCGAGCAGAACCCCGTCAGTGTTGACTTTCATCGCAGAACGCTCGTTGCGGACATCGAACCGCCTGAAACGGAAGACGCTCATTTCAAAACTGCTTCTGAATATGCCCGCTACTCCTCAACGAACTGTCCGTCACGCATAAAGAGAGACCTGTCACACATTCGGGCAAGTTCCGGATCGTGGGTGACAATGACAATTGTCTGTCCATAACGCTGCCTCAGGTCAAAGAAAAGCTGATGAATCTCCGCCTTTGTCTTTGAATCCAGATTGCCGGAGGGCTCGTCAGCGAAAAGAATGGCCGGGGCGTTGACCAAGGCTCTGGCGATGGCGACCCTCTGCTGCTCTCCACCGGAGAGTTCCGACGGCTTGTGTTCCATACGCTCCCCAAGTCCCATATCCTGAAGAAGGTTAGTCGCGGCGGCCTTGGCGTCCTTGTCCGTACGCCCTGCGATGAATGCCGGAATCATCACGTTCTCAAGGGCATTGAACTCCGGCAGAAGATGATGGAACTGGAACACGAACCCGATGCGTCGGTTCCTGAACGCCGACAATTCCTTGCCGGTCAAGTGCAGAACATCGGTTCCGTCAATCACCAGTGAGCCGGCATCCGGAGTCGACAGCGTACCAAGAATCTGGAGAAGAGTGGACTTACCAGCCCCGGACGCCCCCATAATCGACACCACTTCTGATTTATCGACCTGGAAATCAATGCCACGCAGCACCTTCAAATCCCCGAAAGATTTTTCTATGCCCTTAGCCTGAATGATCATAGCGTATAAAAATTCTGTTGTTCCTCCGGAAAAATCCAAAAACCGAAAACCGCTCCCGACTTGGATGTCGGGCGAATAATGGATTTTGAATATTTCCTCTCAATATTTCCTCTCAAAGATAACTGATTTTTTCAAAAAAGTTTTGCGAATCTCAAAAAAAGGCATAACTTTGCAGTCCTTTCCAATGAGGATGTCCGTGAAAGACAATCGTCAGGGAAGGCCTGAGGGGTTAACCCGAAGGAATGTTATCGGGGTGTGGCGCAGTTGGCTAGCGCATCTGGTTTGGGACCAGAGGGTCCAGTGTTCGAGTCACTGTACCCCGACAAGAAGAGGATGACCGAAAGACATTTTGGTCATCCTCTTTTGTGTCATTCCCCGGCCACCTCGGACAGCCCTTCAGTGATGATGAAATAATAAGTTGGTAAGGTTTGGCTGCTACGCTCCCTCTTCCGAAGCCGAAAAATGTCTCGAATAATCCGCATAATAA
>CAVCPY010000130.1:0-5643 GCA_963604245.1 Eggerthellaceae bacterium
ACAAAGATGAAAATGGCCGGAAAGGCCGCATAAGAAAAAAGAGGAATTATTTTTTAACAGTTTCTTACTTACGAAAGTTGAATCAATGAATATGAAAAAGTACGTTATCATCATTATCACTGCCCTGACGGTCTTCCCCTTGACCGCCTTAGCCCAGACAAAGAAATGGACGTTGCAGGAATGCATAGACTATGCGGTGGAGAACAACATCGCCCTGCGCCAGAGCAGGAACGCACACCTTTCCGGACTTGAGGACACCTACCAGGCAAAGGCAGCGATGTTCCCTTCGCTCAACGCCTCGGCCAGTCAGGGGATAACCAACAGGCCGTTCTCCGAAAGCGGAAACAGCACGGTGGTGGGGTCGGATGTCTATAGCACTTCCAAGTCCACAAGCTGGTCGGGAAACTACGGGCTGAACGCCGGAATGACGCTATACAGCGGGGGAAGCCTGCGCACAGCACTCAGGCAGAGCCGTCTGCAGAACTCCATCGATTCGCTTTCCGTGATCGAGAACACGAAAGATGTCGTGATTTCAATCGTCAAGGCCTATATGCAGTGCCTCTACGCCGGCGAGGCCGTCAAGGTCAGCGAGAACACCGCCGAGGCGTCAAAGGCACAACTGGACAGGGCCGTCGAACTCAAGAACGCCGGAGAACTCAGCAAAGTCGATGTAGCCCAGCTGGAAAGCCAGTATGCCGGTGACCTCTACCAGATCACATCGGCAAAAGCCTCCTTGGACAACTACAGACTCCAGCTCAAGCAGCTTCTGGAACTCGGGGTAAGCGATGAGATCGAGCTTGAAGAGCCGTCCGATGACGAGGCCGGAGTCTTGAGACTGCTCCCTAGCAAAGAGGAAGTCTATGCTAACGCTCTCGAATCAATGCCGGAGATAAAGAAAGCCGGTCTGAACGTACAGGCTGCGGATTTAGGCGTCAGACAAGCCAAATCGGCATATTCCCCTACCCTCTCCGCCACCGCCGGCATCGGCACGACCAACGTTTCCGGAACGAGCAGCTCATTCGGCGGGCAGTTGGAGAAAAACTTCAACGAGAGCATCGGACTGAGCCTCCAGATTCCTATACTTCAAGGCAGAAAGGCGAAGACGGCTGTCAACAAGACAAAGATTGAGGCTGACAACAGCAGGCTGGAACAACTCAGCACGGAAAAGGCTCTGCTGAAGGAAGTTGAAGACACCTATCTGGAGGCGGCCTCCGCACAGTCCAAGTACACAAGCGCAAAAGAGCAGGAAAAGTATGCGAGGCAGAGCTACGAGCTCACGGCCGAGCAGTTCAACGTCGGAATGAAGAACACGGTGGAGCTGGTGACAGCCCGGAACACCCTTCTGAATGCCAGTTTCGAGCTTCTACAGTCAAAATACACTGCTTTGATGAACAATGTCTTATTGGACATCTACCAAGGAAATTACAAAATCAAAAAATATGAAAACTAAATCTTTATGGATTACCGTAGCGGCCATCTGCGCCGCCGCGGCTCTCTGGCTTGTCTTCCGCCCTACCGGAAAGCAGACAGTCACTCTGGAGACGGCGAGAACGGAAAGAATCGACATCTCCAATTCAGTCACGGCCACCGGAACGGTAGAGCCAGTCACGAAAGTCGAGGTCGGCACACAAGTGTCAGGAATCATCGACAAGCTGTACGCTGACTACAACGACATCGTAAAGGCCGGCCAGGTCATCGCAGAGATGGACAAGGTGAACCTGCAGGCGGAGCTGGTCTCCTCGCAGGCGCAGCTTTCCGCCGCAAAGACGGAATACGAGTACAGGGAGAAGGAATATAACCGAGTCAAGACCCTGCACGACAAGGAACTGGTCAGCGATTCGGAATACGATTCCTCATATTACCAGTACGAGACTGCCAAGAATGCTTACAACCAGGCGCAGGCATCCTTCACGAAAGTAAAAAGAAACCTCAGCTATGCCACAATCACGTCACCTATCGACGGGGTCGTCATCAGCAGGGCTGTGGAGGAAGGACAGACAGTGGCGGCCGGATTCGAGACCCCTACCCTGTTCACCATCGCCAAGGATCTTGCCGATATGCAGGTCATCGCCGATGTCGATGAAGCGGACATCGGTCAGGTAAAGGAAGGACAGAACGTGTCCTTCACCGTGGACGCCTACCCGGACGATGTTTTCAACGGAACCGTGCAGCAGGTCAGGCTGGAGGCCACTACCACATCAAACGTCGTGACCTACGAAGTGGTGATCACGGCTCCGAACCCGGATCTGAAACTGAAGCCCGGCCTCACCGCAAACGTCACGATCTGCACTCTGGAAGAGAAGGGCGTGCTTGCCGTGCCGACAAAGGCGCTGCGGTTCAACCCTGATCCCGAAATGCTTGACGGAATCGGGATAACCGTGAACGGGACCGCGGACGGGGCGGAAAGGACGGTCTGGGTCAAGAACGGGAACTCCATCTCGCCGAAGGGAGTTGAAACCGACCATACAAGCGGCGATAAGACAGGGATTGTCAGCGGGTTGAATGACGGAGACGTGGTCGTCACAGGGCTGACTGCCGAGACTCCGAAAAAGGCCGCCTCCTCAGAAAGGAGCCCGTTCGCTCCTGGGCCGAGGGAAGACAAAAAGAAGTAAAGAGATGAAAGAGGTCATAAAACTTGAGGACATCCGCCGGGACTTCATAGTGGGCGACGAGACCGTCCACGCGCTTCGCGGCGTGTCCTTCACCATCACTGAGGGCGAGTTCGTCACGATCGTCGGCACGTCAGGATCAGGGAAATCCACGCTTCTTAACATCCTCGGGTGCCTCGACACTCCAACCTCCGGAGAATACTATCTGGACGGAGTCCCGGTCAGGACGATGGACAAGAACGACCGCGCCACCCTGCGCAACCGCAAGATCGGCTTCGTGTTCCAGAACTACAATCTTCTGGCGAAGACCACGGCTGTGGAAAATGTGGAACTGCCGCTGATGTACAATCCGAAATATTCCAAAAAAGAGAGGTTTGACCGCTCTGTGGAGGCTCTTAAGGCGGTCGGTCTGGGTGACAGGCTGGAACACAAGAGCAACCAGATGTCCGGAGGACAGATGCAGAGGGTTGCCATCGCAAGGGCTCTGGTGAACGATCCCGCCGTGATCCTCGCCGACGAGGCGACAGGCAATCTGGACACTCGCACGAGTTTCGAGGTGCTGGTCCTGTTCCAGAGACTCCATTCCGAGGGCCGCACGATAATCTTCGTGACCCATAATCCGGAGATCGTGAACTACAGCACCAGGACCGTCACCCTGCGGGACGGCCGGGTGACGAGCGACGTGCGGAACGAGCATATTCTTGACGCCGCTGAAGCGCTTGCGAAGCTGCCTGTGGAGAACGACCGCTGACATATTCAAAGATAGCCTCGCAAGTGCGGTGAGGCCTGATATTCATAAACTGTTTTGCAATGAATTTCGCCAATCTATTCAGAATAGCCCTGAAAGCTTTGGGCAACAACAAGTTCAGGGGATTCCTGACGATGCTCGGCATCATCATCGGTGTCGGCTCCGTCATCACGATGCTCGCCATCGGCCAAGGCTCCAAGAAGAGCATCCAGGCCGAAATCAGCGAGATGGGGTCCAATATGATAATGATCCATCCCGGGGAAGACATGCGTGGAGGAGTCCGTCTCAGCGCCGATGATATGCAGACCCTGAAAGTCAAGGATTTCGAGGACATCCGCAAGGAATGCGCCCACATCTCCCTCGCCTCCCCTTCCGTCAACTCATCCGGGCAGGCCGTCTATGGGGCAAACAACACCCCGACCTCGGTTTACGGTGTCAATGAGGAATTCCTTGAGATAAGGGGCTACAAGGTGCAGGACGGAGACATATTCTCCGAGCAGGACATCAAGACGGCGGCCAAGGTCTGCCTTGTGGGAAAAACCGTCGTGGACCAGCTGTTCACAGGCGGAGAGAACCCTGTCGGAAAGGTCATCCGTTTCGGAAGCATCCCGTTCCGCATCGTCGGAGTGCTGGAGAGCAAGGGCTACAACAGTATGGGAATGGATCAGGACAACCTGATCATAACTCCCTACACCACAGTGATGAAACGAATCCTTGCGATTACCTACCTTCAGGAGATTGTCTGCTCGGCTCTGAGCGAAGAATACACTGACAAGGCGATAGATGAGATTTCCGACGTGCTGCGCCGCAACCACAAGCTGAAGGAGAGCGACGACGACGATTTCAACATCCGCTCCCAGCAGGAGCTCTCCTCGATGATGACCAGCACCAGCGATATGATGTCCACCCTTCTTGCGGCGGTCGCGGGAATATCCCTCCTCGTGGGCGGCATAGGCATTATGAATATAATGTACGTCTCCGTCACCGAGAGGACCAAGGAGATAGGTCTGCGGATGAGCATCGGTGCCAAAGGCCGTGACATTCTGGCCCAGTTCCTTATAGAGGCCACCCTCATAAGCATCACAGGCGGTCTTCTGGGCGTGATTCTGGGAGTGGTGGCCTCGTACATAGTCAAGGTCGCGCTGTCGTACCCGATTCTGATCCAGTCGTGGAGCATCATTGTCTCATTCCTCGTCTGCACGATAATAGGCATCTTCTTCGGCTGGTACCCAGCCCGCAAAGCCTCCAACCTCGACCCGATCGAAGCCATCCGGTACGAGTAGCGGCGACAGCAAGGAGCAAACCGCAGCGAACCGCCAAACCGCATTTCCGCCGAACGCTGCAACTCCTACCTCGGCCTGCCCGAAGAGGAGAAGACCTAATACTATAGTTCGACTAAGCGGAGTAGAGCGGTCTTCTCCGCAAAACAATCGCTTAGAAACTGTTTAAAAATAATTTCTCTTTTTTCTTATGCGGCCTTTCCGGCCATTTTCATCTTTCTCATCGGTCACGTAGCTACGGCTACGCTCCCTTTTCCAAAGCCGAAACTGTCTCGAAAATCCCACATAATAAAATGCGGAAACCATTTTTAAACAGTTTCTTATAATTTCTAAAAATCAACAGGGAGACCTATTCCTTCTTCAATGAGACGCTCGGATTCTCGGTGGCGGCACGGTAGCAACGTGCAGTGACGACCAGAGCGGTGACGAGCAGTACGGCCACAAGCGCCAGCGCAAACACCCAGACGTGAAGAGGGACCCTGTAGGCGAATCCGGACAGATAACGGTCAACAATCCACCAGGTAAGCGGCACGGCCAGAGCGAAGCAGACCAGCACGATCCTCGCGAACTCCACGTTGAACATCTTCAGGATCTCACCTATCGTGGCCCCGTTCACCCGCCTTACGCCAATCTCCTTGCGACGGTGCTCGGTCTCGAACATCACCAGTCCGAAGACTCCCATCAGAGAGATGATTATGGCAAGCAGGGTGAAGAGTGTGATCAGCCGGGAGAAGTTGGCCTCGGTCTGGTACTGTCCCTGAAGTTTCTTGTCGAAAAGCTGCACATCGACGGACTCCGGAGTGACGGTAGGGTCAATCTCCGAGACCTCGGACGCGATCTTTTTCATTATCGCCGGGATGTCGGCATTCTTTTCAGTGCGCACAAGAAGCGTCGAGAGAGGTCGCCAAGGTTCCTTCCCGAACACGTAAAGGGCAAGCGGGGTCACATCGTTCTTCAGTGACGTGAAATTGAAGTCCCGGCAGAATCCGGCGATATCCGCGCCTGA
>CAVCPY010000131.1:0-2321 GCA_963604245.1 Eggerthellaceae bacterium
GTCCATCATGAGCTTCACAGAAGCTCACTCCAGTTTTATTTGGGTTTCAAACATAGGAACTGTTTTGTGGGTTATAGGAAAATCAGAGAGGATGTGCGTTCAGGATTGAATATCTTGACAGCCGCATTTCGGAGGGCTTCTGCAGTGACGGTCTCGATTGCCTCGCGGTTCTGTCTGTCAGAGAATATGGTTCCGTACGAGACCAGACTTTTCCCCATCGAGAGGCACTGGGTCTCTCCGTTGTCGGAGCTGATGGCAAGCTGGCCGAGGAGCTGCTTTTTGGCCGCCTTCAGCTTGATGGATGAATATTCCTCCTCCTGCATCTTGCGTATCACTTTCCAGACCGCATCGAGACATTTTTCAAGATTGCCTCGCTCGCAACCAAGGCTTATGGTCATAATTCCCGCCTCGGAGTACTGCGAGTATGATGTTTCCACCCCGTAAACCCATCCGTTCCGCTCTCTCAACAGGCTGTTCAGCAGTGAATTGGATGCGGGGCCTCCGATGATGTTGCCAAGCAGTATCGCCGCGAAACGTTCGTCTGTGCCGTAGAGAGAAGGCGCAAAGTTGCCGATTACTGCGTTGACCTCGTGGTTCCGCTTCTCCACCGACCTGTTGAACGGTGCCCGGCTCTTGACCGGCTGGATGACCCGTTCATTGCCGGAGGTCCCGGAGCCAAGGAAAAATTTCCCTGCTAATTTCCTGACATTGTCCTCCATCTTCCTCTCGTCCATATCGGCGACAATCGCCAGGGCCATATTCTCCGGAGTGAACCGCTCTCGGGTGAATCTTCTCAGCTCCTTGCCTGTTATCTTTCTTACGCTTGCGGGAGTGCCCAGAATCGAGCGCCCGAGAGGATGTCCGGCGAACAGGGTCTCCTCAAACTGGTCATAGACATCATCTGCCGGGGAATCCTTGTAGGATTTGATCTCATCGATCACCACACCCTTCTCGACGGCGATCTCCATTTCCGGGAATATCGGGCAGGTGGCGAGTTCGAGAAGCAGTGATGCGGCCTTGCCCAGGTCCTCTTTCAGTACAGTGGAATGGATGACAATCTCCTCCTTGGTGGTGAAAGCGTTCAGTTCGCCGCCGAGTTTGTCAAGATAGCTGCTTATGACTCTGGCGCTTTTATGCTCAGTTCCCTTGAACAGGGTATGTTCGGTGAAGTGGGCGATTCCGCTGTGGAAATCCCCCTCGTCCCTTGTCCCGCATTTGATTGTCAGTGAGCAATATCCAACCGCATTGCCGCTTCTCTTGACCGCATATCTCAGCCCGCAGTCAGCCTTCCCTGCGATCATTATTTCCTTAATGTTTTGATGGCCTTGAGGTCGCTGGAGAGGAATCCTCTGCCCATCTTTGCCGTTATCCTGTGCTTTTTGAAATAGTAAAGCTCGTGGTTGTCGGCCCCGATGAGCATCTTGTAGCAGATGGAACCGTTGACAGGCTCGGACGGAGCCACCACATAGCTTATGACAGCATTGAAAGTTCTCTCGTTGAAGATTTCGTCAACTTCATCCTCATCATCGTCAATGATGATGTCCTCGTCAAGCGAACGTTTTGTCTGCTCGTCAACCTGCGGGGCCAGATCCTCGGACCAAAAGAATATTCTTTTGATTCTCAGTTTTTTTGTGTCATTCGCTCCGATGTTTGTGTAAGCCTTCATCTCGGTTTCGGTAAGTCCGGTGATGTGTCCCTGGATGATTTTGAGGAATGCCGGCAGCAAGACAAACTCGCGTCCCGACGGATCCTCGGTCGGCCGGAGCGGGAAACTGACGACCTCGAACATATCGCTGATGGACTTGTCGGCCCCCTCTCCTCCCTTGACGAGGGTGAGCATATCGATACCCGGTTCGGATTCCCTGCGGAACTGTCCTTTCACAACCAGAAGAAAATAGTGGTCGGCGTTGGTCTTGAGGCGCTCGAACTCTTCATTGGAGCAGAATTCGTAGGGGGAGATTGTCCAGGTTGACGCGACACCTTCCTTCAAAGCCTCGTCAAGGAACTCGTCACCGGTCAACACGACCTTTGTTGTCTTGGTGGTGAAATCCTTAAGTTTTTCCCTTCGCGTCGTGATCTGCACTTGACCGAAAACATCAGTGACAAGCAGAAGCCCGGCGACGGCCAAGGCGAATACTAGAAAAAAACGTCTCATATCCTGTAGTTCTATTTGTTTCTCAATATCTCAAGTTTCGCAAGTGGCCGTATGCTAGTGACAAAGCAGTTCACGTTACCCCCTGCTCCGTCACTGCCGAGACGGGAAATAAGTGATTCCTAAAAAATAACTTGGTGCTTTTGCTCGTCTTTTTGGTCTGAATTTA
>CAVCPY010000132.1:0-4411 GCA_963604245.1 Eggerthellaceae bacterium
AAACTATCCTCATAAATCTTTTCGCTAACAAAATTTAAACAGCTTCTAAAATGCGAGAACCATTTTTAAACAGCTTCTTAATTTCCATAGTCGCTTCGACAAGCTCGGCGACACTGCACTTATTTCTATCTATGGCCGCTTCTACAAGCTCGGCGACCCTACCACTTTTTCTATTTCCTTATGCGCGCGGTCAAGAACCTCCGGCTTGGCACAGAGGGAGATACGGATGTAATCGTCACCGTTCTTTCCGAATATGAAACCCGGGGTGATGAACACACCTGCCTGACGCAGAATGCGTTCCGAGACCGCTTCTCCGGCTGTCATCCCATTCCCCTCATACCGTGACGGCACTCTTCCCCATAGGAACAGTCCCGCTGTGTCGTGGTCATAGACCGCACCGAGAGTGTCAAAGATCCGACCCGCCGCGACACGTCTGCGGACATATTCGGAATTCAGTTCCTCGAACCACTCCGGGCCTTGCCTCAACGCCTCGACAGCCGCAAACTGCAGCGGCTTGAACATCCCCGAGTCCATCTGGCTCTTGACTTTCAGCACCTCGGCGACCAGCTCAGGAGCGCCTCCGACCATCCCGATACGCCAGCCGCTCATATTGTGAGCCTTGCTCAGCGAGTTCAACTCCAGACTGCACTCCTGAGCCCCTTTCGCGGCGAGAATGGAAAGCGGCTTCCCACAAAGGATGAATGAATATGGATTGTCATTCACTATCAATATCTTGTGCCTCAACCCGAAATTCACCAGCCGCTGATAAAGATCTGGAGTAGCCTTGGCTCCGGTCGGCATATTCGGGTAATTTGTCCACATTATCTTCACGCCTTCCAGATCCATTCTCTCCAACGCATCGAAATCCGGCCACCAATGGTTTTCTTCTGTCAGGTCGTATGTGACGATCTCAGCCCCAACCAGTTTAGATGCCGAAGTGTAAGTCGGATAGCCAGGATCCGGAACCAATACCTTGTCTCCGGGATTGACAAATGCCATCGAGATCAGAAGGATTCCTTCCTTTGAGCCGACAAGCGGCTGGATGCCGCCGTCAGGATTCAGCGTCACGCCGTAATAGCGTGAGTACCAATCAGCGAAAGCCCGTCTCAATTCAGGAAGCCCCTTGTAGCTCTGATAGGCGTGGTTGCCAGGTTTGCGTGCCGCTTCCACCAATGCGTCGATGGCTGCGGAAGGAGGCATCCCGTCCGGAGCGCCTATCCCTAAATTTATTATCCTGTCTTCACCGCGGGCCGAGCGTACGGCGTTCAGCGCGTCTAGTTCTTTCTGCTTGCGGGAGAAGTAATATTCCTGAACAGAGGAAGTCCTTTTTGCGGGTTCAATGATCATGACTGCATCGATGATTTATATTCGCCTAAAATGTTAAGTCCATCCGTAAGTGGTCTGACCGCTTTCAAGGCCTGACGGTAGCGGTCGTAAGCCGCGAATTTGATGTCCGCATAGAAGAAGTACTGCCACTCCTGTCCGGGAATCGGCAGAGACTGGATTCTCGTGAGGTTCATATCGTAGAACGACAGAATCGTCAGCACCTGTGCCAGAGAACCGGGCTTGTGAGGCAGGGTGAAGCAGAGGGTCGCCTTGCTCGTCTCGCGGCGGGGAACAGTGACGGCATCGTCCAGAATCAGGAAGCGGGTGAAGTTCTGCCTGTAGGTCTCGATGCTTGGGGCAAGGATTTCCAGACCGTTCTGACCGGCGGCCAGCTCGGAGGCGACCGCCCCGACTCCCATCAGTCCTGCGGAAGCGATGTCGATTGCGCTCTTGGCAGTGTCTTCTGACTCCACCATCGTGATCCACGGGCAGTTACGCTCGAAGAACCGACGGGTCTGATTGATGGCCATATAATGCGTACGCACCTCCTTTATGTCGTGGATGTCCTGTCCCGGCAGCGCCATAAGATTCTGGTGTATGGGGATATACACCTCCCCTTTGATTTTGTAGGGATTCGATCTGAGAAGCTCGAAATTGGGGATAAGCCCTCCCGAAATCGTGTTCTCGATGGCCATCACCGCGGCCTGGGCCTCGCCAGAAGCCACAGCTTTGAACAGTCCCTCGAAAGTCGGACATTCCACGATTGAGATTTCCTCTCCTCTGGCGGAATAGAACTCCCTCGCAGCCTGTTCGTGGAAGCAGCCCCTGTAGCCTTGTATCGCAACTTTTGTCATATTTGTGAAGTTCGTTCAATAAAATCCTAGGCGGATTCTCTACATTTTATAAAAAAGGCTGCCCGGGAAAGCACCGGACAGCCGTATATTCATCTACCTTTTTTCTGAATATTCCTGCACACGCTCGTCCGGTCCTCTACCTGCCGCGGTAAAAGAAATAAAAACCGAAAGAATAAAATCGTGTGCTCATCATCATAACGCCACAAAGATAGTAAAATCGAAAGAAAAACGTACCCTAAACAGTCATTATTTCTTTCTCTTTTGCGGACACGAGCTCATCGACAGCCTTAACCTTGGCGTCGGTGACCTTCTGAATCTCGTCTTCGCCCTCCTTTCGCACGTCCTCGGAGAAGTCCCCGGCCTTCTCGGCCTTCTTCAGAGCGTCCACCCCGTCGCGGCGGGCATTGCGCACGGCCACCTTGATGTTCTCGCCCGCTGCCTTCGCCTTCTTTATGAGTTCCTTGCGCCTTTCCTCGGTAAGAGCCGGGATAGGGCAGCGGATGACCTCACCGTTGTTTGAAGGGGTGAACCCGAGATTGGCGTTGATGATCGCCTTCTCGATTACGGAGATCATGTTCCTCTCCCACGGCTGGATGGCGATTGTCCTGGCATCCGGCACGGTGACTGAAGCCACCTGAGGGACAGGGGTCTGGGAGCCGTAGTAGTCAACCATCACATTGTTGAGGATGGACGGATTGGCCTTTCCGACACGATAGGTCTTGAGGTCTTCCTCAAGGAACAGCACAGAGTCCTCCATTCTGGATTTTACTCCGCTGATGATTTCTTTGGCTTTGTCTGTCAGCATAGTGTATTGTGTTAATTGTTATTAATCAAGACATTCCGTCAATAGTACCAGACTGGACTTGCCTACGGTGACAGCCTGAATGACAGGAACATACAAGTTTGTCATATAGAAGATTCCTCGGCTCGTGCTTCATTCCGGACGGCCTACCTATGGACTAGTGTCCCGACTTTCTCCCCGTTCACCAGTTTCAGCAGGTTGCCCTCACCGTTCACATCGAAGACGATAATCGGCATATTCCCGTCATTGCAGAGGGCGTATGCGGTCTGGTCGAGAACCTTGAGATGCTTCGCCATCGCCTCGTCAAAGGTGAGTTCATCGTACTTGACAGCGGCAGGATCCTTCTCCGGGTCAGCGGTATAGACTCCATCGACACGGGTCCCCTTCAGCACGACATCGGCCTTGATCTCAAGAGCCCTGAGCGCCGCTCCCGAGTCTGTCGTGAAGAACGGACTGCCGGTACCTCCCGCGATGAGCGCCACACCACCCTCCTCCAGCACCTTGACGGCGTTGTCGCGGTTGTAGTAGCGCACCAGCGGCTCCATCGGTGTGGCGGAGAAGACCTCGGCCTTCACCCCTTCATCCTTGATGAACTGACTGAGCGCCAGAGAGTTTATCACCGTGGCCAGCATTCCCATCCTGTCGCCCTCAACGCGGTCGAAACCCTTTTCAAGCCCCTGAAGGCCTCTGAATATATTGCCTCCGCCGTTGACGATGGCGATCTGCAGACCCGCCTTCGCCGCAGCCGCAATCTCCTTTGAATATCTCCGCAGACTTTCCGGATCAAGTCCCTTTCCGACAGACCCGCCCAGGCTCTCGCCGCTCAATTTAAGCAAAACCCTCTTATACATAATATTTTACAGAATCAGATATGATTAATCAAGACTCTCCGCAAGCAGAATCACCGCTTTCCGGAACCATCTTATGGACAAATATAGTAAAAAGTGGTGAAAAACTATATGAATCCGGGACTTGGCACAAAAAGGCGGGTGAAACCAAAAGTATAGGGTTCGGAGCGAAGCGACCGAAGGGTTTTAGGGGAATCTTTTCCTCGTGTCCCACCGGGGCTGTCACGGAGTGACTGAGGGTTGAGTTTTGGACATCAAAAGAGGGGCGGTAAAAATAACCGTCCCTCTTTTGGTGCCCAAAGCCGGGCTCGAACCGGCACGTCTTTAAAGGACATTGGATTTTGAGTCCAACGCGTCTACCAATTCCGCCATTCGGGCATATTCAAGCAGACATTTCCTCGGGAAGCATCGCACTTCCTCTCCCATAAGGATTGCAAAGTTATTGATTTTCCTCCGATATTCCAAAAACATTCTACAAAATGCTTTGGATAAAAAACGGGAAGCTCTTTGTCCGGCAGAAAGCACTTATACCGGACAAAAGGTGCCATATAGTTCGTTTGTCCGGCAGAAAACACTTATAC
>CAVCPY010000133.1:0-13280 GCA_963604245.1 Eggerthellaceae bacterium
AGCAGTAGCTACGTGACCGATGACAAAGATGAAAATGGCCGGAAAGGCCGCGTAAGAAAAAAGAGGAATTATTTTTAAACAGCTTCTAAGAAGACAAAGCCCCGGAGGCGTGAACAAAGCACCCGATCCGTACCAGACAGGTCAGGCATCCGCCTTGTGCTGGTAGTCGGACGGAGTGACACCGTAGCGGGATTTGAAGCATTTCGCGAAATATGACGCCGTGGTGAATCCGGACATATACATAATTTCCGTGACACTATGTTTCCCCTGCTCAAGAAGCGAAGCCGCTTTCTGAAGACGGATCTCACGGATGAACTCAAGGGTACTGAGGCCTGTCAGCTGCTTGATCTTGCGATAGACCTGTTTGGACGGCCAATGCGACTCTTCACAGAGGGCGGCGGCCGAGAAGTCCGGGTCATCAAGATGCCTGTTCACGATGTCCGTGATTTCCTTGACGAATTTTGAGTCCGGAGTGTCTGACCCTTTCTGGTCAGGAGGTTCCTTGGAGTGTATGGATCCGAAGATGACGCTGAGCGTCTCGCGGAATTCCTGAGTCCTGCTGATCGTAGAATTGGCGATGGACTGTGCCTTCTCCTTTTCTGCGCGTTCCTGTTTCAGCTGGTTCATTATCTTCCGGAAATACACGACAAAACGGATGCAGCATATTATGATCAGAAGATAGGCGAAGTAGGCACTTGTCGTGGAATACCACGGACGTTTTATTCTTATCTCCAATGTTTTAACCTGAGAGACCGGATTGCCGGCAGGATCCAGATGGCAAACTTCGAACGAGTAGTACCCCGGAGGAATGTTCAGAAAGACCGCCCTTGTGTCCGCCGAACAGAGTTGCCATTCGTTATGGAAACCTGCCAGACGATAGGCGAAACGGCCGGATGTGGAAGGGTAGCTCATCGGAGAGAAAGTCAGCGCGAACGAATTCTGGTTCCGCTTCAGAACGATTTTACCGGTCAGTGAGATGTCATCCCGGAGAATCACCCTGCCTGAATATTCCTTGCCCGGCAGAACCAGTACATTGTCCAGATACAATGCGGTGAGAGCTATTCTTTCCTGACGGGTCTCCATTGGTCTGACCGACTTAGGCATCGAATAGAATCCGTCCGCAGAGCCGGCGAACACCTGCCCTGAATTGGCCGTGATGCAGAAAAGCGGGTTCTCGAACTTGCGTACAAGCCGCCACCGGGACGAATCCGGCGTGCATTTCCAGATCTCGTTGCCATCGCAAAGCCAAAGATCTCCGTCCGAGAATGTCAGCGACTGTGCGGAGATGGTCCGGCCGCTGATCGGGAGCAACTCCCCGTCTTCCAATGAATAGACTCCAGCCTCGGTTCCTATCCATAGATGACCCCCGTCAGATGCCAATGACAGGGTACGTTTCCCGTCCGGTACCGGCAGATGCTTGATGCTGAAGTCATTGCCGTTTACCAAATCCACTCCGTTGTCCGTGACGACGGCGACAGTGTCCCCGAAACGGCAGAGTCTCTGGACAATGTCTCCGGACAACCCGTCTTTTTTGGAGATGTGCCTGTCGCACAGGACATCCCCTCCGGAGGCTCCGAGCCTTTCTTTGGACGTTATGAAAAGACCGCCATCGTAAGCGCCGGTCCATAGCCGCCCGCGGCTGTCCTCCGCGATGGCGTACATCCAGTCGGAGAGGTATTTCCCGGTCTTCTCCTTTATATTATAATGTGTGACCTGATTGTCGCAGATGCGGTCAAGTCCCCCATCGGAAGCCGCCCAGACGGATTCCCTGTCACGGTACAAGGCGCGCACCTTGTTGTGGGCCAGTCTTTTCCCCGGCTTTCCGGCGTCAGATTTCAGAACCTCGTAGCCGCCGGCAAGACAATAGTCCAGAATTCCGTTCATTCCGGCGGCGAGAATGTGGCCGTCCCCGGTGCAGACTAGCGAAGAGACATCCAGCCCGTCCGGCATTCCGCAATTATCGACTCCGATGAAATCATATTCATCGTTGAGATGAGTCAAGGCCGCCCCGTGGTCGGTGCCTACCCAAAGTCCGCCGTCGGAATCGAGCATCGTCGCCCAGACCACATTGTCCGGTATGGAGCGGGAATCCTTGAGTTCGTGCCGGAGGACGGAGATGTCTCCTGTGGTGGAAAGCACCAGAAGCCCGTAATCTGTCCCGGCCGCAAGACTGCCATCGGGGAGGTACAGGAAGTTCTTCACCGGACCGCCGTTCCAGAGGCAGTCCAAGGTGTCCGCCGTGACATTGAATCTGTACAGGCCTCTCTCTGTCCCAACAAACAGTTCCGTCGCTTCGAAACCGCTCCCTGAGCGGAAGTCCGCGGAGACGCCAACAAGCGCCAGAACAAGATTCCCTGAGGAGCTGTCGTGACTGGCGAGCGCAAGGGATTTCACATCGTCTTTGCCGCCCAACCTCAGAATGCGGCCGTAGCTGCCGAAGAACAGGGTGTCTCCCACCGCACAGGAACCGGCCACGTGGACATCGTTGACTATCAGTTCTGTCGTGTCTGCGTCCGGTTCATGCAGGAACAGTCCTCCGGTCGTGCCTATCCAGCAGTCCGCACCCTGAAGCAGAATCGCCTTGACGTGTCCCTGACCGACGGCCTTGTCACCGACGAACCCTCCGGCATTATCATAGACACATAACCCTTTGTCTGTACCCACATACAGGGTTCCTGCGGAGTTGTCGTAGGAAAGTACATTGACATGCTCGTTGCACAGGCCGCTTTCCAAACCGAAGCGCTGGCCTCTGATGCCGTCGTGCCGGAAGAGTCCGGAGTCTGTGCCAAGCCAGACGAATCCCAGCGAATCCTGTACCATTGAATATACGGGAACAATGGTACGTTCTCCCACGGAGACCTCCACGAAACGGCCAGAAATCACGTGATGCCGCGGCGGCTCAGCCTTGGCGACACCTGTCGAAAGAATGACCGACAACCACCCGGCCATAAGGAAAACGATGCAATTCTTTCTACGCATAGAGTATCCCAAATATAGGGATTTTGTCCGAATTGTTGTACAGTTTGTCTATTTTGGGGTAATATCCATTGCCCTCCCGTCCTAATTTTGCACCTGTAGAAAAGCCTGATAACACTAAATTCTAAAAAATATGAAAGATGTCTTTTCCAGGGCAGTCATATTCCTTGTAACGGCAATAGGATTGCTTCTCTCCGGTGCCTCTCTGAGTGCGCAGGAGACTTCAAAAGCAAAAGTGATAACCGTGACGGGTACGGCGCTTGAAGAATCAGGCGAGCCGGTCATCGGACTCACGGTGTTGGTAAAGGGGACTTCCGACGGCACTTCCACTGACTTTGACGGACACTACAGCGTCAATGTCCCGTCGGATGCCGTGCTGGTGTTCTCCTGCATCGGCTACATAACACAGGAGACACCTGTGTCAGGCCGCAATGTCATCAATGTCCAGATGAAAGCGGACTCAAGGATGCTGACCGATGCTGTTGTGATAGGCTACGGCACCACAACCAAGAAAGACCTCACAGGTTCAGTGTCTACTATGAAGTCCAAGGATTTCAACGGTGGTCTCATCTCCTCTCCGGAGCAGCTCATCAACGGCAAGGTCGCCGGTGTGCAGATTATGTCATCGAGCGGTTCTCCAACTGCCGGAAGCACCATAAGAATCCGCGGTGGAGCGTCGCTCAACGCTTCCAACGACCCGCTTATCGTGCTTGACGGCGTGCCGTTGGAAATCGGCGGAATCGCCGGCAATGACGGCAACTTCCTGTCTCTCATCAATCCGTCAGACATCGAGTCGATGACGGTGCTCAAGGATGCCTCTTCCACAGCCATCTATGGCTCCAGAGCATCCAACGGTGTCATAATCATCACCACGAAGAAAGGCGCAAGCGAGAAGATTCTGGTGAACCTGACCTCCACGCAGTCCGTGCAGTGGAAGACCAAGCTTGCGGATATGCTTTCCTATGACGATTTCGTCAGCGTGGCGAAAGGCCTCGGTACAGACTACAGCCAGTACCTCGGAACCGAGCGCACCGACTGGAACAGTCAGATCTTCCAGCCGGCATTCGGCACGGACAACAACCTCAGCGTCAGCGGTCAGGCCGCCAAATGGCTGCCTTTCAGGGCTTCCGCCGGGTATTATAATCAGGACGGAATCCTGAAGACCGACAATGCCCGGAGGGTTTCCGGCAACCTGACACTCTCTCCGGCGTTCTTCAAGGATTACCTGAAGTTCAACATCAGCCTTAAAGGAGCCTACAACCGCAACAGGTTCGCCAACAGCGGAGCCATCTGGAATGCCGCCACTTTCAACCCGACAGTCCCGGTATATTCGGGCAATGATGCTCTCGGAGGCTACTACGAAATCGTGGACAGCCAGGGAGCGCCTGACTATGTGGCAGTGAAGAACCCTCTCGGCCTCCTGATGCAGACCGAATCCACCAGCGACGTCTACAGGCTCGTGGGCAACATCGACGCAGACTACAGGATGCACTTCCTCCCGGAGCTGAAGCTCCACGTCACCGGAGGCTACGACTACGCATCAGGCAAGGGGCGCTCGTTCACCCCGGCGACCGCCGCATCCGCATATTCTACCAAGGGATATGTCAACAATTACGGTCCGGCCGAGAAGCACAACCGCCTCCTGACGGCCTACCTCAACTACAACAAGGAAATCGAAACCATCAAATCACGCATCGACGCGACCCTTGGATATGACTACCAGTACTGGAAAGCATATTATCCGGCTGGAGACAACTACAGCGAGGCGGGCGAAAGCCTCAACCAGGCGTGGAACGCCAGCGACAACCGTCACGTGCTGCTCTCCTGCTATGCGCGCCTCAACTGGTCGTTCGACTCGCGCTACCTCCTCACGGCGACGGTGCGCCGCGACGGCACATCGCGATTCTCGAAGGACACCCGCTGGGGCACATTCCCTTCAGTAGCGCTCGCCTGGAGAGTTTCCGAGGAGCCTTTCCTCAGGAATATCGACGTTGTTGACGACCTCAAAATCAGAGCCAGCTTCGGAGTGACCGGACAACAGGACGGCATCGGCAACTACAATTACCTTCCTACCTATTGGAATGGCACATCAAGCAACCGGTACATCGGCTCTGACGGCAAATACATAACCACCTACCTCCCGTCCTCCTACATATCCGACCTCAAATGGGAGACAACCAAGTCCTTCAACATCGGACTTGACTGGGCGTTTCTCGACAACAGGATTCAAGGAAGTTTGGACTGGTACACCCGCAAGACGGAAGACCTCATCGCCACCGTGCCGACTCCGGCAGGAATGAACTTCAGCAAGATGATCACCACCAATGTCGGCAATGTGTCAAGTTCCGGAATCGAGGCCAGCCTCAATCTCGTGCCTGTCAGGACAAAGGACTGGATATGGAGCGTCGGGATGAACGCCACCTGGCAGAACGTGGAGATCACCAACCTCACGCTCGTGGACAACGGTGAAGTCACCAAGACACTCACCGGGCCTACTGTTGACAACAAGTATGTACAGGTGATGACTGAGGGGCAGGCTCCATATTCATTCTTTGTGTATAAGCAGCTCTACGGCGAGGATGGCAAGCCTATCGAAGGCGCATACGCCGATCTCAACAACGACGGGGTCATCAACATCAGCGACCGCTACTGCTACCACTCTCCTGCACCGGACTGGATCCTCGGATTCAACACATCCCTGAGCTGGAAAAAGCTTACCGCGTCCGCCACTTTCCGGGCCAACATCGGCAATTATGTCTATAATGCGATGGCCGTGAACACCGGAGCCACCGAGACAATGAAGTACAGTTCCGCCCAGCTGAACAACCTGTCTTCGTCCTATCTCAAGACAGGCTTCAGCACAAGGCAGTTCTGGTCCGACTATTACGTGGAGAACGCCTCGTTCCTCAAGATGGACAACCTCACCGTCAGCTACGACTTCGGACGCATCCGCGACAAGGTGGGTCTCCAGCTCTCGCTTATGATGCAGAACGTGTTCACAATCACGAAATACACCGGAGTGGATCCGGAGATTTCCAACGGCTTCGACAGTTCGTTCTACCCGCACCCTCGCATCGTATCATTTAGTCTCGGTCTGAACTTCTAAACCAACAGAAAATATGAAAACCATATACAATTATCTGACTGCAGCCGCAACAGGCCTCGTAATGTGCCTGGCCACAAGCTGTCTGAACGATCTCGACCAATACCCACACACGGACACGACGTCAAAAGACGTATATACGACTGTGGAGAACTACGAAGCCGTACTCTCGGGCATATACACCTCAATGATAGTGAACATCAGCAACATCGCCGATGACGACCGCTACCAGAACTACACCCGCTGCCTCACGATGTTCCAGGAGTGTTCCACCGACGCTGTGGACGATGTCTGGCTCGCCGGCGAAACGATGACCGACGTGAGTTTCCAGAGCTGGAATGCCGGAGACCCGTGGGTCAGCGCGATGTTCTACCATATCTATAACATCATAGCCCTCTCCAATGAATTCATACGCAATTCTTCCGAAGACGCAATTTCCGGGTTTTCAGAGGCGGACAAGGAGAAAATCCGCGGCTGGAGAGACGAGGCGCGTGGGCTCAGGGCGCTCGCATATTACCACCAGCTCGACTTATTCAATGTCGCTTCATTCGTGACCGAGGATGATAACGTGGGTTCCAGCATTCCTGAAGTCTATACCCGCAAACAACTTTTCAGCTACATAGAGTCCGAGCTTGAGGAGATCGGCGAATCCCTTCCGTCAAGAAATTACGGACATTTCACCAAGAGTGCGGCCAACACTCTGCTCGCCCGTCTCTACCTCAACGCCGAAGTCTATACCGGCGAGGCGAAATGGAGCGAATGCATCGAGGCCTGCAACAAAGTGCTCGCCGACGGCTATTCCGCCCTTGCTCCGAGCTATGCGAGCCTCTTCAACGCCGACAACGACAAGCGCACGGACGAGATCATCTTCGCCCTTGCCTGCGATTCCGACAATACTCTCACCTGGGGTGCCGGAACATATCTTGTCTGCGCCGGCACGCTGGACAACTACGCTGACATACTCAAAGACTTCGGCGTTTCGTCCAACTGGAACTGCTTGAGAATGAGACCTCAGCTCGTTGACCTGTTTGATGTCGAAGGCGACTCCCGCGCAATGTACTGCCAATACGACAGACAGGCCTACGCCGATGCGGATTATGACATCACTCTCTCCGGAGACGAAACATACAAATACCGTCTCCGCGAAAAGACTATCAGCAAGCACGAAGATGCAACCACCGGCTGGCGAATCCAGAAATGGTCCAATCTCACAGACGGCGGCGAGCCGTCGTCTGACACAGGCTCGGTGGGAGCGGACACTGACTACCCTGTATTCAGGCTTGCGGATGTCTATCTGATGCTCGCCGAGGCCGTTCTGCGCGGCGGCGCCGGAGCGGACAAGACCGCTGCAGACTATGTGAACATCGTGCGCGAGCGTGCGTTTGGAGGCACTGCCGGAGATGTCAGCGTATCCGACCTCACCGTCGATTATATTCTTGACGAACGCGCCCGCGAGCTCTACACCGAAGGCGTGCGCAGAACCGATCTCATCCGCTTCGGGAAATACACTTCCGGCTACAACTGGAACTGGAAGGGCGGGGTGATCGACGGAAAGGACGTGGACAAGAAATATTGCGTTCTTCCTATTCCCGAGTCCGAGCTTTCTGCAAACCCTGGGCTGAAGGCCTACAACACCGAACTGGGCTATTGATTAGAAAAAAGTTGAATGATATGAAAAGTATATTTGGATATATGCTCGCGGGGGCGGTGGCTCTCTCTCTGACCGCCTGCGAAAAGGATGGGGAGACTCTTGTTGTCACCAATCCAGGGGTACCGACGGAATTCTCCGCAAGTGCGGATGACATCACTCTCTCCGCCGACAAGGCGAGTTCCCTCGCCCTCACGCTCGTCTGGACGGAAGGAACCGCTGCGACAATCAGCGACCCGACCGTGGCGATGCCGGACGGTCTCGTCTCGCAGAGCGTGCAGTTCTCCTCTTCGGAGGATTTCGCGACCTTCACCGGGATTTCCGTGGATTCTGACAAATCTTCCCTCCAGCTCACCGGAAACGATCTCAGCAACATTATGATCAGACTCGGTCTGACGGAAGTTCAGAGCTACGACATCTACGCCCGAGTGGCCGTCACCCTCGGCAAGACAACTGTCTGCAGCGAGACCTTGACTTTCAAAGTGACTCCGTATGCGGTGGAGACCGGCATAATGAAGATTGTGGACAAGAGCGACACGGAAAGCGTCCTCGCCACACTCCGCTGCAAAGATGCGACTCCGGAGCTTTTCGAAGGATTCGCAGTCACCACCACCGGATGGTACAACTGCTTCTTCATAGCGGCTGACGGAGTCCAGTGGGGATGCGATTCGGGTTGGACAAGCTTCTCCCTCGTCCCGAACTCATCGAACAACAGCTGGTTTGCGGAGCCGATCGGTTGCCAATATGTGTTTGCGGACACGAAAAATCAGCTCTGGTGGCAGATCTATCTCCCTTCAGTGAACGCCATATCCGACGGAGTCTCCGCCGAACTCAAGTACAGCGCGTCAGCAGGCGGATTCCGCGGCACGGTGACGACAACTGCCGACAACACTGTCCTCAGCATAGGAGGAACGGGGAAGAAGTATGACACGACAACAGGCGATGCCGCAAGCGCAGGAGCGGATTACGCGTTCTCTTTCGTCCCTTCAGCTGACGGCACATTCGAGTTTACCGAAGGGAGCAGCGCATCTGCGACAGTCACTGTCGGGACAGCCGGCACCTACACGCTCTCGTTCAATGTCTCTGACCTCAAGTGGACTCTCACCGAAGGCGGGAGCGACGGGGATGACGAAGACGGCGATGAGGACATATGGCCAGATGACCCTGACTATGTCGCCGCGACTTCCGAGCTTCTGTACATCTACGCCGTTGACGGCGACAAGAACCCGATGACGGTAAACGGCAAACTGCTCCTTTCAGACGGCACATATTCAGGTTACTACTACTTCGGCGGATGGGAGAACATAGTGTTCGGAGACAGCGATGTCGCATCCTCGGCAAAGGTCTATGGTTCAGCTCCTGTCAGCGACACAGGACTCTACCGTCTCTTCTGCGGCAGTTCACGCTGGAACATCTGGTTCGACAGCGCTGACCCGGCCTACACGAAAGTGAGCGTCAATATGACCGACCGAAGCTGGAAGTACGAGGTGGTCAACACCATCAGCATAGTCGGCGACTTCAACGGTTGGAAACTCGACACGGACCAGATGACTTTCGACAGCAGTACCAAGACCTGGTCCGCCCATATCACCGCCACTTCCTGGGGCACCTACGGCATCCATTTCGTGGTCAATTCGAATTGGGACTGGTGCTTCTCCGACACTGACGGCAACGGTGTCCTTGAAAACGCCAAAAGCGACTTTATGCCGGGTGTGGAAGCTGGCGCCTGGAAAGTTACGATCGACCTGAATGACCCTCAGAACAGGACCGTGAAATTCGAGGCCGTCTCTTAGAAGCTGTTTAAAAAGTGACATTGATTCAAGGAAAATCCATTTGTAAAATATCAAAATATATTTTATTGATTATGAGTAAATTTAAGAATATGTTCCCTCTTTTGTTCGCAGCAACGGTGCTGATGGGCGCTTCCTGCTCCTCCTGCACTTCGGAATCTCTTCCGCACACTCCGGTGACCCCGGACGAGCCGGTGGAGATAGACCGCACGGCTTTCGCCAAGGGTGCGGACATCAGCTGGGTGACAAAGATGGAAAGCGAGGGACTCAAGTTCTACAACGCCGACGGCGAGGAGACAGAGTGCACCGAACTTATGAAGCAGGTTGGGATGAACTCCATCCGCCTTCGCGTGTGGGTGAATCCTGAAGACGGCTGGAACTCGGCTTCCGATGTGCTTGTGAAGGCTCTCCGCGCCCAGAAACTGGGGATGAGGATTATGATTGACTTTCATTTTAGCGACACCTGGGCCGACCCGTCACATCAGGCCGTTCCTGCGGCGTGGGCTGACTACGACATCGAGGGATTGAAGACCGCTGTGGCAGACCACACGACAGAGGTTCTGTCTCTGCTGAAAAAATATGGCGTCGAGGTGGAATGGGTGCAGGCCGGCAACGAGACCCGTACCGGAATGCTGTGGAATCTGGGAAGTTACAAGACCAACAGCGGAAAGAACTATGCAGAGCTCACCACGGTCTGCTATGATGCGACAAAGGCGGTGTTCCCGGACGCGAAAGTCATCGTACACCTCGACCAGGGGAACAACCTCAACCTTTACACCCGTATCTTCCCCGTGCTGAACGCAAACAATGCAAAGTACGACATGATCGGGATGTCGCTCTACCCTTGCTGGTGGGACGAAAGCACAGGGACCTACGGCACAGAGTGGAAAGAGTCGGTCGATGCCTGTCTGGCGAACATAACCTCCGTGAACAATAGCTACGGAAAGGATGTCATCATCTGCGAGACGGGGATGCCTGTCGCAAACCCGGAGATCGCCAAGGCGATGCTGACCTACCTTCTGGAGAAGACCCAGGCGCTCTCCTGCTGCAAGGGCGTGTTCTATTGGGAACCTGAAGCTCCGGACGGCTACAATGACGGGTATGCGCTGGGAGCGTTTGAGGATGGAGCGCCGACCGTCGCATTGGATCCGTTCAAGAATTGACCATGAAGACTACCAACATACTTCTTTTCGCGGCCTGCCTGGCCCTCACATTGCCTTTGGCCGGGCAGGTCAGAAACGAAAGATTGCTGAAAGACTGGGAGTTCCGCAAAGATCACGAGACGGAGGCGACCGTCGGTTGGGAAAAGGTGAGCATCCCTCACGACTGGGCCATCTACGGCCCTTTTGACAAGGCGAATGATCTTCAGACAGTCGCGGTGACGCAGAACGGCGAGACTGTCCCTACCGAGAAGACCGGCCGGACCGGAGGACTGCCGTACATTGGCAAAGGCTGCTACCGTACGGAGTTCTCTGTCGGCAAGCGGGACGGGAAAATCTACGAACTGCTTTTCGACGGGGCGATGAGCGAGGCTCAGGTCTTTGTGAATGGGGTCAAGGTCTGCGAATGGCCTTACGGCTACAACGCCTTCCACTGCGACATCACCGAATCTCTCCACGACGGAGTCAATCAGGTGACCGTCCTGCTGGAGAACAGGCCGTTCTCGTCAAGGTGGTACCCCGGGGCGGGACTGTACCGCAAGGTAAGGCTTGTTGAGACACAGGGCGTGCATATTCCGGTGTGGGGCGTGACGGTCACCACGCCGCATATCGAGAAAGACTATGCGAGTATCCACGTCTCCACTGAGCTGTCAGGTGCCAAGGAGGGCGAGACCTTCGACATCGAGACCACTCTGCTTGACAACAGAGGAAGGGCGGTGTCCCGCAGGACAGACCGTCGGGCGATCTGCCACGGACAGGCCGCCGGTCAGAATCTCACGCTGTCCGGTCCGGAATTGTGGTCTCCGGAGTCTCCGGCGCTCTACACCGCGGTGACCAAGGTTCAGAAAGACGGCGAGGTCATCGACAGCGTCTCCACCCGTTTCGGAATCCGCACGGTAGAGTTCATCGCCGACAAAGGCTTCTTCCTGAATGGAGAAAGGCGGGTAATCCACGGAGTCTGCCAGCATCACGATCTGGGTCCGCTCGGAGCCGCCATAAACAAGTCGGCTGTCCGGCATCAGCTGGAGATGCTGAAGGAGGTGGGATGCGACGCCATCAGGACTTCGCACAATATGCCGGCCGAGGAACTCGTTGAACTCTGCGACGAGATGGGCATTATGCTTATGGCAGAGACGTTTGACGAGTGGGACATTGCTAAGTGCGAGAACGGCTACCACCGCTTTTTCGCGGAATGGGCCGAGAAGGACATTGTGAATCTTGTGCGTCATTTCCGCAACAGTCCTTCCGTCATTATGTGGAGCATAGGCAACGAGGTGCCGACCCAATGGAGTGCAGACGGCTACAGGACAGCCGCCTGGCTTCAGTCCATCTGCCACAGGGAGGATCCGACAAGACCGGTCACCTGCGGGATGGATCAGTTTGACGGAGTGGTGAACAACGGGTTCGCAGCACAGCTTGACATTCCGGGATTCAACTACAAGCCGCGCAGGTACATCGAAGCCTATGCGAAACTGCCCCGGAACATCATCCTTGGCAGCGAGACCGCATCGACCGTAAGTTCCAGGGGAGTCTATCATCTTCCTTCAGAGTCTGGAGTGGAAGGCGTGGACGCTCTTCTTGGCAAAGGCATTCTGCACAAGGATCATCAATCATCCTCCTACGGCGTGGAGAGTTGCTCTTGGTCCAACATTCCGGACGTGGATTTTGCGGCTGACGAGGATTATCCGTGGATGCCCGGACAGTTCGTGTGGACAGGATTCGACTATCTCGGGGAGCCTTCCCCGTATGACACCGATGCGTGGCCGAACCATTCCTCGCTTTTCGGCATCATAGATCTGGCCTCCATCCCGAAAGACAGCTATTGGCTGTACCGCAGCCTCTGGCGCAAGGATGTCAGCACCTTGCATCTGCTTCCGCACTGGACGTGGCCGGGACACGAAGGTGAGAATATTCCCGTGATGGCGTACAGCTCTTTCGACAAGGCGGAACTGTTCGTGAACGGTGTGAGCCAAGGCGTTGCCGTGAAAGCGGCTCGCAGAGACGTTTCCGAGGACTCCACAAAGCCGCTTCCGCTCGCATCGGACAATGACCTGCTGAGGCGTTTCCGTCTGATCTGGCCGGATGTGGTTTACCGGCCTGGCGAGATCAAGGTCGTGGCTTTCGATGAGAAAGGCCAACCGGCCGCCGAGGAGACAATCCGCACTGCCGGGAAAGCCTATGCGTTGAGGCTTCAGCCGTATTCCGATGTTCTCAAGGCTGACGGGGAAGATCTGTGCTATGTGAATGTGAGCGTGGTTGATCGTAAGGGAAACCCCGTTCCGGTTGAGGACAGGGAAGTGAGAATCAAGGTGGAGGGAGCCGGCTCGTTCCGCGCTGTCGCCAATGGCGATCCGACCTGTCTGGAGCCGTTCCATCTGCCGCATATGCATCTGTTCAGCGGTCAACTGACGGCCATTGTCCAGAGCGGAGCGGAACGAGGCGAGATAACCATAACCGTCTCCGCCAAAGGTCTCCGCACGGCCTCCACCGTCATCCGATGCCGGTGACCGTCTCTGAGAAGCTGTTTAAAAATAATTCCTCTTTTTTCTTACGCGGCCTTTCCGGCCATTTTCATCTTTGTCATCGGTCACGTAGCTACTGCT
>CAVCPY010000134.1:0-4546 GCA_963604245.1 Eggerthellaceae bacterium
TGTCTCGAAAATCCCACATAATAAAATGCGGAAACCATTTTTAAACAGTTTCTTAGTGAGGGGGTAACGTGAATTGATGTTTTCAGGCGATGCTCCTCAAAGGTGAGACAAGGTGTTTCACCACAAGCATACAGCTGCTTGCGAACGTTGAATGTATGGAAAACATCACTCCATACGGCGTCCTGAGGTGTTGTTGAAACGGCTCAGGACGTTTTCCGAATATGTCTTTGTGATTGGAATGGGAGATATCGACTCGCTGTCAAGGTCCAGCTCATAGCCGTCCCTCTCCTTGCGCAGTACCTTGACCTTGTCCATATTCACAATGTACTTCCTGTGGCAACGCACAAGGCTGCTTCCGCGGAAACTCTCCTCCACCGTCTTGAGGCGGCAGCGGAGCATATAGCGCTTCAGGTCGCCCTTGCTGTCGGTGTACCAGACCACGATGTAGTTGTCGTCGGACTCGATGTAGTAAAGGTTCGCCGCGCTGACGCACAGTTTCAGGTCGCCGCTGTTGTCGAAAAGAGTTATCTTCTCCAGCCGCGACACGGGGACATTCTCATCGGAGACCACATTGCCATAATTCATCAGTCTGATTATCTGGTTCTTGTCCTGAATGGCATAGTACATCCCGGCAAGAATGTAAGGGATTATCAATGAAGTGTTCCCGTAGAGCAGCGCTCTGCCGAGAGTCTCGGGGAACTGATCCCAGCCGATGCCCGTGATCGGCACGGTAATGAATGAATATGCCAGACAAATCACTATAATCTCACACAGGCACCACGCTATGTAGCCCAGAAAAGTCATCCTGACCTTGTTTCTGGTCTTGTACATAATGTACTTGCTCAATATGACAATCAGCAGGGAGCCCAGTGCGAAGAGAACCGTGAAGACAAAGAATCTTGAGTTTCCCAGGGCCATCCAGCTGCTGCGCGAGAACGGAAGGCTGACCAGAAGGAAAACAATCGAGAACAACGCCGTGAATGTCACGGTGTAGATAAGCTGGTTCTTCCCTCGCAGATAGTCGGGCAGAGGCTTGTTGAAAAAACTCATCCTTTTCTCTTTTATACGGCAAATATAACACTTTTTAAAATTATCGATACGCCCGGATTCGCCACATATCCGGCGAACTCACCACCTTAAACTTGGAGACCGCAACACTATGGGCGTATTCACCACTTATTTTTTGAGCAAGAAGGGCATATTGATAATTTTGTCAATTGGAACACCATAAGTAAGTGAATATATGAAAATCATCGGAACAGGAAGCGCGCTCCCAAAAAAGGTCGTGACGAACGATATGCTCGCCGGATTTCTGGACACGAGCGACGAGTGGATCTTCCCTCGCACAGGAATAAAGACAAGGCACGTGATCACGGACGAGAATCTTGAAGACCTCGGAACCGAAGCCGTCCGCAAGGCCTTGGAGATGTCCGGCCTCAAGGCCGAGGAGATTGACCTGTTTATCGTCTCGAATGTCGTTTCCGAATACATCACCCCGAGTATGAGCTGCATCATCGGAGAGAAACTCGGTCTCAAATGTCCAATGTTCGACATCAACTGCGCCTGCCCGGGTTTCGTCTATGCCCTGGATATGGCCGAGACATACTACAAGGCCGGCAAGATCAGGAACGCCATCGTGGCGTGCGTCGAGGAGCCGACCAGAATGGCCAGCTGGAAAGACCGGGGCACCTGTGTCCTGTTCGGAGACGGGGCCGGAGCCGTCGTCCTGACGGAAGGAGACAACGTCAAAGGCACAAAGCTGCACTCCGAGCCGTCCGTGGAGGAAATCTGGCAGACCAGAACCCTTGTGGACACGCCTTACATCACGAAGAAAGAGGAGAGCGTCCCTATGCAGATGAAAGGACGCGAGGTATTCAAATTTGCCGTGAAGGCTTGCACGGAAGGTGTGCAGGCCCTGCTGAACGAGGTCGGAATCGACAAGAGCGAGGTGTCCTATTTCATGATTCACCAGGCCAACCAGAGGATAATCGACTCCATCATCAGCTTTATGGGCCAGCCGGCAGACAAATTTCCGGTCAACATCACCGACCACGGCAACTCATCATCAGCGTCCTGCCCTATCCTTTTGGACGAATGCAACAGAAAGGGAATGTTCAAAAAGGGGGATATTCTGGTCTTCAGCGCCTTTGGAGCCGGTCTTCTTTCAGGAGCGGCCGTAGTTGAATGGTAATCTGAACATTAATTAGTATATTTGCAAGAATATGATTAAAAGTGTTATATGTGACCTGCTCGGAATCGAGCGTCCTCTGTTCCAGGGAGGAATGGCCTGGATTGCAGACGCCAAGCTTGCAGCCGCAGTCTCCAATGCCGGCGGACTTGGACTGATTTCATCCATCAACTTCGGCACGGAAGCCGTCAGGGAAGAGATCCGCAAATGCAAGACTTTGACAGATAAGCCATTCGGTGTCAACATTATGCTTCAGGCCCCGAACGCCGGAGAAGTGGCGGATATGATCATCGAGGAAGGCGTGAAGATTGTGACGACCGGAGCCGGATCCCCCGCCGCCTATATGGAGAAATGGAAGGCGGCCGGAATCAAGGTGATCCCCGTCGTGGCTTCAGTCGCCTATGCCCTCAAGATGCAGGAACTCGGGGCGGCAGCTGTCGTGGCCGAGGGAGCGGAATCCGGAGGGCATATCGGGGATATTCATACAATGGCTCTTGTGCCTCAGGTTGTTGACGCCCTGGACATCCCTGTTCTGGCTGCGGGTGGAATATTTGATGGCAGAGGGGTTGCCGCGGCATTTATGCTTGGAGCGAAAGGCGTCCAGGTAGGCACAAGGTTCCTCATCGCCGACGAGTGTCATATCCACGAGAACTATAAGGCAAGGCTGATAGCCGCGTCAGACGTGAGCACGATGGTGACTGGAAAATCGCTCGGAGACGCAGTCCGCGGCCTCAAGACCCCGTTCGCCAAGAAATTCTTCAAGATGGAATATGACCCGGCGGTTCCAAAGGAGGAGGTTCTGAAATTCGGAACCGGCTCGATGCGCAAGGCAGTCTTCGACGGAGACCTTGCCGGAGGTAGTTTCCTCGCCGGAGAGGTGGCGGGAATGATCAGGAAGAAGGAAACCGCGAAGGAGATAGTTGAAGACCTTATGGACGGGGCCGAGAGGCTGCTCGCCTCGGCCTCGGGACTCATAACCGGATAATTGATAAATGATAAACGATAAACAATGAATAAAAGAGTAGTAATCACAGGAATGGGAGTCATCTCCCCTGTAGGAAACGATGTCAACACATTCTGGAGCAACCTCTGCGACGGTGTGTGCGGAATCGAGACCATCACGGCTTTCCCGACGGACAACCTGCCGGTCGGAATCGCCGGAATCATCAAAAACTTCAAGGCCGAGGAATATGGTATGGACAAGCCGTTCATCAGGAAGCAGGATCTCTTCACCCAGTACGGTGTCGCCGCCGCCTATCAGGCTATGAAGCAGTCCGGCCTCACTTCACAGGGCGAAGGGCAGAACATCGACCCTTTCAGGCTCGGAGTCTATTTCGGCTCCGGAATCGGAGGATTCGCAACCCAGTACAGGGAGATCTCCAAGATGATCGAAGACCCTTCCGGACAATGGATTTCACCTTTGTTCATCCCGACTATGATTTCCAACATCGCTGCCGGACACATCGCCATTATGCACCACGCCGAAGGCCCGTGCCTTGACATCGTCACCGCCTGCGCCACATCAACCAATGCGATGGGAGAGGCTTTCCGCGCTATCAGAAGCGGCTATGCGGACGCGATAATCACCGGAGGATGCGAGAACGCCACAATCCCTATCGGAATCGTCGGATTCGCCAACGCCAAAGCCCTTTCCAGGGCGACAGACCCTAAATACGCCTCGCTTCCGTTCAACGCCAACCGCGCCGGCTTCGTTATGGCGGACGGTTCGGCCGCCCTTGTGCTTGAGGAATATGAGCACGCCAAGGCCCGCGGGGCGCAGATTATAGGAGAGATGGTCGGCTACGGCAACACCTGCGACGCTTACCATTCAACGGCTCCAAGACCTGACGGAAAGACACAGGCGAAGTGCATCGAACTCGCTCTCGAAGAGGCCGGGTTTGACAAGGAAAAAGACAACCTTTACATCAACGCCCACGGAACAGGAACGAGGCTTAACGATGTCGCCGAGACACTCGCCTACAAGAACGCCCTCGGAGACTTCGCCTACAAGGCGCACATCAGTTCCATCAAGTCTATGACCGGACATATGTTCGGAGCGGCGGGAGCCGCCGAGGCTATCGCCACGGTGCTCGCACTGCGTGACGGGATCTGCCCTCCTACCATCAATCTGGACACCCCTGACCCGGAGTGCGACCTCGACTACACCCCTAACAAGGCCGTCAAGACAGACCTGACGCTCGGAATCTCCGACTCGTTCGGATTCGGCGGTCACGATGCCTGCGTGGCCTTCAGAAAATTCGAGGGATAAAATACCACGGGCATTCTTCATCAATCATTGAACTTAAGAAGCTGTTTAAAAATGGTTCCCGCATTTTATTATGCGGAATTTTCGAGACA
>CAVCPY010000135.1:0-4673 GCA_963604245.1 Eggerthellaceae bacterium
TCGAAAATTCCGCATAATAAAATGCGGGAACCATTTTTAAACAGCTTCTTAGAAAGTAAACTTGACCAGAGCCTGGATACGATGGTTGTTGATCCAGTGGAGGTTGTCCTCGGCAAGGCCGTTGGCGCCGATCCATTTCACACCGCCAATAGTCTTGTAATCACCATATTGTACACTCGTAAGCTCATATTCAAGACCGATCGCGAACTTGCCGATGTTGCGGATCACGGTAGGGGTGAGCCTGTACATCTGATTCAGGTTCGAGAAACTGTTCTTGCTGAAGTAGAGGTTGGCGGCGGGTGCATAGCCGTTGACCGCTCCGTACAGATCCTTCTTGGTTCCGAAATTCTTCACGTAGCCGCCGAACAGGATCCACTGTGTCTTCTTGCCGTACATAAGGCTGACCCAAGTGGAGGAGTTGCGGGTAGGGGTATATTCATAGCTCACCCCGTCAGACTTGACTCCGGAGATTCCGTAGCCACCGTTCAGGTTGACGTGCTCGCCGGCCTCGGCGAAGACAGTCTTTACCTTGGCCGAGAACAGGCCGCTCTTGTATTGTCCGTAGAAGAACGGGGAAACGGTGGTGATGCGGTCGTCCACCTTGACGGTGCCATTGTTGGCTCTCGGCTTGATGGAAAGCGCATTGACTCCGACCCTCAAAAGGAGACCGTCACTCTTGTAGTTCAGACCGAGAAACACTTCAGGAGTGCAGGCGTCCTTGATGTAGTTAGCGGAGGCACCGGAAGGGCCGGCTGACACGTACTGCATCTGCCAGATGGCCGAGGCTGTCAAGGAAAGAGCGTCCGTAAAGTTATAGTCGAACTTGACCTGCGGGGTACGGCTGAAAGGCCCGAAAGGAGCTCCGGTGTTCAGCGAGAATACATCAGGCATATCGGCAGCCATAGGATGCCAGGCCTGTCCGGCCGTCACCATCCAGTCATTCCTGCCGATTGTGACATAAGCCTGGCGGAGACGTAGGACAGCGGTGCCCGTGGAACCGGAAAGTCCGTTGTAGAAATCCGTCTCGACCTTGGCTCCAATCTTGAATCCGTCATATTCATAGTCGGTCACATTGAGGCCGACTCTGGAAGTAAGGGCGGCAAAGCGGAAAGAGTTCTGATCATTGAGGTCAACGTCCCCTTTCTTGTTCTCGTCTTTTGGAAGATAATAGAAGAAATCCTCTGTCCCGGCCACACTCTCGCGTGTGTCGAAGGCATAGTAGTTACGGATGAATCCGTAGAGACTGACCTTCGGTTTCGTTTCTTGCGCCGCAAGGGTGGCGCACATCGCCAAAGCGGCAATTGAAGTGAAAAATCTGTTCATTCTAATGACTACTAACTATTTTTTAAGCATTGGGAAGCTGCCTTGGTTTCTTTCCCAAGACAGCTTCCCTGATATTACGATATAATTACTGAGCGAAAGGGAATATCTTGGTAAGCCAGAAGAATCCGAAGATGAATCCCACAACGCCGATGATGATGCCTACCTTGGCCATATCCTTGGTCTCCACAAGTCCGGTGGAGGCTGCAATGGCGTTCGGAGGGGTGGAAATCGGAAGAACCATCGCCAGCGATGCGCAGACGGCGATGAAGATGATCATTGCCTGCGTGCCTCCAAGCGCGACGAAGGCCGCATTGTTCGCCGCGGCCGGATCGGCCATACCCTCGGCCACGACTATAAGAATCGGAATCAGCAGAGCCGCCGTAGCCGAGTTGCTGATGAAATTCGACAGGGTGTAGCAGACAAGACCGGCGACAACCAGCACAAGGACAACAGACATCGTGCCGAAAGGAATGGCTGTTATCAGCACCTTGGCAAGTCCCGTGTCCTGAAGCAGGTAACCCAAGGCGAACCCTCCGGCGACGAGCCATAGCACCGTCCAGTTGATTTCCTTGATCTCCTCCTTACCGAAAAGACCGGTAGCCGTGAACACTCCAAGCGGAATCAGCGCCACGATGTTGGAGCTGATGTGGTGGAGCTGCTCAGTGATCCACAGAAGGATGGTGACGGCGAAAGTAATCCAGACAACCTTGCTCCTCCAGTCTTTCTTCTTCGTGTTCTCAGGAATCTCAAGCACGAGTTTCTCCGTCTTGAACGGGAAGAACATAAGGAGAAGAACCCAGGCCAGAAGCACCATTATGATGACGTAAGGAATCATATGCACGCTCCAGTCTATGAATGAGACATCGATTCCGGCCTGCTCAAGATAGCCCTTGGCCGTGGCGTTCGGAGGGGTTCCGATAGGGGTTCCCATACCGCCGAGATTGGCTGCGATAGGGATGGACAGAGCCAGACCGACCTTACCGCGGTCATCGCTCGGAAGTTTCGAGAGTACAGGGGCGAGGAAAGCCAGCATCATAGCTGCGGTGGCGGTGTTGCTCATAAACATCGAGAACACGGAGATTATGGTGAGGAATCCAAGCAGCACCATCTTAGGCTTGGTTCCGAATATGCTCAGGAGGCCCTTCGCAAGGGTCACGTCCAGACCGAACCTTTCGGCCATAATCGCAAGCACGAATCCGCCGAGGAACAGCATTACCACAGGGTCTGCGAAAGATGACATTATCTTCTTGTAGCTGACGAGCTGTCCGAACTCAGGATTGCAGAAGAACCCGAGTCCCTTGTCGGACATTGTCAGCAGGGCAATCACGATGATCAGCACGGAGGTTGTCCAGTTCGGGATAATCTCGAAAATCCACATCAGGGCGGCGAAGACAAACAGGGCGATCACCCGCTGCTGGACAACAGTCAGTGCGTCGATGCCGAAGAAAGAGGTAGGCACACACCACAGGACGAGTGTGACCAGAAGGACGATTGGCAGAAGCACACAGTACTTCACATTGAATTTTTTTTCAGCCATTTCAGTAGTATTGATTATTAGTTGTTATCTCTGAAACTCGAACCTTATGTCAATAGGGATGTTCTCAAGGCGGATGTTCATCAAGTCAGCCTTGAAGTCATCCGACTGAACGCAGTACGTGTTCTCGAACTGCTCCGCAAACCCGTAGTCACCGGTCGCCTGTGTCTTGATGGCGATGCCCGCGAACTCGGACACGAGCGACAGCGTCTTCTCAAAGTCGATAGAATATTTCCCGCTGTCCCCGCGCTTGAATGCACCGTTGACGTTGAGGTAGTTGAAAAGCATCACGTAAGCCCTTCCCAGCTGCGAGGTCTCTCCGAAACGTTCTGAACGGATAAGGTTCGCCACGAATGTGGTGATTGCGTCCTCCTTGGTGATGAGAGCGGGAATCTTGTGCTCGTCAATCAGTCTGCAGACGAAGTAAAGCCCGAGTGCGTTGGCCTTGGCGTCCTCCCACGTGAGAGCCTTGTTGCCGAGAGCCTCGTTGACCGTGCCTTTGCCGTTGACGGTCTCCTTGACGCCAAGTCCGTGGGAAATCTCGCGGAAGGCGATGTTCCAGTAGAACGCCTCCTCGTCAAGATGTGCCTGCTGGTCAGGAGTCAGGACCACGATGCCGACAGGATTGACGACCCTGTTGAACTTCTCCATCATAATGTTGCGCAGCAGCGCGGTGCGCGTCCCCGCCTTGGCCTGGACTTCCTCGCTGTAAGGAAGGTTGAGGGCGATCAGTTTGATACCGGCGTTGGCGTGACCGGCGCAGTATATGGCATCATAAGCGTAGATGTCCGACTCGTCTCCAGGAACGAAAGTCTTGTACTGATCCTCGCAAGGGATCTGCTTCTGGAGTTCAGGGAGCATTGAGGTGAACCCGTCGAGAACTTCTGTGCGCTTCAGGTCTTTCAGAAGCACATAAGCCTCGTAGGAGGCCTTGAGACCCAACAGACGGTCATCATTCACCTCGTTCGGGCCGATGACCAGGTCCATTTTGCTGTCGGTCATCTCCAGCCAGGCGAGGTCACTGTCATAATAATAGTCAGACTTAAGCGCGTCGATCTTCTTGAGGAGATAGTTGCGCACGCTCGGCTTGATGGTGATGTCCGCGGCTGCCTTGAGGTAGTTGCATATCTTGTCAATGTTGTACTCAAAGGCGTCGTGGTACCACACGCAGGCGAGCTTTCCGTCAGCGCCGCGCCTGATGAGTGAATATGGACTCGTCTTCACGGGATTAGCCAATGAATCAAACTCGGCCACCGTCATATCAGCCGGATAGAAGTTCGCTCCAAGCGGAAGGACACCGAAACCGCTGACGAATGTGGAGCCGTCGAGACGATCCCAAGGGCCGTAGTTGATCTTGGCATAGTCCCGCAAATCAGCATCCTTCAGATTATCCATCAGCGACTTGTCGCCGAAATACTGTTTCCAGTAGATGCTGTCGGCCTGGTCGGCCGCAAATTTGTAGAGGTTAAGGACTTCCTTGCCGTTGTCCGTGATGCCGGAGAGGTCAGGCGACTCGATCTTCACGAGCGCATAGGCGTCGGTCTTCTTCTGGACAGCGGTCTTCGGCCTCGTGTCGCATGAAGCCACAAGAGCGATCAGCATTAATGCCAGAGCGGTTCTCTTCATTTCGTAAAAGTGTTATTTAATGATGTTGTTCTCTTTTGCATTCCGCAAAGATAACGATTATAAATGAAAAAAAGCGCGCCAACGGATATTGACGCGCCTAAATCAGTAAGAAATCTTACTTTTCAGATGATTCTTAGTGATGATGAAAAAATAAGTTGGTAAGTTTTTGTGAAGGATTTTTGCGGATAAA
>CAVCPY010000136.1:0-2767 GCA_963604245.1 Eggerthellaceae bacterium
GATGACAAAGATGAAAATGGCCGGAAAGGCCGCATAAGAAAAAAGAGGAATTATTTTTAAACAGCTTCTTAATATAAAATGTCACGATCTCTCCGGCGGACCGTAATGATTCTTGGTCTGAAAGAGATCCCCTCGAAAGCGTATCCCACTCTTCTATCGATTTGCAGACCCATCTGAGCAACACACTATCCTTCGGACATCGTACAGCAATGATCGAACGCGAGGTAATGCAGCTGTCTTTTTTACAACTTATTGTGTATGTCCTGTATTTTAAGCCTTTTAACGGCGGCAAGTCCTTAAGGATGTCTGGTATGGAATCGGAAAGGGAAGTAATACTTCCAAACAAATCATTGTACTTGAACCCCAGCTCTCCGACACGACTTAGCAGCCTCGGCCTCTCAACCAATCCTATTTGCGACTTCTGCGGAACCGTGTCGCACACAGTTTTTGCGGCACCTTCCATTGAACTCAACAGAAGAATGACGGACAAGACAGAAACTATTATAGCAGATTTTCTCATTGCTTTATTGTTTAGCTTTGATCCGCAGCTTGCCGCCGATGTTGTCGATGGTGATGGTGCCGAAGCGCTCCATCACGCTCTGGCCGAGGAGGATGGGGGCTTTCTGGTTAGCCACTACGGAGGCTTTAACGTTCTTCAGGACGAAATCGCCGATCTTGACCTCACGAAGGGTCACGAGGGTGCCTTCCGTGAGGCCGCCGTCGGCTATCCGGTAATATTCCTTGCCACCTAAGTCTTTGGTGGACAGATAGTCGTTCTTCAGCATAAAGTTCGCTTCCACGGAAGAAAGCGTGACCGATGATGCTCCGGTATCAAACAGCATCCGTAAAGGCAGGCCGTTGACCTCGCACGGAATCTCGAAAGTGCCTCCCTGATGGCGCTTGAAGGCCACTTCCGTCACTGTGCCGGAGGCCGATGAGTCGGCTGATTCCGTGCGGAGTTCCCCACGGAATCCACCACGTAGCTCCCCACGAAGCCGCTCCACAAACGCCTTGTGATCGGCACTGTACTTCCCGACCAGCGACACAAACTCCGGAATATTCCTGATAGGGTCAAGGTCGTCGTCATCCGCTATGTGACGGAAGTTGTTGTAGCCACGCTCAAGCGCGGTCTTGATCGCCTTTACCGCATCCTCCGTCCGGCCCATTCTGGAATACAGGCAGGCCTGGTCATAATAGGTACCTGGCTTGTCAGGGAACTTCGCCGCCAACGAATCCTGCCACTCAAGCGCCTCTTTGTCCCTTCCCAAGAAGTGCAGCGCATACTGACGGCAGCTGCTATCGTCCAAAACGGTGTCCTTCTCTACCACCGCCTTGAAATCCGCGTCCGCAAGCTCCTTCTTCCCCTGCTTCAGGTAAATCTCACCACGCATCAGGAATATGTAAGGATAGCTGTCGTCCATCTCTATTCCTGAAGAATGACGCTCCATAGCCTTTGCCTCATCGCCGAGGAACTCATAGCACCACCCACTTTTATAATAGGGGAACGCATCCGCCGGATCCTCTTCTATCGCCTTGTCCAACACGGAGATAGCGTCTTCATATCGCCCGCAATCCTGATAGTAGTCTCCCAGTACGCAGTAGTAGTACCAAGGGTCTTCTTTAACCTGAACCTCCTCGGCATCTTTCAGCGTTCTGACCGCTTCCTCCGGCATTCCCAGCCTGTCATAGCAAGATGCCACATATCCCGCCAATTCATCCTTGCCACCATATTCATCAATCATTTGTAATAACTCCTTCAATGCAGGCTCAAAGTCGTGCGTGTAATAGTAGTATAAAGCCAGCGTCGCCTGCCATACGGGCTTGTTTTCAGCGCCCTCATTGATTCTCTTCCTCAGCATTGCCTCTGAATATTTCCGGTCGGCCTTCAAAGCCCCAATCACGACATCAATCTGCTCCGCATCATAATGCCCCACATAGTCAAGCGCCGCATCCACAGCCTTATGCCTGTCACCGACAGCCTCCCAGTATTTCATTGACGCATAGTCGAATTCCGTGTTGTCACTTCCGAACCTTGAATATTCACGGATGATTTTCCCTGCTCCCTCGATGTCTCCCGCCGCGAGCATATTCCTTGCCGCCAGAGACGCGGCGACAATGTCTGCCTCGTCTTCTTTCATCAGTTCGCGGCAGATGGCGAGCGACTCCGCATCCCGCCCCGCGCGCGTCAGTTTGTCGCAGTAGTTGTGGCAAAGGTTGGCGTAGTTTTCCCCCTCTCCCTTGCGGTTCTTTTTTGCTAATGAATATGCTTTCGCCAGATTCTGCATATTCCCGTCCTTGTCTCCCATCGCACCGTAAACCCACGCTTTCCACCAGTAAAGCACCGCCTCTGAATATCCCGACTTGCGGTTGTTGTTCTTGATCGCCGCGTTGATGTCCGCCAGTGCCTCCCCATAACGCCCCAAATCCTTGTAAAGCTGGCATCTGAACACCAGCGTCTTGACATCCCCCGGTGCGCTTTGGAGCTGCTTCCCGAGCAACCCCAGGGCCTTCTCGTAGTCCCCAGACTCATTCATCACCTCCCTCGCCCTGAAGAAGTTATAGTCCTTTGCCTCCTGCACTTGACTCTCCTGGCCGTCCTTAGCCCCACGTCTTCCCTGTGCCATCGCCATCGAGCCATTCACATCCGCCCCGGCCACCGCCAGCGCCACAATCAAAATTCTGATGATTCCTTTCATACGTAAATAATTATCATATAAGGTGCCTGTAAACAGGCGTTTAACTATCAACTTTAAGTCTCGGACAAACT
>CAVCPY010000137.1:0-9150 GCA_963604245.1 Eggerthellaceae bacterium
GGAGTGTACTGGAGGTACATGACCGATGAGAAAAGAAATATAGACCAAAAAGACACACAAAGATTACCAAGTTATTATTTAAGGATTACTATATTCAACGACATCAATCAAGCGGCTATTCCTCCGCAAGCCTGGCCAAATACTGACCGTATTGGTTCCTGATCATCGGTTTTGCGAGTTCCCGGAGCCGATCGGCTGTTATCCAGCCCTTTCTGTAGGCGATTTCCTCCAGACAGGCCACCTTGAGTCCCTGACGTTTCTCTATGACCTCGATGTAGGTCGAGGCTTCGGCGAGGGATTCGTGAGTGCCCGTGTCCAGCCAGGCGAAACCTCGTCCGAGTTTCTGGACCTTCAGTTTTCCTGCTGACAGAAACTCCTGGTTCACTGTAGTTATCTCCAGTTCACCTCTGGCTGAAGGCTTGATCCTGTGAGCGATTTCCACCACCTCGTTAGGGTAGAAGTACAACCCTGTCACGGCGTAATCGCTCTTTGGCTCGGTCGGTTTCTCTTCGATGCTGAGGCAGTTCCCGGCGGAGTCAAACTCGGCCACACCGTAGCGCTGAGGGTCGCTGACCTGATAGCCGAACACGGTCGCCTTGCCCTCTTCCTCCGCAGTGCGCACAGCCTCTCTCAACTGATCCGAGAAACCGGTGCCTTGGAATATGTTGTCCCCCAGCACAAGACAGGCGCAGTCATTCCCGATGAAATCCTTCCCTATGATGAAAGCCTGTGCCAGACCGTCCGGGGAAGGTTGTCCGGCATATTCAAAGTTCACTCCGAAATCGCTGCCGTCGCCCAGAAGCCTCTGGAATCCGGGCAGGTCGGCAGGCGTGGAAATGATGAGGATGTCTTTGATTCCCGCCGTCATAAGCACGGAGATCGGGTAATAGACCATCGGTTTGTCATAGACAGGCAGCATCTGCTTGCTGACTCCCTTTGTGATCGGGTAGAGGCGGGTTCCGCTTCCGCCGGCGAGAACGATTCCTTTCATTGTTATATTCAGTGTTGTTTGATTCTTGCTATGCAGTCTTTCAGCGAGTCCCGCCAGTAGGGAATTCCAACCTTGAAGGTCTCTTTCACCTTTGTCTTGTCCAGTACCGAGAAACGTGGCCGCCGTGCCTTGGAAGGATAATCCTCCGTATGGCAGGGCTGGATGTCGCAGACAGTTCCGCCGATCTCACTGATCGCCTTGGCGAAGTCATACCACGAGACCGCGCCTTCGTCGGAGAAGTGATATATTCCGGTCCTGTCAAGTTGGCCGCCTTCGATGATTCCTGTAATCAGCGTCGCCAGATCGCGGGCGTAGGTCGGTGTCCCGATCTGGTCGAAAACGACTTTGAGAGTGTCCCTTTCCTCCGTCAGGCTGAGCATCGTCTTGACGAAGTTCTTGCCGTAAGGAGAGTATAGCCAAGCTGTTCTGAATATGATGCCCCTGCATCCTGATTTCTCGATTTCTTTCTCGCCGGCCAGTTTGGTGGATCCATATACTCCCAGAGGGTCTGTCGGCCAGTCCTCCTTGCACGGCAAGGGAACGTCTCCGTGGAAGACATAGTCAGTGGAGATGTGGACCAGCACAGCGTCCCTTTCAGCCGCGACTTTTGCCAGATTTCCTGCCGCGGCGCTGTTCAGCAGCATTGCCATCGAAGGCTCGTCCTCGGCCTTGTCCACATTCGTGTAGGCCGCGCAGTTCACGATGACATCGACCTTTTCAGAGTCGCAGACAATCCTTAGAGCATCGATGTTCGTGATGTCAAGATTGAGCGTCTCGACTCCCGGAAGTGATGTCACGTCTGAAAATATGTAGTTGTGGCAGCTTCCTGCCGCCACATTCCGGAGTTCGGTCCCCAACTGGCCGTTGGCCCCAGTCACAAGAATATTCATATTTCCAAAATTACTCACAAATTATCCCAAATCAAAATATTTTTTCGCCGGAAGCGGGGTGTGTCCGGAGGGTCGTGGAGTATGGAGATGATCGGTTTTGTCTGCCCTGACGATTATGCAGCAGTTAATGGATTTTAGTTGAAATCTGAAAGAAATTTTTGAATATTTAGGATTTTTCGTAACTTGTAGCCGAAATAACACGAAAACAATAAACCTCTACAAGTTATGTCAGAAAAGAAACTTCTTTTGGGTGACGAGGCTTTGGCTTTGGGAGCCTTGCACGCCGGGCTTTCCGGGGTGTACGCTTACCCGGGCACGCCTTCGACTGAAATAACGGAATACATTCAGGCGCACCCTCTCACAAAAGAGCGCGGAATTCACTGCGACTGGTCTTCCAACGAGAAGACGGCGATGGAGGCGGCGCTCGGCGTTTCATATTCAGGAAAGCGAGCCCTTGTGTGTATGAAGCACGTGGGGATGAACGTCTGCGCCGACGCTTTCGTCAATTCGGCCGTGACCGGGGCAAACGGTGGCCTTGTGGTTGTCGCCTGCGACGATCCGTCCCAGCATTCATCGCAGAACGAGCAGGACTCCAGATTCTATGCGGACTTCTCGATGATGCCTTGCTTCGAGCCTTCCAGCCAGCAGGAGGCCTATGAAATGGCCCGTGAGGCGTTCGACTATTCCGAGGCCAATCATATTCCTGTGCTTATGCGCCTTACAACCCGTATGGCTCATTCCAGGGCCGTTGTCGAGGCAGGGGAAATCCGTAGGGAGAACAGGCTTCATTTCCCGGACGAACTTCACGAGAAGAATTGGGTGACCCTGCCGGCCAACTCCAGAAGGCGCGTCCGTCAGCTGGCTGAAGATTTGCTGTCGTTTGAGGATGATTCTGTTGCCTCTCCGGACAACCGTTACGTCGAAGGCCACAATCACAGGATGGGAGTCATCGCTTGTGGAATCGCTTGGAACTATCTGATGGAGTCCTTCCCTGAAGGATGCCCTTATTCGACTCTCAAGGTGACCCGCTATCCGTTCCCTAAGGCTTTGGCAAGAGAAATGGCCGCCACTTGCGACGCCATTCTTGTGCTTGAGGAGGGACAGCCTCTTGTTGAGGAGAAGCTGCGCGGCATTCTTTACGATCCGGAGGACAGAAGGTGGACGAAGATCCAAGGCCGCCTTGACGGTACCCTTCCGAGGACCGGCGAACTCACACCGGACTGTGTGCGCGCAGCGCTTGGTCTGCCGCCGATGGAGGCATATTCAAAATCAGAGGTCGCCGTTCCGCGTCCGCCGGCGCTTTGCCAAGGATGCGGCCACAGGGATTTCTACACAGCGCTTAATGCGGTGCTTAAGGAATATGCCCCTACCTCCCGTGTGTTCAGCGATATCGGTTGCTACACTCTTGGGTATATGCCTCCATTCAACTCGTTCCAGACCTGCGTGGAGATGGGCGCTTCCATCACGATGGCGCTCGGAGCCGCCAATTCCGGTGTGTGGCCTGCCGTGGCGGTGATCGGAGACTCCACGTTCACCCACAGCGGTATGACCGGCCTTCTGGACTGCGTCAATGCCGGGGCAAGCGTCACAATCTGCATCTCGGACAACCTGACGACCGGAATGACCGGAGGTCAGGACTCCGCCGGAACCGGCAGACTTGAGGAGATTTGCAAAGGTCTCGGAGTCGAGCCGGAACACATCCGGACGATTGTTCCTCTTCCTAAGAACTATCCGGATATGGAGAAGGTGATTGATGATGAATTAGGCTACAGCGGCGTGTCAGTCATCATCTGTCGCCGTGAGTGCATTCAGACAGCGAAACGCCACGCGGCGGCCAACAAAAAAGCGTAATCGATATGGCAAAGAAAGACATTATATTATCAGGTGTCGGGGGACAGGGAATTCTCTCGATCGCAACGGTGGTCGGTTGGGCGGCTCTTGACCAGAACCTTCATCTGAAACAGGCCGAGGTGCACGGAATGAGCCAGAGAGGCGGTGATGTGCAGAGCAACCTGCGCATCAGCACCGAGAGGATCTGGAGCGATTTGATACCGAGAGGGAAATGCGACCTCATCCTTTCTTTGGAGCCGATGGAGGCTCTCCGCTACCTGCCTTGGCTCTCAAAGGGAGGTTGGATAGTGACAAACTCCACCCCGTTTGTGAACATTCCTAATTACCCTCCCGTCGAGCTGGTCACCGCCGAACTCCATAAAATCGGCAATGTCATAACATTGGACTGCGATGAGATCGCGAAAAAGGCAGGATCTCCGCGCAGTGCGAATATGGTCCTGTTGGGTGCCTCCTCCGCCGTTCTGGAAATCTTAGAGCCGGAGAAGCTCCGTGAGGGAATCGCCAATGTATTCTCCCGCAAAGGTGGGAAGATAGTGGAGATGAACATCGCTGCCTTCAACGCCGGACTGGAGGTCTCCAAAAACTTCTCGAAATGAAAGCGGTCTCCAGACAATCCATAGACGAGGTGCTGCGCAGGTGCGACATCGCCGACATCGGCAGGGCCACAATCCGCCAGTGTGTCAATGTGTCGCAAGAGCTTGAGAAGATTTCCGGAGAGAAGTTCCTCCATCTGGAGTTCGGCATCCCGGGACTGCGGGCTTGCGGTATAGGCTTGGAGGCTCAGAAAAAGTCGTTGGACGACGGGGACGCTTCGGTCTATCCTCCGGTCTGCGGAATTCCGGAACTGAAGGAGAACGGGTCCCGTTTCATCAAGGCTTTTGTGGGGGTGGACATATCTCCGGAGGGGATAATCCCGACCGTCGGTTCGATGCAGGGGTGCTATAACCTGTTGCTGGAGTGCATTCAGATGAATCCCGAGAAAGACACCGTCGTCTATCTCAATCCGGGTTTCCCATCGCATTATCTTCAGGCAAAGGTACTTGGCTTTAAAACAAGGATGTTTGACCTCTATGATTTCAGGGGGGAGAAGTTCCGTGAGAAACTTGCGGAGGTGTTCGATGACGGACGTGTCGCCGCGATAGTATATTCAAACCCTAACAACCCTTCGTGGGTCTGCCTGACCGAGGAAGAGCTGAAGAGTCTCGGGGCGCTGTGCGACAAGTACGATGTGGTGGCGCTTGAGGATATGGCTTACCTTTGTATGGATTTCCGCAAGGACCGTTCCGTGCCGTTCGAGCCGCCTTACCAGCCTACCGTGGCGCGCTACACCGGCAACTGTGTGCTGATGGTGTCCGCCTCGAAGATATTCAGTTACGCCGGGGAGCGCATCGCTATGGTCGCTATCTCGGACAAACTCTATCACAGGGAATATCCAGCGCTCCGCGAACGCTACGGCCTAGGCCGATTCGGCGACAATTTCTCACTTACCTACCTCTATGTCAATTCATCAAGCTGTTCTCACTCGGCGCAGTTCGCTTTTGCGGCGATGCTTAAAGCTGCGGTGGGCGGTGAATATGACTTCGTGGGCGAGATGCGTGAATATGGCCGCAGAGCCGGAAGGGCAAAGGAGATATTCCTGCGTCACGGATTCCACATCGTGTATGACAAGGATCTGGATGAGGATGTGAGTGATGGTTTCTTCTTCACGATCGGCTATGACGGTCTGACCGGCAGCCAGCTGCTGCTGAATCTGCTTCGCTGCGGGGTCTGCGCCATCACTATGGTCTCCACAAGAAGCGTCAGGGAAGGGATAAGGGTTTGTGTCTCCCTTCTTAATTCCGATGATGATTTCCGTGCCCTGGATGAGCGCCTTGCTCTCTTTGCCGAATTGCAGAAAACAGATGATTAATTGTTTAGATAAGGTTATTTTATGAAATACGTAAGTGCTGACGAGGCTGTAAAACTCGTAAGGTCGGGCGACTGGGTATTCTTTCAGGGAAGCACCGCGGTTCCCGTCATCATTCAGGAGGCTCTTGCCCGCCGTGCGGACGAACTCCGCGGGGTCAACATTGTCTCCGGCTTCAACATCACCAAAGGCCCCGCTCCGTTCTGCAGACCGGAGTACAAGGATTCGTTCTTCGTGAACAGTCTGTTTCTGTGCGCCGACCAGAGGCAGTATGTCGCACAGGGGTACGGCAGCCTCATCCCGGGTTTCCTCGGGGAACTCCCATCGCTGATCCGCCGCCGCGAGATTCCTGTCGATGTGGCGTGCATCAACTGCTCGCTTCCTGATGAGAACGGCTATTGCAGCTATAACATTTCCGCTGACCTCGCCCAGCCGGCTGTCGAGTCCGCGAAGATTGTGATCGCCCAGGTGAACAAGAGCATCCCGTATCTCTATGGCACGGCGATGATCCACGAGTCTCAGATCACCGCCGCCGTCGAGTGCGACGACCCTCCTGTGGATATGCAGTTCGGCCCTCCTACAGAGATTGAGTCGGCCATCGGCTCGTACATCGCCGCCGAGATTCCTGACGGAGCGACCCTCCAGATCGGTGTCGGAGGCATTCCTAACGCCATTCTGAACGGTCTGAAGAACCATAAGCATCTCGGGCTTCACACGGAGGCTATGACGGACGGAGTGTTCCGGCTGATGCAGTCCGGTGTGATTGACAACTCCCTGAAAAAGATTGAGCCGGGCCGCAGCGTGGCCTGTCTCGCCCTTGGCTCGCGCCATATGTACGAGTACCTTGACCACAACAAGGACGCTGTGTTCTACGATGTGGGCTGGACAAACGACCCGCAACGCATCCGGCAGAATCCGAACGCTATGGCGATCAATTCAGCCATCGAGGTTGACCTGACCGGTCAGATCTGCGCCGACAGCATCGGTGACACGATCTTCTCAAGTGTCGGTGGCCAGCACGATTTTATGTACGGGGCAGCCCTCTCCGAAGGCGGCAAGACCTTCATAGCTCTGCCGTCGCGAACGGCAAAAGGCAGGGGCAAGATTGTCGCTCACCTGGCTCCGGGAGCCGGAGTGGTCACAACCCGCTTCCAGACGCAATACGTGGTCACTGAATATGGTTGTGTCTATCTCCGCAACAAAAACCTTGCGGAGCGTGCCAAGGCTCTGATATCCATCGCCCACCCGGACGACCGTGAAGCCCTTGAGCGCGCCGCCCGCGAACGTTTCGGCTACTCGTTCTCAAGGTTGAACTAAGACGCTATTTAAGGCTCAATCCTGTATAGTTCGGAAATCCAGAGCCTCACCTGTGCGTCGGAAGGCATCCGCCAGTCGCCGCGCGGCGAGAAGCTCACGAGGCTGATCTTCGGGCCGTCCGGCATACAGGATCGCTTGAACTGCTGGCTGAAAAACCTCCAGTAGAACTTCTTCAGCCACTTGAGGATAGTGGCCTTGTCGAAGGTCACGTCCGGGTGCGAGGCGGCATTCTTTCCGCAGTCGGCTCCGTTGGCGGCTTCCCCGAACGCCCGGCAGGCAAGGTGGAAAATCTTCACCGGAGAGAAGCCGTACCTCATAAAGTTGTAGATGAAGAAATCGTGCAGCTCATACGGGCCGATCAGGTCTTCTGTCTTCTGCTTGATCTGTCCCTTTGAGTCAGCAGGCGTAAGCTCCGGACTGATAGGCGTGTCGGCGATGTCGATGAGAATCTCGGCCGCCGACCTTCCGCCGTTGGTCGCCGCATCTGTGAACACATTCCCGGCGGCCCAGCGCACAAGGTACTTGATCAAAGTCTTCGGCACGGAGGCGTTGACGGCGTACATCGACATATGGTCTCCGTTGTAGGTGCACCAGCCGAGAGCAAGTTCGGAAAGGTCGCCGGTTCCGATCACGAGTCCGTTTTCCTGATTGGCTATGTCCATCAGAATCTGTGTCCTCTCGCGGGCCTGGGCATTCTCGTAGGTGGAATCCATCACCTTCGGGTCGTGGCCGATGTCCTTGAAGTGCTGCTCCACGGCCGCCACAACGGAGATCTCGCGGGTGGTCACGCCCAGAACCTCCATCAGGTCCACGGCGTTGGATTTGGTGCGGTGCGTCGTGCCAAGACCCGGCATTGTGATTCCGATGACGTTCTCTCTCGGGATTCCGAGCCTGTCGAATGCCATAACCGTCACCAGAAGAGCCAGTGTGCTGTCGAGGCCGCCGGATATTCCCAGTACAGCCTTTCTGCAGCCTATGTGCTCCAGTCGGGCGATAAGACCTGTCGTCTGAATCTGGAGAATTTCCTTTGAGCGCTCGGCAATCTCAGCCGGATCCCCCTCCGGGAGGAACGGATGCGGCTCGACATAACGGTGGAACTTCCTGTCAAAATCCGTCGGAGCGGCGGGGCCGAGGTCGTAGCAGGAATATAATCCTGAATATTCACACGCCGAAGTCCCGTCCGGGGTCATTCCCCGGAAGGAATTCTTCTTCTGGCGGAGAACATTCAGTTTCTCGATGTCAAGGTCGGCGAATATCATCGTGTCGTGAAGCTGGAACCTTTCGTTCTCGGCCAGCACGTGTCCGTTCTCGCAGATGATTGACGAGCCTCCGTAAACAGTGTCCATCGAGGACTCCCCATATCCGGCGGAACAGTAGATGTAGCCTGAAACCGTGCGCCCTGACTGGTTGGAGATAAGTTCCTTGCGCTGCTGATGTTTTGTCATGACCTCGTTGGAGGCCGAGATGTTGACTATCACCTGCGCTCCGGAAGGGGCGAGGAAGGACGAAGGCGGAATCGGCGTCCAGAAATCCTCGCAGATCTCGATTCCGAACGTTGCGCTCCCTACTGTGAACAGCAGGTTCGGGGAGATGTTGCAGCGGTGGCCGCAGTACTTGATGATTGAGTCGAAGCCGTCACGGTAATAGTCCTTGCCATCGTCCACGAAACGTCCAGTAGCCGAGTTGTCCGGCCCGAGGAAATCGGACCCGGACGCGAACCAGCGGCCCTCATCGAATTCGGCGTAGGTCGGAAGGTAGATTTTCGGCACTATGCCTTTTATTCCTCCGTTGCGGAGCACGATGGCGCAGTTGTAGAGACGGCCTCTGAAACGGACCGGAGCGCCCACAACCACAGTGATGTGTTTGCCTCTTGTGAAGTCCATGATCTTGCCTACCGCCTCCTCCGATTTTGTCAGCAGAAGGTTCTGACCGAAAAGGTCCAGACAGGTGTAGCCTGTAATCGAGAGTTCGGGGAACACGACCAGCGACGCTCCCTCTTCCTCTGCCTTGTCGGTCAGGTCGCAGATTGACCCTGCGTTATATTCAACATCCGCCACTTTCACCCTTGGCACGGCGGCGGCCACTCTGAACAGTCCTAAATCCATTATTATACTGTTTGTACCTGTTAATGTATCAAGATTAAGAAGCTGTTTAAAAATAATTCCTCTTTTTTCTTACGCGGCCTTTCCGGCCAT
>CAVCPY010000138.1:0-15997 GCA_963604245.1 Eggerthellaceae bacterium
ATGGCCGGAAAGGCCGCGTAAGAAAAAAGAGGAATTATTTTTAAACAGCTTCTTAAATGAAGAATTTCAAAAGGAAGAACCGAGAAGTCTCCGAATGACAAGGCATTTATATGACTTGGAGCGTTTGATGGATACGGAGTTTGGAGTTACGGCTCTTTCAGACTTGGAGCTTTATTCAAAAACAGTTGAACACCGCCGTAAGTTTTATCATATCGGATATGCAGATTATGACAAGGACTATCCAGACAAAATTGACTTTTATCCACCTGAGCGTTGCCTTTCTGCCTGGAAAGCGGACTATGCCGAAATGCTGGAGCACTTCGTTTATGGTGAGAAAATTCCTTTCGAAAGGCTACTCGAACGGATATCAGAATTGCAGGACCGATTCCGCTACGCCAAATAAGGGTTAATAGTAGTGACCTTGAAGCGGTAACCCGTCGAACCAATCCAGAAAAAGGGAAAACCAGTCGGCTTGGAGAGATGATACACCGAAGCCGTGGCCGCCGGTGGGGAATTGAATATACTTGTGCGAGATTCCGGAGTTGGTCAGGGCATTGTCCATCACCACGGAATTGCGGCAGTCCACTGTCGGGTCATCGAGGCAGTTCACAAGTAAGACCGGCGGCATTTCAGGCGGGATGTCCAGTTCCATTGACAGCCGCCGCCGCAGGTCCGGGTCATTCCGTCGCTTTCCGAGCAAAGCCTTTCTGGAACGCTTGTGGACAATGGGCTCATCGCTCATCGTGACAACCGGATAGACGGAGACCGCAAACGACGGGTACGAGGATATTCCTTTAATATCAACCGCATCCTTGCAGGCGTTCAGGGCAAGGTGACCTCCGGCGGAGAAGCCCATCACACCGACCTTGGAAGGATCAACAGAATACTCAGAAGCCTTGCGCCGCACCTCGACAATCGCAGTCCGAAGGTCATCCAGAGCCTCGGGATAGTGGCTCTGCCGGATCGCCAGGCCGCCGAAAAGGAAATACCTTGTGCCGGCGTGGCGGTAATGGAGGACGAACGCCGCAAAGCCGGCCTCGGCCAGTTTCCGCGCGACGTCCACACCCTCGACCTTTCTGGAAAGCCAATAGTAACTGCCTCCGGGACAGACAATCACAGCCGCCCCGTTGGCCTTGTCAGGTTCAGGGAGGAAAACTGACAGTCTGCGTGCATCCGCGGAAAGGCCGAAAACCAGAGCGGCAAGAAGAACAAGTGCGAGCCGTCTCATAATTCCAAATGGAAATGAAGGTTTTCAGGCAGACAGGAGATGTTGGACGCAAGCAGAATGTTGTCCTCGTCCCTGTCGTAGGCATCAACACGGATTTCCGGATGCATCAGGGCGAAAAGCAGGGCGTACTCCCCCTGCCCGCAGACGTGCAGCTCAAAATAGTCTCCGGAAGGAGCCTCGCGCAAAAACGCCACATCACCGACCCGGGACAAGGCCTTGCGACAGCGGGACTCAACATCGGCTCCCTTGTAAAGGTACTTGTACCTGACGTAAACGGAAAGATATTCAGGAGTTTCCAAAGTCTTGCGCAGTTCGGCATAATGGTTCACGAAAAGACTACGACACTCCTTCGTCATCGAGCGGTAATCCTTCGGGCAAGAAATCCTCGACCCCACCTCAACGTGGACAGAACCTTCACGAAGCATAAAATCCGTCTTAGGAAGCACGTCGAAAGCCCCGTGTATGAACACCGGAGTGATGTCCAGCCCAAGTTCGGCGGCCACATAGAAAGCCCCTTTGTGGAAGCGGCCTACCTTGCCGTCAGGAGTTCTCGTCCCCTCGGGGAAGATGACCAATGAATATCCCCGCGCGACCAAGGCCCTGATCCTGTCCATCTGACCCTCAACTCCGCCGCTCACGGGAACATAGTCGGCCTTGCGGATCACATAGCCATAAATCGGATTCCTCCAGACCCAATCGTTCGTGAAGAATATCAACTTTGGACTCAAGGCCATCAGGCAGATAAGATCCAGATGCGACTGATGGTTGGCCACAATCACTGAAGGCTTGCTGAAACCTTCACCTGCGGACAGCGTGAATTTGACTCCCGGAACACGCCTCAAGAGGAAGCGGGACATCCTTTGAATGAACCGATGGTATTTCTGCTTACTGTCCTCGGAGTTCCCTTTGAACAGGAAATGGAAGAACGTGTACGGATAGGCAAACAGAAACATCAGCAGCACATATCCCACAAGCGCATAGACTGAATATGCCAACCTCTTCAAAGTGAGAGGAATGTCACGCTTCACTCCTTTCTTTTCCGTAAGCCATCTGAATATCACGGGAGGCAGGTAGTAAGCCATCGCCACCACGATGAACATTCCGATCACGGTCACTTCTCCGAGCGAGCGCATCGCCGGATGCTTCGCCAAGACCAAGGCGCCGATGCCGATGAACATTATCACTGCCGAATGGAACACGCTGTTCTTGTAGGTGGCAAGACGTTTCTTCCCGTAGGCATATTCATAGACAAGGCCTTCGGTAATGAAGATCGTGTAGTCGTCGCCCTGTCCGAAGATGAATGTGGCGAGTATGATGTTGACGATGTTGAAGCGGATGTCCAGAAGGCTCATCAGCCCGAGGATCCAGAACCAGCTGACAGCCAACGGGAAGAAGGACAGAAGCCCGAGTTCCGGGCGGCGGAAGCTAAGGCACAGGAACACCAGCACCACAAGGCTGCAGACCAGGCCGATGTAATCGAAACTATCTGACAGGACACTGACCAGACGGTTGCTGATGTCGCCGGTGTCGAACACAAGCACACCGTCCTGACGCAGGGATTCCTTCAATGCCTCGGCACCGGACTCGGCTTCATAATACACCTGATTGACGACCATCCATTTCCCATCATCATTCAGGATATAGACACCGTCAAACGACTCCCTCAAAGAAGAGTCCTCGACTGAAGATGCTGAATATTCCTTGGTCAGTATGTCAGTGAACGGGCTGAACGCCGCTTCGGAGAATCCTTGCCGACGGCTTTCGCCGGCCAATTCGTTCAGAAGTCTTTCCGCGCGGCCTCCGCCCCAGAAGTCGTTCCACTTCTCTATTCTTTCGGTCTGCGTCAACTCCGACGGGACGAAATTGCCGGGACCTTTGACAAAGGCGACCCGCCCTTTCAGGGAATCCAGTCTTACGAGAAGTTCATCGTTCCTTAGAAGCACCGCCTCCCTGTCAGAACCCTCGGCGATGGCATAACTCTGCTTGAAGCCGGATTGCTCCAAAGAGGACTGCAACAGCTCCAAATCCCGTTTCTGATTGTCAGTCATAAAGTTGATGTTCCTCATATCGGAATCGAAACTTGTCCTTCCGCTAAGGAAATACATCACTACCGTCACGGCCATCACGGCGACCAGAAGCCATCCGCCCGAGGGAGCCTTGTCCGGAAGGATGCACCCAAGCTCAAGCGTTCCACCGACACTTTTACGGGATTTTGTGAATACCGGCAGGAAAACAAGCACAAATATGATCGTTCCGGCCAGCATCAGCGAGCCGAACAGACCCAAGTCCTGCATCGCCACCGCATCCAGCCAGACAAGGCACAGGAAAGCGGCGATTGTGGTGATGTTGCCGACCAGCAGAGGCTCAACCATTTCCTTCAGGTTCTGTCTGGGACTCACACCGGATTTCAGACCGTCCATAAAATGCAGCGGATAGTTCACGGCTATGCCGATGATCACGGAGGCTACACCGATGACGATGATTGACATACTGTCCCGGATCAGGGCGATGCCGCTGACGGCGAAAAGCCAGCCGAAAGTAATCGAAAGAACTATCCAGAGGATGTCCGAGAAGCGTTTGTAGGTGAAGACCAACAGCAGACCGATAAGGAGCAAGGCCAGAGAAATGGCCAGAATGCTGTCCTTTTTAATCTGCGTGGCGTTGGTCACGGCGATCAAAGGAGCGCCCACAGCGGAGACAGTAACCTCAGGATGCTCAGCCTCAAGCCTTTTTATTGCATCATCGACAAGTTCCGCCACCTTGGAGTTCATCCCCGACTCGCTCGTGCCGTAAGGAGATGTCAGGAAGGCCAGTCCGTGGCCGTCCTTTGTGAATATGCAGTCTTCGACAATGTCGTAGTTGGAGTTGGCGGCGCTGGACTTAAGCCGCTGAAGCACAGGAGTGAACAGATGCAAAGGATCCGTTCTGACATTAGTGACCATAGCGTCACCGGTCGGGAACAGCAACGACTGGCGGTCAGCGGCAAGCTGTCCGGAGATGTAGTCAGGGATATTCAGGAGAGAGTCAATTCGCTGATAATCAACCTCCGTCAAGTACAATGGATAAGCGGAAGCCACCTCATTCATCATCCCGAACGCCATCCCGCCGTCAACAGTGATCTGCCTTTGAGGAACAAGCCCGGTGGAATCCACGGCGTCGAAAATGTCCTCGAAAGCGTGGATAGCCACAGAAATCTCGTCCTCACCGGCCTCCGATCCATCCTTGGCGGAAAAAATCAGAATGATGTTGTTCTTCTTTCCGAGAGCGTTGTAGGCTTCGGAATATTTCGCGCTTTCTTCGTCGCTCGGCAGGAATCGGGATATGTCCTCCTCATAATGAAGCCGTGAGGCCAGAAACAGACACAAAGCCGCCAGAAGGGCCGACAGCAAGGACGCCAGCCATTTTCTTCCGGCAAAGAAGTCGTATATTTTAAGAAAAAAGTCTGTCACTCCGCCTCGCTGAAATGATTATGCGAATTTACTCATTTTTTACCAAACAGCTTCTAAACAGCCGGGAAGGCAGACCGTAAAAGAGAGCGAGAACGCACAGAACCGTATTCAGGACGCTTATGCGTAAAAAGTCCCGGAAAGGACGGAAATGGGTGACACGTTCTCCTTCCGGAGGATAATAGACACGGATTCCGACAGGACGCATCCGGACTCCTTTCCAGCATTGGAACACAAGCAACTCCAATTCAGCTTCATAGCGGTAGGTCAGGAAATGTAGAGCCCCGATATGGTTCAGCTGGTAGAGACGGAAGCCAGACTGGGTGTCAGGCAGGTTCACGCCTGTCTGGAGCCTGAACCAGAAATTCGAAAACTTGTTGGCAAATGTGTTGCCGCCTGGCATATTTTCCATCCGAAGGTTACGGCTTCCCACGAGTATGGCATCAGGATGCTCTCTGGCTTTGGATGCGAACACAGGGATGTCCTCCGGGTAATGCTGACCGTCAGCGTCGATGGTTATGGCCCGCTCGAATCCTCTGGCCTTGGCTTCCTTGAATCCAGTCTTGAGGGCATAGCCCTTCCCGCGGTTTTTCTCATAGCGGACAACCACAACACCAAGGTCCTCCAAGGAATCGGACGAGCCGTCTGTGCTGCCGTCATCGACAACAATCACGTCTCCGCAGAACTTTAACGTTCTCTGTACCACGTCTTTGATTGTACCGGCATTGTTATAGACCGGAACTATGACGCAGGTTTTCAGCTCCTTCAACAGGCCGGGAACTTCGACAGGTTCAGTGACCTCAAGACCGGTCGCCGAGTTTGTCAAAGCGATGGTGTCTGCCGAAGCAACGGAGGAAAAATCCAAACAGGAATAATCAAGGCTCATCCTTGAAAAGACTCTATCCTCCGAACGGACAGTGAGTTCCACTTTCAGGTGGCTATCGCTCTCCAGCAATTTTGTGAATGAATATTCCACCTCTGCTCCGGGGTGAAGAGGTTCCATAAATTTAAGGTCGGAAACAGACTTGAGGGTCAATGACTTCCCAGAACGACTTTCAAGCAGTTCCGTAGCCACTCGGATCTGCACCGCTCCCGGTGTGATCGGATATTCAGGGAAATGCGCCTTGAAGATAATGTTGTCAGGTTCGAGCCTGATGAGTGGATCGAATACGTTCTCGGTCTCTCTGGCTGAGAGTACAGTATAGAATGTGCCTGAAAGTCTCATTCCGGGATATTCATTTTTGAGAAAGTGTAACTCCGGTCAGGCCTCCGCATAATGATCTTGTCATCCTCCACGGAGACATATCCATCAGCCGTGGCCGCATTGAAGAGTCGCTTCAGATCACGCGCTATTGTCCTGCGGATCAAGCATCTGTCGAGAGGCTTAATCACGTTTAGCAGTTTGACGAGGCGGCGGTCGCGGCTCATCTTGAAATCAAAGGCTCTGATGCCGAACTCGTTGACAATTGAGCCGGCGATGATTCCGTCCATCCGTCTGGCCACGCATATTCCTGAGAATGAGGCGTTTTTGAAAGTGATGGCTACGGTATAGCGAGTTGTTTCCTCGTCATCGAACGGAAAAAGGTAGCGGGTGGAAGTTGGTTCGGTCTGTATGGTCACTTCGACAGGCTCGGTGACCGAGGTTTGTATAATGACCGACTCTCCGATCGCTGCGCCTGTCGAAGCAACCGTGGTTCGGCAAGGCTCACCTACCATTGAAGCTGCCACGCAAGGTACTCCGAGCGAGAGAATCTGACTAATCAACAACAAAAACCTTCGCATCGACTGCCTGATTATATTCAGCGTTCAGAATCGAAATCACCGTCTCTCCGCTATTGTCAACCAAGTCCACCTCGCTGACTTTCAAGTCCTTGCCGAAATGCAGACGCACCGTCTTGAACATCTGCTTCATCTCTTTTTTAAGCGGCTCCAACTCAGCAACATAGCATTCGCCGTCAAGAAACATCTTCACCTTGAAGTCCCCGGAGCCGGACAGCCCCTGCCCCGTGATGCTGCCCATTATGATTCTTGCGATGGATTTGAAAAGCCTGTTCGAGTTCACATCCATCTTGCTGGATGTCTGGCTGCTCTGGAGAAGCACCTTCTCCTTATTCAGAATGAAAAGGTAGGTGTAGGGAGAGACATATTCCCACCTCAACATTCCATCGGCAAACCACATCTTTCCGGTCGAAACCATCTTCTCATTGAGGATGACGATGTCCTTGATCTGCTTGAAATCAGCCTTGAGGCTCTTGATTCCGGCGCAAGAAGCGTCGATCTTTTTAATCGCCTCTGCTGTCTGCACCTCCGTCAGCGGCTTATAATCCGCTCCCAAAGCCGACAGAGAAGTGCAAAGCAGCGCAAGACCAATGAATATTATTCTTAAACTTCTCATAATCACCTAACTATAAACACACACCCGCTGATGATCAGAAAGACTCCGATCCATCTGGTGGCGGGAATATTCTCGTGGAATATGAATATGGCCGCAAGCATTCCGAACACATAACTCAGGCTGATCATCGGGTAAGCCATACTGAACGGAAACCTCTTGAGGATGTACATCCACAGAACCGTGCCGCCGGCGTAGCAGAGACCGCAGCCCAGAAACCACCAGTTCACCAGCAGACGGCCGAAAAACGCCCACGTCCACTCAAAGGATCCCATCTTCTCAAGGGCGAACTTGAGAAGCACCTGGCCTCCCGACAGCAGGAGGCTCTGGATGACGGACAGTGTCAGCAGTCTCCACATAGGCTTTTCAGATAAACAAGTCCGACATCCTCTCCGGCGTCGTTCACGACAAGGATGTCCTTGTCAAGGCCCTTTGCAATCCTTGCGGCGGCCTCGCACATTCCCAACCCGGAAGTCGAGAAGCATTTGCCGAACAGGGCAAAATAGTCGGAGCTACGGAGGATTCGTGAGGCATTATATTCATTGACAATAGAATCCAGATTAGCCGAAGAGTGGAGAATCTGAACGTCAACTAATTCGCAAAGGGGTTCGTTCGACAAACTCAGGGACCGATCGTCCGGCAGATCCTGGGGCCGAGCCTGAAGCGGGCCCGGGGTCTCCGGGCCTGTCGAAGAGGCCGCGTCTGCGGAAAGGACAAAAGCGGAAGAGGCCTCGGCGGCAGTGGCTGTGTCATCAAAGTAACCTGCGCCTTTCAAAAGCCTGTATGTGTCCGGTGTCGTCTCATCGTGAGCCCCGACAAGGGCATTGGAGATTCCGCCGGCCCGGAGCTGGAGGAAAGCGTCCAACAGTGCGCTCTCGAAGGAGATGTCTTTCTGAGAATATGTGCAGTTGCACCCGTGGCAACGTAGCAAGATGGCCACAGCAGAACTGATCGTGTTGTGCGTGGACATCATAAAATAGGTCGGGGGAAGCATCTCCTCCCCGTCCCGGCACATCGCCGACAGGAAGTTCTCCGTGCTCTCCATACAGCCAAGCCCCGTACCCGTGAATATGGCGTCCGGACATTCGATTCCGGCATCCTTCAAGGCGGTCAGGGAAACGGCGATGGCCCGTTTCAGAATCAATCCCATCCTGCGCGCCTGCATCGGACTCAGGAACTGCTTGAAATCCGGATCCTGACTTCTGAGATATTCACCTGAAAGCCGGACCGGATCAGCCATCCAATCCTCGCAGAGAGGCTTCTGGACGGAAATCTGGGCGGCTGAATGTATGTAAATCCTATTTGGCATAACGCGAAATCAACAGGGATGAGTCATTGCCTCCGAAACCGAAAGAGTTGCACAGTACGTGATTGAGCCGTACGCCCTCACGCCCTTCTGCATCCGGAACCACGCCGCCGTCAAACGGTTCCTTCCAGTTCAGGTTGGCCGGAATGAAGCCGTACCGGATGGCAAGCAGACAAATGACGGCCTCTATACTCCCGGCGGCGCTGGTCGTGTGACCGGTGAACGCTTTCGTGGAAGAGACCGGCGGGACATCAGATCCGAAAAGTCGGCTCATCGCCCGGCTTTCGCTGGCGTCATTGTTAGGCGTGGCGGTGCCGTGGGCGTTGATGTAGTCGATGTCCTCCGGTTTCAATCCTGACATATTCAATGCCTTGGACATCGCAAGGAAAGCTCCTTCGCCATCATCCGAAGATGCCGTCTGATGGAAAGCGTCGCAAGCGTTGCCGTAGCCGCTGAGGACTCCGAGCGGTCGCGCGCCTCTTGCAAAAGCGTGATCCTCACTTTCCAGAACCACAAACCCGGCTCCCTCGCCCAGATTCAATCCGTTGCGGGTCGCATCAAAAGGTCTGCACGGCTCGCTGTCCAGAATCTTCAGGGAATTGAATCCGTTGAGATGGTATCTGGTCAGGCATTCCGAACCTCCGGCGACAACGACATCGCAACGTCCGCTCCTGATCAGATCCGCACCGAGCATTATCGAGTTCGCCGCAGAGGAACAAGCCGTGGAGATTGTGGTGACAAGATCGAAACCTCCAAAAAAGTCAGCGATTCCGTCAGTGCAGCTGCCGCAGTCGTGAAGGCTGAAAAAAGACGATTCTCCTTCCTGAATATAATGACGCTCAGTCAAGTCCATTCCCCCGACCGTGGTCCCGGAGATCAACGCGGCACGGTCCGTACCCTTAATCCCGGCCTGTTCCATCGCCTCTTTGACAGCGATTATTCCCAACAAGGTTGTCCGAGGAATAATCCTGTCAGCAGGTATTCCGAGAAGGCTTTTCAGTTCCTCATCGGACATATTCACTTCTCCGCAAGGAAGTTCTGAATGGGCGGTCTGAAGATGCCTGAGCCTCCCGACGCCGCTTTTCCTGGCGATCAGGGAACGCATAGTCTCGTCCTTCCCCACCCCGATGGCAGAGATGATTCCGGCTCCTGTTATGACAATCCGCGCGGACACTTACTTCGCCTGGTTAGCCTGAATATACTCGGCCATAGTCCTGACGGACTTGAAGACCTCCTTACCCTCGGCGGGGTTCTTCAACCTGATGCCGTAGTTCTTCTCCAGAAGCAACATAAGCTCCAGAGCGTCAATGGAGTCCAGACCAAGCCCCTCCCGGAAGAGAGGAGCGTCAGCATCAATGTCCTCCGGAGTGAGGCCGTCCAGCTTAAGAGCCTCGATAATCTTGGTTTTCAATTCATTGATAAGTGTTTCCATATTATTGTTTCTCTATTAAATACAATTCTGCCTCAAAATGTTCGGAATCAGAGCATTCCAGCCAGCCTGCGATGGCGGATTCCGTCACCGGATCCTGAAAAGCCTGTCCCACAATCTCTTTCATCACTCCCACGTTCCTGTCTTCAAGCACATAGAACGAGGTCTCGCCGTAGTACTTGTTGCGGATGGCAATCTCCCCGGTCACGATGTTCGGCAAGGTGTACACGAACACAGCCGGACTCGGGAAGAATCCGTCCTCCTCGATAGTCTTCTGATACTCAACGTCATCCGCAAGCGAGCCGCTGCGGTTGAAGAGTATCACCGCCCTGTCCTCGCAATCCGTCCTTCTCGGGCTTTCCTCTCCGAGCAACAGCTCAGAAGCGACGAACCCAAGACGGGCCAACGGATCCATCTTGAAGAACTTCGGGTAGCCGCCTACATTCTTCCGGTAAACCTCCACAAGAAGTTCCGCTCCAACAGAGTCAAAGTTAAGTATTATTTCCCCGACTACCACCTTTTCGGGAGTGATTGAGACCCGTGCCTTGACTTTCATTCCTCACCTCCTTTCAGAAAACGATCCCTTTTTATGAATATCCCGGCGGCGTTGCAGCCTCCAAATCCCGACAGCAGCTTCACGAAAGCCCGCTTCACCGTGCGCCTCGGTCCGGAAGAAATGTCCGGTGGACAGGAAACCCCGCAGACTGAATATCCCCGTGTCCCAAGCACTGTGCCGTCATCGACGGATGCCATCGAAAGAATTGTCTCAAGGATTCCGGCCGCTCCCATCGTGTGGCCGAAATAACCTTTAAGGCTGTTCACGGGAACATTCTGCAATCCGGCCCTGGACAATGCGATGGACTCCATCTCATCATTGTAGGCAGTCGAGGTGCCGTGGACCGACACAAGAGCCAGCTCTTCCGGCTTGATGTCCCCAAGCACGGCCTTGATTGCCCTGAAACTTCCCTCGCCGGTCCTGGATGGTCCGGAAATGTGGTTCGCATCGTTGCGGACCGCTCCCCGGAGCAAGATCCAATCATCGGGGCCGGGGGCCTTGTACTTGAATATTATCGTGGCGGCTGCCTCCCCGAGATTCAAGCCTTTTCTCTGTGCGTCAAACGGCCTGCACGCTTCTTGGGACAAAGCTTTGAACGACTGGAATCCGGAGATGATGAACCTTGACTGGACATCGGAACCGGTCACGACCACCGTACCGGCTCTCCCGGCCTGAAGCTCCCTCATCGCCGTAATCTGGGCACAAAGTCCTGAAATGCAGGCGTTGGACACTACAACCGGAGTGTTCTTGTTCCCGAAAAATCCGGCGACTCTCTCCGCCGAGTTTCCAAGTCTTTCCCTCTCCACAGGGTCTCCGCCGCAAGGTTCGGCTCCGCTGTCCAACAGCTCCACATTCCCTTTGGTGGAAGACACCACAAACAGAACATCCTCCGAGGCCGGATCGATTCCCGTGCCTTTCAAAGCCTTTGACACGGAAAGAATAAGGCGTTTCTCAAAGCGTGTGAGACCATTGAGACCGGAACGCCCGTCAATCCTTGCGGAGGAATCAATTCCTGCATATTCATCTGCCAAGGCGGCTTCGTCAATCAAAGATGCGAAGAATGGCTCCGGGAGGTCTGTTGAGGATTCGTAGAGCCTCAGCGCCGACTTCCCTGCCTTCACGGCGGCGTAATTCTCCTCCGTGGTTGTCCCCAGGGGAGAGATTATGTTGTCAGCGACCTTGACGACGGCTTTCCGCCCGTCCACAGGCCTGGTTTCGTCCAAGGCGATGACCATTGAGCCTTCAGCTATCATATTCCCTTCTGATTTTGTGACCGCTTCGACCATCAGCATCGTCCCGAATTCCCCTTTCAGGTTGATTTCCGTCTCGATGGTTTCCCCGACCGCCGGAACCTTGACAACCTTGAAATCCTTGAGGGCGCAGACATAGCCCACGCTGACCGGCTTGTGGAGTATGTACTTGTTGATGAAGCCTATCCTTGCGGCGCAGGTCTGGGCGATGTTCTCCACAAGGCCCTCCGGCACAAGTTTACCGTCTTCCGCAAAGACATTGTCCTCCCAGATCAGAAACTGCGTCACAGTCCTCTCGTAAGAACACGACAACAGGCTGGAAACCATAACGAAAGGCTTCCGCTGAGGCAGAAGATCCGCTATGCTCACAGACGTGAAGTCAAAAGTCTTCAGTTCCTCCTCTGTCATTTTTCCAGAATTCATAAAAGTTGAACCATTGGTCAGGGTAAAGCCGCAACACCTCGGTGATGTTGTCCGCATAGCCCCGGGCCATCGCCTCGGCCTTTTCTCTCGCACCCAAGCCTTCAAGCCCCTCATCAGGACGGAACAGATGCACCCGGTATCTTCTCAATCCGGTCTTCATCACAAAGACCGACACCACCGGGACATTCCGCATCGAGGCCAGCAGCAAAGGGCCCGAAGGCAGTTCCGCATCGGCGCCGAGAATTCCGCAACAGGTTGTCCTGTTCGACCCGAAGACCCTGTCTCCGTGGATGTTCACAATCTCTCCGTCAGCCAAGGCGTTGTTCAGGCTCACGAGATGTGACATATCCTCCGAGATGTTCACCAGACGGACATTGTTCACCCCCAGCACCCTGCTCCTGTTCTCTGTGAGGGTCTTCCCTTCTCCGGCGAAAACCAGGGCGTTCATCTTCTTGGGAGCCCTGAGCTCATAGCCCGCGAGTTCATCATTGCCGATGTGCGAACTCAACTGGACAAAGCCTTTCTTCCCGGCACAAAGTTCCTCATACATCGGCATTTTCGGGACATCGACCCGAAACTTTTTCCCTGAATATGAGGAGAACCTGTCCATAATCACCGCCCCGAACATCCAGTGGCACGCACACACGTGGAAGAATGCCCTCAATGCCCCGTAACCTTGCCTTCGGCGGAAGTAATGGTAATTGGAAATATACCCTTTGTGATTGAATATCATATAGAACGGCACAGCAAAGCTCATCAGCAGGTAAAAGAACCACAGCGGAATGACCTTCATCATCCCGATCAGGGACCTGTGCATCCACGAGGTCCCGTCTGTAGTTCCCTGCCACTGCCTTTCTCCGTTCTCTGACATATTCCCGAATTGAGCCAAAGGCAATCAAAGATCATCCCTTAACACTTGCCGGGCCGGCACCAGACCGGCTTTACTGTGCTATCTTCTCCTCTATGAAATCGTAAAGGCTTCCAAGGGTGGTGAGCCTTCCGAGTTCCTCGGATTTCACCTTGACACCGAATTCCTTGTCAATCAGAACGATGATGTCCACAATGTCGAGGCTGTCGATACCCAGATCCTTTTTGAGGGCGGCATTGTCGTTCAGAAGCGCCGCATCGATTTCAAACTCGTCAACGAGGAATCCGTTGACCTTGGTGATTATTTCTTCCTTGCTCATTATTTTGATCTATTATTCTTTTACGCAAATCAATATGTTGTGTCCCTGGCCTATGCCGTCAATGATTCTGTCCACCTTCATCCCGGCTTTCTCTATCAGCCTCGTCAAATCCTCGGAATAGTACATTTTGCTGTTCCCGTTGGCCATAGCCGTGAAGTACAGGCTGGTCATTGTCAGACAGAAAGCGGCGGGCTCGAAACGCTGGCGGTTCCACAGAAGCTCCATAATGCAGAGCCTGGCTCCGGGACGCAGAATCTCCGCCGCCCTTTGCAGGATGCTCAGTATCTCGTCCTCCGAGAAACAGTCCAGAAACTGGCTCATCCAAATGACATCATATTCCTTGTCCCTCGGGAATTTGGTAGCGGGATCGAGAAGGTTGCCTCCGCAGCCGTGGATTCTTTCCGCACCCGGCTTTCCGGCAGTCTCTTCCTTCATAAGCCCTATCTGCTGAGGCAGGTCCAGAATAGTGACCTCAACGTCAGAATCGTAACCGACGCACTGGAGAGCCCATTTGCCGGTGTTGCCGCCCACGTCAAGGAGATTCTTCACGGGACGGTCGAATACTATCTTCAGCGCCGCATCGAAGGAATGGTTGGAGTAGAAATGGTCAAAAGCGAACCAGCTTGTTCTGGCGGGCTCCGGAAGGGTCGAAAGCCCTTCGTAAATCGTGTCCCAGTCTCCCAGACACTTCAGACCTGCCGGACGATGTTCTCTGAACGACTCATCCAGATGGAAGAATCCTTTATAGTTGACATCGTTGTTGAAGTCCATATTGACTTTCGTGGCCTCGTCCGTGAGCAGAAACCAGCCTATCTTGGAAATCGTGAACCGGTCCGTGCCGGTGTCAACAAGCACCGTCCCGATGCACAGGCCTGCCTCCAGAAGGCATTTGACCGTATATTCAGGAAGCCCGGTCGCCTCGACGATCCCGTTCAGGGAAAGGCCTTCGCTATGTCCGCGGAGAAGGTCAAGGATTCCGTACTTGACCAACAGCCGGGACGCCTGAAAGACAACGGGGCCGAATGCGATGAACTCCGCCATCCGCTGCGCCTCGCGGGCGCTGTAAGGGTCTTTTGTGTACCTCTTTTCAAGTTCGGGGAACAGTTCCATCTATTGAAGATTTAACGGGTTGTCTCTCAAATATTTCTCCACATCGGCAATCTGTCCGTAGAACGGTTTGTCCTCCACGAACTTTGGAGCGATGACCCGGACATCGTCATAGACCTTTCTGGATGTCGGGGCCAGTTTCTCCGCTATCCCGAGGCAATCCACAGCCTGCGCAAGGGCGATGAAGTGAATCGCAAAGACTTGATAAGTGTTGTCTATGACACGCTTGGTCAGCAGGGCCGTGTTGGTGCCCATACTCACAATATCCTGATTGTCATTATTGTTCGGAATGCTGTGAACGTAGTTCGGCATAGCAAGTGTCTGGCACTCGGCCGTCGTCGAGGTGGCAGTGAACTGGCAGGCCTGCATTCCGTAGTTGAGTCCGAGAGTCCCCATATTCAGGAACGGCGGAAGAATTCCGTTGATGCGGTCGTGGAAGAGATAGTTTAGCTGACGCTCGGCGGTCATCGCCATCCTGACCGTGGCTATCTTCACCTTGTCCTCCTCCAGAGAGATGTAGTCCCCGTGGAAATTGCCTCCGTGGAAGACATTCTTCGCCACATAGTCCACGATAGGGTTGTCGCAGGCCGAATTCAGTTCCTCCTCCAAAACCTTGCGAGCAGCGGCGAACGTCTCAAAGACCGGTCCAAGAATCTGCGGGGTACACCTCAACGAGTAGTAGGCCTGAACCTTGTGGTCGAATGTGCCTTCCGAAGCGTGGCCGTTGTCATAGAGGTCGTGCTCACGCTTGCGCAGACAACCGCTGCCCTCGGAAAGACTCCTCATCCTTGCTGCAATCACCTGTTGTCCCTTGTGGCGGCGGACCTCGTTGAGTTCCTCGGACATAAGGTCATCGAACGACGAGGCTATCTCGTTCATCATCACGGAAGCCAGCGTCGCCCAGTCCAGAAGCCTGTCGGCATAGATCTGGTTGACCACCCCGATTCCGGTCATGAAAGAAGTCCCGTTGGAGATGGACAGTCCCTCGCGGATGTGAATCCTGAACGGTTCCAGACCATTCTCCTTCAACACCTCTGCGGACGGCCTCCACTCGCCTTTATAGTGAACCTTGCCCTCGCCGATCATGCAAAGAGCCAAGTGCGCAAGCTGCACCAAATCGCCGCTCGCTCCGACACTGCCGTGCTGCGGGATGTAAGGGAATATGTTCCTGTCGATCATCTCCACCAACAGCCTGACCAGATCCGGATGAACTCCGGAGCGGGCCTGAAGGAAAGTTCCGAGGCGAGCTACCATAGCGGCCTTGACATAAATGTCATCCAACGGCTCGCCCGCTCCCGTGGAATGGCTTCTGATAATGTTGTACTGAAGGTCTGTCAGGTACTTGTCATCGACCCTCCACTGGGCCATCGGCCCGAAACCCGTGTTTATTCCATAGATTACTTTCTCGGAGGCGAAATCCTTCAGGAATCTGTAGCACGCATCAACCTCCCCCATAGGAAGGTCTTCAAGAGAAATCTTTTTATCCTTGAATAATATATCCTCGACCTGTTCAATGCCGAGCGGGAAACATCCTGACATACTTTTTTACCCTTTAGAAACTGTTTAGTAAGCGATAAAAAATAAGTTGGTAGAGATTTATGCAGGATTTTTGAGGCTAGTTTTCTTTTGGAAGAGGGAGTGTACTGGACGTACACGACCGATGAGAAAAGGAA
>CAVCPY010000139.1:0-15104 GCA_963604245.1 Eggerthellaceae bacterium
ATTCCTTTTCTCATCGGTCGTGTACGTCCAGTACACTCCCTCTTCCAAAAGAAAAATAGCCTCAAAAATCCTGCATAAATCTCTACCAACTTATTATTTATCGCTTACTTAAGTAACTATTGGCTTGCCAATAATTACAGCTTTGCACCGTAGGCGAGGTCGCCGGCGTCTCCAAGACCCGGGACGATGTAGGAATGGCTGGTCAGTTCCTCGTCAACAGCCGCTGTCCAAAGGGTGGTGTTGTCAGGAAGGTGCTTCTGGAGGTACTCGATTGCGTAGATGCTGGCGATAGGGCAGACGAAGTGCGTGTGCGCCGGATCTCCGCCGTCGTGGATTAGCCTGCGGTAGGCTATCTCGATGGATGCGCCGGTGGCGAGCATAGTGTCAGCGAGGATGAGGGTCTTGCCGGTCAGGTCAGGGCAGGAGCAGTACTCCACGTTGATGTGGAACTCGTCTCCTTTGTCGTACTTTCTGAAAGCGGCGATGAATGCGTTCTCGGCGTTGTCAAAAACATCGAGCATACCTTTGTGAAGAGGCAGTCCGGCGCGCAGGATGGTGGAAAGCACAATCTTCGCGTCACAGGTGCGGACTCTTGCGGTGGCAAGGGGAGTGATGACATCCTTCGGGCTGTAGTCCAGCACCTTGCTGACCTCGTAGGCAAAGATGTGCCCCAGTCTTTCAAGGTTGTAGCGGAAACGGAGGTTGTCTTTCTGAACGGTTTTGTCACGCATCTGCGCAACGATGTTGTTGAGGACCGAATCGGTCTCGCCAAGATTGATGACTTTCATTGGTTTTTCGAAATTGATTTCCGAAAATCAAAAGTAGGGATTAATTTCCACACCCGCAAATTTTTGTGCATCACACACCTTGCCTTTCCGCCATTGTCACCCTGTCGTCGGCGAAACTGAAGAAGCAGTCGTCACAGACTATTATGTGGTCTAAAAGAGATATGTCGAAAGTGTTGACGGCCTTTTTGACACGCTCTGTCTCGGTCAGGTCGCATTGCCCCGGCCGTGGGTTGCCTGATGGATGGTTGTGGACCATTATCATAGCGCTCGCTCTTTTGTCCAGTGCCTTCCTTACGATCAGTTTCGGATCCACAATTGTTGCCGATGTCCCTCCGAGACTTAACATCTCCTTGTGAATCACATAGTTGGCGCGGTTGAGGAATATTATCCAGAATTCTTCGTGGCTTAGCCCCATAAGGCAGGGACGCATCAGCCGGAACACCGCAGCCGCATCTGTCAGGGGTACTTTCTCAATCCCCGGATCTTCAAGGCACCGCCGTTTCCCAAGTTCGAATGCGGCCGCTATGGCCGCATACCTGACACTGCCTATCCCTCCAATCTCTTTCATCCGGCCGGCATCCATTCCTGCTATCATCGACAGCTTGCCCCCGTTGGCCGCCAGCAACTTGTTGGCTACCTCAAGCACATTCTCCTTTTGGGTCCCTGAACCGATCAGAATGGCGAGCAATTCTGCGTTGCTCATCGCTCCCGCTCCTTTGGCGAGCATCTTTTCCCGTGGCCTTTCATCCACGCAAAGTTCCTTGAGTCTCATAGTTTGTCGTGTTTTGCCGCAGACCTTCCTGGACTATGAACGTGACAGGAAATTCACCATCTCATTCTTCCGGGAGCTGCGTGTCCAAGGCCGGCAATATAGGCATAACAAACAGAAAAAAAGTCAAGAAACATAAACGTCCCCTGACTTTTTTCTGTTTTTTATGAATATTTCTGTTTCTTATCGGCTATTTCCTTTCAAGAACCTTCTTGGCGGCTTCGACGATGTGTGGCGCATCAATACCGTAAGCCGCGAGAAGCTCGGACGGAGTTCCGCTCTGGCCGAACTCGTCGCGCCCGTTGACATATTCAATCGGCTTAGGCGAGGTGGCGGCGAGCACTCCGGCAATCAGTTCACCAAGGCCGCCGGCCATGTTGTGTTCCTCGGCGACAACGACGGCTCCGGTCTTGATGGCGGAAGCGATGACCGTCTTGGTGTCAAGCGGCTTGATTGTGGCCACATTGATGACCTCTGCGCAGATTCCCTCTGCCTCAAGAGCCTCGGCGGCCTGGAGAGCCTCCCAGACAATGTGTCCGGTGGCGAATATGGTGACATCCTTGCCTTCGTTCAGCACGTAGGCCTTTCCGATTTCGAACGGCTCGTCAGGAGTGAAGTCAGCCACCTTCGGACGACCGAAACGCAGATAGACAGGTCCGTCGTATTTGGCGGCGGCGATTGTCGCGTTCTTGGTCTGTGTCCAGTCGCAAGGATTTATGACGACCATTCCCGGAAGGGCGCGCATAAGGGCGATATCCTCCATTGTCTGATGAGTGGCTCCGTCCTCGCCGAGAGTGATTCCGGCGTGCGAGGAAGCGATCTTCACATTGGTCTTGCCGTAGCACACCTCCATCCTGATCTGGTCATAGACACGTCCTGTGACGAACTCGGCGAACGAGCCGGCGAAAGGAATCTTCCCGGTGAGGGCCATTCCGGAGGCTACTCCGATCATGTTTGCCTCGGCGATTCCGCATTCGTAATATCTTTCAGGGAACTCGGCCGCGAAAGCATCCATCTTGAGCGAACCCTTGAGGTCGGCGGTCAAGGCCACGACTCTTGAGTCAGCCTTTCCGGCTTCGAGAAGGCCGGCTCCGAAACCGCTGCGGGTGTCCTTTTTACCTTTGTCTGTATATTTCTTCATGATATTCGTGAATTAAAAGTCTCCCAATGTTTCCTCAAGCTGGCTCAGGGCGTTCTTGCACTGCTCTTCAGATGGCACGCTGCCGTGCCATTTGTGGGTGCCAGCCATAAAATCAACCCCGTGACCCATCTCTGTCTTGAACAGAATCATCTTAGGCTTGCCGTTCCCGACTCCCGCCGTTGCCTGTGCGAACGCTTCGAGGATCTTGTCCATATCGTGCCCGTCGGCGATGAAGACGTCCCATCCGAACGCCTTCCACTTTGCCTCAAGGTCTCCAAGGCCGGCCACATCCTCAGTGGTGCCGTCGATCTGCTGGCCGTTCCAGTCGGTCATTGCGATCAGGTTGTCGGCTTTGTGGTGTGCGGCGAACATCGCCGTCTCCCAGATCTGTCCTTCCTCTGTCTCACCGTCTCCGCAGAGGACGAAAACGTTGTGAGGGTCATTGTCGGCTTTCTTGGCGAGAGCCGCCCCGGCGGCTACTGAAAGTCCTTGCCCGAGAGAACCTGCCGCCTGGGCCACGCCCGGGAGGACTTTCCTTACAGATGGGTGTCCCTGAAGGCGGCTGCCGAACTTGCGGAATGAGCCGAGCTCGGATGTCGGGAAATATCCTGCTCTGGACAGGATTGAGTAATACATTGGGGTCAGGTGTCCGGCCGAAAGGATGAATATGTCCTGACCCTTTCCTTCGCGTGTCCAAGTCGCAGGGTCCTGATCCATAACATTGAAGTACAGGGCTGTCATAAAATCAGCGCTGCTCAAGGATCCGCCCGGATGCCCGGAGTTGGCCTTCACGACCATCCTGATGATGTCTCTCCTTACCTGAGAGGCAATCTTTTTCAGATCTTCTGTTGACTGCATTTTCTATTTGATATTTTGAATTTGAAATATGCTAATTCGTTTATGGGCTACAAATATAATCCTTTTTTATGTCAGAAAGAAATTTTAACTTTGTAAATAGATGAAGCCGTCATAGATTCTCGGGATTCAGGATGGCTTCAGACTGTGAAATTTGATAATCGTTATAATTAATGGCACACGTAGTTATCATGCCCAAACAAGGGCAATCCGTAGAAAGTTGCATCGTCACAGAATTCAAGAAAAAACCTGGAGACAAGGTTGCCGTCGGCGATGTCCTGTTCAGTTATGAGACCGACAAAGCGTCATTCGACGAGGACGCCAAGGTTGAAGGCACCGTTCTGGCCTGCTTCTTCAACGATAACGACGAGATTCCTTGCCTGACCAACGTGATGGTCATCGGCGAACCGGGGGAGTCCTTTTCTGAATATGCTCCTTCGGGAGCCGCGGCTCAGGCCTCGGAGCCGGCTTCGCCGGCCACAGAGCCTGTCGAAGTGACCGCATCCCCGGTGTCTGGATCTTCGACGCATCCGACAACCGTAACCGTAGAGACATCCGGTGACGTTGTCGCAGGCGCTCCGGTTTCTCCGAGAGCCCGTAAATTGGCCGCCGAAAAAGGCGTGGACACCGCACAGGTGGCCGGGACAGGCCCTCACGGCCGCATAATCGAGCGTGACGTGGTCGCCGCCCAGGGCGCTCCTAAATCCGGTCTGGCCAAGGCAATGATGGCAGAAGGCGGCCTTCAGGCTCCCGCAGCGGGTTCCGGAATCGGCGGAATGGTCAAGGGCTCCGACCTCAAGGTCTGGAAACCTACCCACACCGAGAATCTTGCCGGTGAAGGCGAGGAGTTCAAGGTCGAGAAGATGTCCAATATGCGCAAGCTCATCGCCAAGTCGATGTATAACTCCCTCCAGAACACCGCGCAGCTCACCCATATGCTCGGGGCTGACGCCCGCCGCGTTCAGGCTCTCCGCAAGAAAGCGAAGAAGGCCCTTGAAGAAGGAAGGATCGACGCCAACATCACGATCAACGACTTCGTCTGCTACGCTGTCATCAAGGCGCTGAAGAAATTCCCGAAGGTCAACTCACACTGCCTCGGAGATGCGATGAGGTTATTCAATGTCGTCAATCTCGGCTGCGCCGTGGACACCGAGCGCGGATTGATGGTACCTTGCGTAAAGCATGCGGAGGATTTGAACATCATAGGATTGAGCAAGGCTCTCAAGAAGGTTGCCGAGGATTGCAAGAAGGGTTCAATCAACCCTGATCTTCTTTCCGCCGAGGGCGCTTCGTTCACGGTCTCCAACCTCGGAGGCTTCGGCGTGGAGTGGTTCACGCCTGTCATCAACGTGCCTCAGAGCGCGATCCTCGGAGTCGGCACGATCGTCCCTCGCCCGAAGGATCTTGGAGCGGGAGTCTATGCCTTCGTCCCTTATCTCGGTCTGTCCCTGACCTACGACCACAGGGCTCTGGACGGCGGAGAGGCCACCCGTTTCCTCAAGCAGGTAGCCACAGAGATAGAGAATCTTGAAGTTGAATTTTAAACATTTACGAATATGTACGATTTAGCGGTAATAGGTGGCGGCCCCGGTGGCTATGTGGCCGCTGAAAGAGCCGGAGCAGCCGGCCTTAAGGTTGTCCTTTTTGAAAGAAAATCCCTTGGCGGGGTCTGCCTCAACGAAGGCTGCATCCCGACCAAGACGCTGCTTTACAGCGCGAAGGTCTATAACTACGCTCTCACGGGAGACCACTACGGAGTCTATGTCAAGGAGCCGTCCTTCGACTACGCCAAGATTGTGGCCCGCAAGGACAAGGTCGTGAAAAAACTTGTCGGAGGAGTGAAGCTGGCGATGAAATCCAACAACGTCGAGGTTGTCTCCGCTGACGCCACGATTCAGGGACGTGACGCGGAAGGCATAAAGATTTCCGCCGCCGACCAGACCTACGCCGCCCGCAACATCCTCATCTGCACGGGTTCAGAGGCCGCGGTGCCTCCGTTCCCCGGCCTTAGGGAGGCAGGAGACGTGATTGTCACCAACCGTGAGATTCTTGCCTTGAAGGAGCGTCCTGCGGAACTCGTCGTCATCGGCGGAGGAGTCATCGGAATGGAGTTTGCGGCGTTCTTCAGCACTCTCGGTACGAAAGTGACTGTCGTCGAGATGCTTCCTAAGATTCTTGGCCCTCTGGATGACGAGATCAGCGAGATGCTCCAGAAAATCTACGCCAAACGGGGCGTGAATTTCTGCCTTAAGTGCAAAGTCACCGGAATCGAGGGCAACACCGTCGTCTATGAGGATCCGGAGGGCAAGACCCAGAGGGTCAGCGGGGACAAGATTCTTGTCTCTGTTGGCCGCCGCGCCAACATCAGCGGCTTCGGCCTTGAGAACCTCGGTGTGGAGATGCTCCTGAACCGTGGCGGAAAGCCTTGCGGAATCAAGGTGGACAACAGGATGCGCACGAACGTTCCGGGTGTTTACGCCGCCGGAGATGTCACAGGCTTCTCGATGCTGGCCCACACGGCGAGCAGAGAGGGCGAGGTCGCGGTCAACAATATTCTTGGAAAGGAAGACCGTATGCGCTATGACGCCATCCCCGGAATCGTCTATACCAATCCGGAGGTCGCCGGAGTCGGACTCACCGAGGAGCAGGCCAAAGCTTCCGGGAAGGAATATTCAGTCGTCAAACTCCCTATGGCCTACGCCGGTCGCTTCGTCGCTGAAAACGAGGGTGGTGAAGGAATATGCAAGATCATCGTAGGGAAGAAATATCACGAGGTTCTCGGCGTCCATATGCTCGGCAACCCTTGCTCTGAAATCATCCACAGCGCCTGCATCGCCATCGAGTCAGAGATGACCCTTGAGCAACTCAAGGAGGTCGTGTTCCCGCACCCGACTGTCTCTGAGATTATCAAAGAGACAGCGTTTGCGCTGAAATAAAAGAATTTACAATGTTGAAAAGGCGGTTGTTGCCAAGCCGCCGCCAATGAACAGCAAAAACAATAAAAGAATATATTGATATGCCAAAAGCGCTTTACATCGATCCGAACGAGACCCTGCGTCCGAAGGATCACGAGCTTAAGCTTCCGTCGATTCCTGTGATGAAGTATAAGAAGACCATCAAGGAGGAACTTAAGGAAGGCAATTTCACAAAGGAGGATCTGCTCCGCATCTACCGCGATATGTCCTACATCCGCGAGTTCGAGACTATGCTCAATCTGGTCAAGACCACGGGCGGGTACAACGGAGTAGCCTACAATAACCCCGGTCCGGCTCACCTTTCGGCCGGTCAGGAGGCCGCCGCTGTCGGTATGGCCTACTGTCTTGACACCGATGACTTCATCTTCGGATCGCACCGTTCCCACGGCGAGATTCTCGCCAAGGGACTCCGCTCTATTCAGATTCTCCCGGAGGATGAACTGAAGAAGGTGATGGAGGAGTTCTGGGGCGGTGCGACACTCAATGTTGCCAAGAAGGCTTATGACGGCACTGACACCAAGGAACTCGGGATTCGTTTCCTGCTTTACGGAGCGATGGCCGAGATCTTCGCCCGCACGACCGGTTTCAACAAAGGTCTGGGCGGTTCGATGCACACGTTCTTCACTCCTTTCGGAATCTACCCGAACAACGCCATCGTTGGCGGTTCAGGCTCTATCGCCGTGGGAGCCGCTCTTTATAAGAAGGTAAACCGCAAGAAGGGCATCGTCGTCGCCAACCTCGGTGACGGAGCGATGGCCAGAGGTCCTGTGCTTGAGGGTATGACATTCGCCTCAATGGATCAGTTCAACACCCTTTGGGAGGGCGATATGAAGGGCGGACTTCCGGTTCTCTTCAACGTGATGGACAACCAGTATGCGATGGGCGGCCAGACAAAGGGCGAGACAATGGGCTACACATTCCCTGCACGTCTGGGTGCCGGATTCAAGGCCGATGCGATGGATGCCGAGAGGGTTGACGGTTACAATCCGCTTGCTGTCATCGATGCGTTCAACCGCAAGAAGGCGTATCTGCTTGAGAAGAAAGGCCCGGCTCTTCTGGATGTCGTCACCTACCGTTACAGCGGCCACTCTCCTAGCGACCAGTCTTCTTACCGTACAAAGGAGGAGATCGAGGCTTGGGAGAAGGAGGACTGCATTGTAGCCTTCGGCGAGAAGCTGAAGGAGGCCGGTGTGGCTGATCAGGCGGCTCTTGACGCCATCCGCGCCGAGGTCAACGCCAACATATTCGATTGCTACAAGCTTGCCATCGACACCGAGCTGTCTCCAAGAATGGATCTCGTGAAGGAGAGCGAGCTTCTGGGCGATATGATGTTCTCCAACCAGAGCATCGACTCCCTCAGCGAAGCGAAACCGGATGTGAATATGCCTCTTGAGGAGAATCCACGTGTCAAGCAGATCGCCGGAAAGTCAAGGTTCTATCTCGACAAGGACGGCAAGCCTGCCAGCAAGATGAAGACCTTCAACATCAGGGACGGAATATTCGAGGCTGTCGTTGACCGCTTCTACAAGGATGCTTCTCTGATCGCTTACGGTGAGGAGAACCGTGAGTGGGGCGGCGCTTTCGCAGTTTACAGAGGACTGACCGAGGCTCTGCCATACCATCGTCTGTTCAATTCCCCGATCGCCGAGGCCGCGATCATCGGAACCGCCATCGGTTACGCTATGTGCGGAGGCCGCGTGATTCCGGAGATTATGTACTGCGACTTCCTCGGATGCTGCGGAGACGAGATATTCAATCAGCTCCCTAAGTGGCAGGCTATGTCCGGCAACATCCTTAAGATGCCGGTTGTGGTCCGTGTGTCCGTAGGCTCGAAGTATGGCGCCCAGCACTCCCAGGACTGGACTTCGCTGTGCTGCCATATTCCGGGACTCAAGGTCTGCTTCCCAGTCACGCCGTATGACGCGAAGGGCTTGATGAACGCCGCTCTTCAGGGTACAGACCCTGTGATATTCTTTGAGAGTCAGAGGATTTACGACAAGGGGGAGATGTTCCACGAAGGCGGAGTGCCTGAGGAATATTATGAAATTCCGATTGGTGAGCCGGATGTCAAGAGAGTCGGTAAGGATGTGACATTCCTTACGATAGGCGCAACCTTGTACCGCGCTCTTGAGGCTGCTGACACTCTGAAGGAGAAGTATGGAATGGAGGCCGAGGTCATCGATGCACGCTCCCTCGTTCCGTTCAACTACGACAAGGTGCTTGAGTCCGTGAAGAAGACAGGCCGCATCATCATCGCTGGTGACGCCTGCGCCCGCGGCTCCTACCTCAATGACATCGCCGCCAACATCACCGAGATGGCCTTTGACGACCTCGACGCCGCTCCGGTAGTGCTCGGCTCACGCAACTGGATCACCCCTTGCCACGAGCTTGAGGAAGCGTTCTTCCCTCAGCCGTCGTGGTTCCTGGACGCCATCAACGAGAAGATCGTCCCTCTGAAGGACTATGTCCCGGTGAGCAACCAGACCACCGCAGAGCAGATCATCCGCTCGAAGAAAGGTGTTTAACCGCTTTTGAGCCATCCATGGCGAAGGCAAGTCCCCTTCCCGAGGAAGGGGATTTAGGGGTAGGGTAACGTGAAGGGAAAGGAATGAGCCTGGCAGCCGTAGGTTGGTTATTTAAGGTAAAAGTCTGATTTTGAGTTTTCGTTATGTTTACAAAAGCCGTTAGATTATATGGTAAGGAAGACCTTCGTCTCGAGGAGTTCGAACTCCCCGAGATGAAGGACGATGAAATCCTCGCTAAGGTTGTCAGCGACAGCCTCTGTATGTCTTCCTACAAGTCTTCCCATCAGGGTTCCGACCACAAGAGAGTTCCGGACGACATCGCCGAAAATCCGACGATCATCGGTCACGAGTTCGCCGGCGAGATCATAGAGGTCGGCTCCAAGTGGAAGGATCAGTTCAAGCCCGGGGACAAGTTCTCCATCCAGCCGGCCCTCAACTACGAGGGCGGTCCGGTGGGGCTGCTGTCCGCTCCGGGATATTCTTATCGCTATGCCGGCGGAGACGCGACCTACATCATTATCCCTTCCGAGGTGATGGAGATGGGATGTCTGCTCCCTTACAAGGGCCCGGGATTCTACCCTGCGTCATTGAGCGAGCCTCTGTCCTGTGTGATCGGCGCGATGCACGCCTGCTACCACACCCGTCAGGGGTCCTACGTCCACCAGATGGAGATCAAGGACGGTGGCAAGATGGCTCTTCTGGCCGGTGTCGGCCCGATGGGTCTTGCGATGATCAACTATGTTCTGCGTCGCGAGGACAGGAAGCCGTCCCTCTTTGTGGTTACGGACATCGACCAAGCCCGTCTTGACCGCGCCGCTACGCTCTACACCAAGGAGTTCGCCGCATCAAGGGGCATTGACCTTCGTTATGTGAACACCGGCGCCGTGGAGAATCCTGTCGAGACATTGAAGGAGATTTCCGGCGGCACAGGTTACGACGAGGTCATCGTGATGGCTCCGGTTCCCGCCGTTGTGGAGCAGGGAGACGACATCCTCGGACAGGATGGCTGCCTGAATTTCTTCTCCGGCCCAGGCCGTTCCGATTTCAAGGCTCCGTTCAATTTCTACAATGTCCACTACGCCTCCACCCACGTGGTAGGCACCAGCGGCGGCAACACCGACGATATGAAGGAGGCCCTTCATATGATGAGTGAAGGTCTTGACCCGGCAGGTCTTGTGACCCACATCGGCGGCCTGAACGTTGTCCCTGAGACCACGCTGAACCTCCCGTCGATCAAGGGAGGCAAGAAGTTGATCTACACCCACGTGGAGATGCCTCTTACCGCCATCACCGAGTTCGAGGAGAAAGGCAGGACCAACCCGGTTTACGCCGAGCTCGACCGCCTCTGCAAAGCCCACAACGGCCTTTGGAACGTTGAGGCCGAGGAATATCTCCTCTCCCACGCCGCCGAGCTGAGCAAGTAGTTTTTTATTGAATATCATACCGTCCCGGACACCCGTTGGTCGCTGAGCCTGTGGTTAGACAAGCTCACCAACCATCGAAGCGTCCGGGATGGTGCTGTATGATCGGTCGCTGAGCTTGTGGACGATCTCATCACCCCCCCTCGAAGCGTTCAAGTCTGTAGCGCCGCACCAGCAACACTTAAGGCCTTTTTCGTCGCCCGTGAGGGCCGCACATTCTCCGAAATAGTAGTTGCATTATCAAGACCCCCAACGTAATTTTCGCTGAGGTAATCTCCACAAAAGGTGCTGTCAAATCCGAAAATATTCCTACCTTTGTAACGTTTTGGCGCGAATGCCCAAAACATACATATTGATGAAAGTGTTTTCGCACTATCCTTCAAAGAAAATCTGGCAGTTTTCAAAGACAGAAGGGAAGACGACAGCACCGTCATCTGTATCCGCTTGCGTGTACTCTACACCCAACGATACAGGTGTGGGGATTGTTTCAGTCTATTTTCTGTCAGGTTTTGCCAGAACCTTCTTTGAGATAGACGAAATCGGCTCCACACTTTCTTTATTTATGAAAAAACATCCTGGCGGGAGTCGGACAGGAACGGAACCAATAACAGAACGAAATGAAAAAAGTATTTTCATTGGGAACGTTGCTTGTTCTGGCCTTGTTTGTGACGGGCTGCCACAAAGGTCTCAAGAGAGACATCCGCAACATCAACGGAAGGCTTGACCAGATCGAGAACGTCGAGATCAAGACCATCAACCAACAGATCACTCAGATCAACACTTCAATCCCGAAACTTGAGCAGACGGACAAGGAACTGAAAGGCTACATCGATGCGCTGCAGAAATCAGCCGGTGACCTGAAAACGACCATCGAGGAGATTGACGGTAAAATCAAGACCTTGAAAGATGAGCTAAGTTCATCAAACACCGAGATCTTGTCAAAATTGGAGTCCGTCAAATCTGATCTTGAGGGACGACTTGACAAGATCAACCAGACCATCGCTACCCTGAAATCCAAGGATACCGAACTGGAGGGCAAGATCAACGATCTGAAAACATATGTCGATGAGAAGGATTCCGGCACCAGAGATTGGGCCTTGACGACTTTCGCCACCATCGACCAGTACAACGCTGTCGTGCAGAACATCAGTTCCATCCAAAAGAGCATCGAGAGCCTCAATTCATCCGTGGAAACCCTGGAGAAAGACCTTAAAGAAAGGGTAAGTCAGGAGATAGAGAAGGCCCTTGAGCCTATCCGTGACCAGATCGCCGCTGACGTTGCCAAATCCATAACAGAGTCCATCAACACGACCATCACAAAGGTCAGAGCTGAGATCGAGGCTGCCTACAAGGCTGAGATAAAAGCCTCAATAGAAGGACTTGAGAAGGCACTCAAAGAGTGGGTGAACAGTGCGCTGACCGGTTACTATACAATCTCCCAGACGGATGCGAAACTGGAGGCGTTGAAGGCGGATCTCGAAGGTAGGCTGTCCTCACAGAAATCCTATCTTGAAGGGCTTATCAGCGCGCTTTCCTCCGATCTTACGACGAAGATCACGAATAATACAACTCTCATCACTAACCTCGGCAACGAACTGACAACAGTCAATGAAGAGGTAAGGAAATATTCCCAGACCGTGATCGAGAACACGAATAAGATCACCGAGATCTCCCAGACCATCGTAAAGAACACCACACAGATCACTGACAACTCCAAGATTGTGGAGGAACTGAAGAACCAGATCAGCATTCTCCAGACCGAACTGACCACGAAGGTCACCGAGCTGGAGAGCAGGATATCCTCCTCCACCGTCGAGAAAGAGACCATAGTCAAGGAGATCGAAAGCGTCAAGAGTGAATATTCGGAGAAGATCTCCAACCTCCAGACCGTGCTCGAAGGGAAGATAGCGGAAAATAAGGTCCAGATTGATAACAACAAAGCACAGATCGAGGCCAACAGGAAAGCCATCGAGGAGAACGCCAAGGTGATAGCCGAACTCAAGGCGAACCCGCTTGATGCCGAGGCCGTCGCCAAGAACACCGAGAAAATCGCCGAGAACGCCAAGGCCATAGCGGAACAGGCTAAACTGATTGCCGAGAACGCATCCGCTATAACTGACAACGCATCAGCCATAGCCGAGAACACAAAGCGCATCACCGCCCTTGAGAAAAGTATTCTCGACACAAAGTCCGAGATTACCAACGCCTACAAGGATGCCATCAAGGTTGCGATAGATGAACTTGACGGCAAACTGACCGATGAGGTTGCCGAGAGGGTCCTTGAGATCAATAACCGTATCACTGACGAGGTCAATGCGATTAACGATGCGATGGAGACCCTTACGAAAAGGGTCAAGACCCTTGAGGACGAGATGATTGCGCTGAAAGAGAGAATGTCCGGCTACGACACGTCGATCAAAGACCTCGGCGACAGAATCACCACCGTCACCGAGCAGATCACAGCCATCAACACCACGATAGAGAACCTCCAGAAGACCAACGAGGAACTCAAGGAATATATCAAGAATATCCAGGCCCCGTCCGAGGAGCTGAAGGAGTCCATCGCCGCCACCGACAAGAAGATCGACGAGGTGCAGACCGCACTCGACAAGGCAATCGAGGACGCGAAGGCGAGCGACAGCGCGATGAAGAACGAACTGGTCAAATCCATTGAAGATGCCAAGGCCGATGTGGTCTCCCAGCTCACCTCGCTGCGCACAGAGATGACCGAGAAACTCACCCAGCTCCAGGAGACAATCACCACACTTCAGAGCAAAAGTGCGGAGATCGAGTCAAAGGTCTCAGAACTGAGGACATTCGTCACCGAGCAGATCTCCTCCACAAAGGACTGGGCATCGGCTACATTTGTAACTCTTGAGGAATATTCAAAGGTCGTCTCGGATGTAACCTCTATAAAGGAGACAATCAGCAACCTGACAAACTCCCTCTCTGAAATGGAGACAAAACTCAAGACGCAGTGGAAGTCCGACATCGAGACCGCCATCGCCCCCGTCAAGAAGCAGATCGGGGACGCCATAACCTCCATCACCAATGAATATACCAACGCCATCTCCGCCGCGAAGACCGAGGTTACCGAGGCCTACCGCGCCGAGATGAAGGTGGAGATCAGCAAGCTGGAGGAATCCATCAAGACGTGGGTGAACTCCAAATTCGAGTCCTATTGGACTATAGCCGAGACTCAGGCCAAACTCGACGCGCAGAAGTCCGACCTTGAGGCCCAGCTGAAAGCCCAGAAGGAATATCTCGAAGGCCTCATCAACAATCTCAAACCAGGTGCTTCCGAGAGCGAGAACCGCGCCCTGATCGACAATCTGACAAAGGAACTGGAATCCGTCAAGAAGACCGCGTCCGACAACACCACCGCCATCGAGACCCTCCGCTCCGACCTCACCAAGGCGACCGAGGACATCACCAAGGCCTACAAGGACGCCATCTCTGCCGCCATCAATGAATATGACGGCACAATCTCAGGCAAGATCAACACAAAGATCAACGAGTTGAACGCATCTATTGAAAGCAAGGTCTCCGAGATCAACACCCGTATCGACGACCTCGACGCCCGCGTGAAGACCCTTGAAGACTCCCTTGCCGACATCAAGTCCCAGATCAGCGCCCTTCAGGACGAGATCAACTCCCTGAAAGACAAACTCTCCAACATCATCGGCCGCATGGTATCCATCTCCCACATCCCGACCTACGCCGACGGAATAGAGAACGTCTCCTACACAATGTCCGGCACCACCATCACCCCCGGCTCATTCACACTGCGCTTCGAGATCCAACCCGCCAGCCTCGCCGAGGACCTCGCCGCCAACTGGAACACCGCTCTCTCCGTCAAAGCCGTCTATACCATGACACGCGCCTCCGCCGGAGACTTCGCCCCGCTGACCATCGAGTCCGCCACCTCCTCCGACGGCATCCTCACCGTCAACGTCTCCGCCGCCGGCCTTGATGACGCATTCTTTAGTGGCAATATTCCAGCAAACGCTCGTCTTAAACTTTCCGATGGCACTAATGAGATCTTATCTGAATATATCAGATTAATCCCTGACGGTTACATCATTCCTGTACCACCAACGCAAGGAGACTACATAGACGAGAATCGTAACAATTTCGGTAGAGGAGTTACTATTGATGGCGTCACCTGGGCCCCAGTAAACTGTGGTGCGACAAGTGAAGATATGATTGGGCAATATTACACGTTTGAAGAAGCCCAAAGTGCTTGCCCAGATGGATGGAGAACGCCTACCTCAACAGAATTAGGAAACCTTATTGTAAATCGTTATAAAGCGATTTACAAAGGAACTAGTGGAATGTGGTTTTCAGGTGGTAGTGAATATACCAATGAAAGTATTGCTGTATTCTTCCCATTCACAGGTGTCCTAATGGATAATTCGATTGCATTTCATGATTGGGGGTATTATTGGTCTTCTACAGAAGGAAATACAAAGGTGTTCTATCTTGAGATTTATGAGAGTAATGCATCAATTAAATATAATGCGGCAGACAATGACTACGAACATTATGTGGTTAGGTGTGTAAAAGAATAGTTCCTATGTTTGAAACCCAAATAAAACTGGAGTGAGCTTCTGTGAAGCTCATGATGGAC
>CAVCPY010000140.1:0-4269 GCA_963604245.1 Eggerthellaceae bacterium
TTCCAAAGCCGAAACTGTCTCGAAAATTCCGCATAATAAAATGCGGAAACCATTTTTAAACAGCTTCTAAGGCCTTTCTGAACTATTTTTGACTATCTTTGTACTTTATGGGAAAGAACGTCCGCAAAAACAACAGGGGGCGCTGGCTCAAACCAGTGCTGTGGACGTTTTTGGGAATATGGGCGATTGTCGTGATCGTACTTCAGGTGGCCCTGAACTCCAATGTGCTGACGCGTGTGGCGGACAGGCTGGCCAGTGAATATGTTGACGGGGATGTAGCCTTCTCCGGCATCAAGGCCTCGATGTTCAGGAGCTTCCCTAACCTCAACGTCACGATCGACGACTTTTCCATCACCTATCCTCACGACAGGTTTGCGGCGTTCGATTCGCTGGACGTTCCGGGCGGTTATCTGCTCGGTTCGGGACGCGGAGAGACGGCCGACACGCTGGCTCACTTTCGAAAACTGTCTGTCTCGGTCAATTACCTTGCCGCGGCGGTCGGCAGAATCCGGATCCGGCACGCGATGCTGGAGCATCCGAGGATATTCGCTCACCAATATGATTCGACGGCGGCGAACTGGAATATTTTCGGCGACGGTTCCGTAAAGGAAGACAGCGACACTTCCTCGTCCTCCACCCTCCCTCCGATTTCGATAGGGAAGGTCAGTCTCGACGGACTGCCGTTCGTGGTCTATACCAACCCTTCGGACACCGTCTTCGGCTGCATATTCCTTAAAAGTCTTTCCGCGAAAGGGCATTACGACGCGAGGAAAGGTAAGATCGAGAGGGTGAGCCTGACTCTGGACTCGCTTTTCGTGGCGGGACGGCTTCCGGCGGACACGGTCGCTCTTGGTCTCGAGAGGCTTGGAGTCAAGGAAAGGAACGGGCATTTTGACATCAACCTCAAATCAAATCTGTTCCTCGGGTTGAAGTCGTCGGGAAGGATGGCGATTCCGGTGGAAATCGAAGGAGACATATTCCCGGAACTGGACAAAAAGGCCGTGTCGGTTGAGAACCTGCGGGCTTCGGTTGCCGCCATCGGGCTGAACGCCAATGGGAAAGCCGACTTCTCAGGAAAGAACATCCACATAAAGGCGACGGCCGGCATCGACAAGGCCTCCGTCAACGGGCTGGTTGAACATTTCGGAGACAACTTCCCGGTTCTGAAGAAGTTGCGCACAGATGCCCTGCTGACTGTCAACGCTTCCTGCGACGGTTTCTACGACAAAAGCTCCGGAAGTCTGCCGCCCCTTTCAGTGCGGATTCAGGTGCCGGATTCCAAGATTGGTTGGGAAGGAATCGACGGTGACGGACGTTTCGACCTTGACGTCACGGCAAGGAGCGAGGACGGGAAACTCTCCGCCGAAGTCCCGGATTTCTGCTTCAGCATCCGCGGAATGAAAGTGACGCTGAACGGCACGGCGGAAGACCTTCTTGGCGGCGACCCGCTTTTCAACATCAGCTCCGACCTCCATTTCGTCCTGGACTCCTTGGCCACGTACCTTCCCGACAGCCTCGGGATGAGTGTCCACGGAGATCTTGAGGGCATCCTCGAGGGAGGATTCCGGCTCTCGCAGCTGAACCTTTACAACTTCTCGGAGATCGGGCTGGAAGGGCTTCTTGAAAGCAACGGAATCCGGGTCAGCATCCCGAAAGACTCTCTGCTCGCCTACATCGGGCACACGGACATCAGCCTCGGGGCGTTCAACCACGAGGAAGAAGACCATAACGGCCACGATGAAAGCAGCCATAGGCACAGCGGCCTGATGGTGACGGTTGACAGCCTTTTCGCCGAATATGGGGCCTCGACCTTCATCCGGGGAACCGGAATCAATCTCTCGGCCCACAACACAGAGGAGCCTGTCGCCGGATTGCCGGACAGACATCCTGTCCACGGCCACCTTGACATCGCCTCCATCGGGATGATGGATCTTGACTCGTGCTTTGTCGGGGCTATAGGCTCAGCCAACACTTTCAAACTGAGTCAGAACCTGATCGACAATATTATCGTGCCGTTCCTGAATCTGGACAGCCGGAACAAAAGAATAACGCTCCGCGAAGGTGTCAACCGATTCTCCGTCCGGAACGCCGACCTGTCTGTGGCCGCTCACCCTAATTCGGCGGAGAGACAAATACGCAGGAAGCATCTTCTGGACTCTTTGCAGAGGGTTTACCCCGGAGTGAAACGGGACTCATTGTTCCGAAAAGCATTCAGAAGAGCCGCGGGCGGAGGCACACTGCCCGACTATCTCTCCGAAAAGGATTTCGAAAAGAGCGACATAACAATCCAGCTTGGCGAGTCAATGGTGAACTACATCAAGAACTGGAACATCACCGGGCACATCAATGTGGCCGAGGGGCTTGTCATCTCGCCATACTATCCTCTCGACAACAGGATAACCGGATTCAGCGGCACTTTCTCCAACAATACCATTGACCTGAAGGAATTATCCCTGAAATCAGGAGTGTCCGACATTTCGGCCAAGGGTCGGCTTACAGGTCTGAAACGAATCCTGACTTCCGGCAAAGGCCGGCTCGACCTGGATTTGGGGATATACTCGGACCTGATTGACGTGAACGAAATCCTCATAGCCCTCAACGCCGGAAAGAATTTCACTCCCCCGGGACACAATGCGGCTCTCTCCGGCGTCGACGATGATGATTACCTCAATTCGGTCAAGGAACAGACAGTCGCCGACTCCACGGTCACGGCCTCGCTGCTCGTGCTGCCGTCCAATCTCAACGCTAAAGTCTCTCTTGAAGCAAAAAAGATAAGGTACTCAAACCTTGAGACCTCGTGGGTAGCCTCCGACCTTGTGATGAAGGAGCGCTGCCTACAGGCGACGAACACCCTTGCTACTACGAATATGGGCGACGTCTATCTGGAAGGTTTCTACTCGACCCGAACCAAGAAAGACCTCAAGGCCGGTTTCGACCTTACCCTCGCCGGGATCACCGCCGAAAAGGTGATACAACTCTTCCCTGCCGTGGACAGCATAGTGCCTATGCTCAAGGCCTTCAAGGGGCTTTTGGACTGCGAGGTCGCCGCAACAAGCGACATCGACACTTCAATGAACATTGTGCTGCCGTCCCTTAGCGGCATCGTCAAGATCGACGGCCGGGATCTTTCCCTTACCGAGAGCGAGGAACTCAACAAGCTGCGCAGGACGCTGATGTTCAGGGACAGGGACTCCAGCCACATCGAGTCGCTGTCCATCAGAGGCATAATCAAGGACAACCATCTGGAGGTCTTCCCGTTCCTTCTGAACATCGACCGCTACTCGATCGCCGCAAGCGGCCTGCAAGGCTTCGACCAACGTTTCAAGTACCATCTTTCCGCCCTCAAGTCTCCGGTTCCGTTTAAGTTCGGCGTCAACCTGAACGGCTCGTTCGAGGACTGGAGCTGGAAACTCGGCAAGACAAAGTACAAGAGCAAGAGCATCCCTCTGTTCGACGACCAGGTCAACAGTCTGACACTAAACCTGACCAACGCCATCCACAACATATTCGAGAAAGGCGTCGAGCAGGCCCTCCGACAGACCGAACGGTCCCAGGAAGCAATCGAATCCAAAAAGAAAGAACTTGACTACTCAGCCTCCCTGACCGAGGATCTCTCCGCCGAGGAAAAGAAGACCCTCCAGACCCTAGAAACCGCCACCGGCGGCACCAGTGAGAGTAAAGCCGTAGGCGAGGCCGGTGGTGCAAACAGCAACACTTCCGCTCCCGGTTCCAAATAAGGCATAGGTACCGCACAATAACCGCTGATCCAGTCGCCCGCTGAGCTGTTACGGTCCCTGAGCCCGTCGAAGGGACACTCCCTTCAAGTATGCCCTCCTCCCGTCCGCAGAATGTATCGAACCACCCCAAAAGATTTATTTGAATATTAATGGATTTCTCCCTATCTTTGCATCCCTTTCGGACTCGGAGCGAGGGCGGCTTCCAATTCACCCGGACTCCCTGCGGAATCCCCATCATCTAGATTCCCTGCCGGAAGGCTTTGCGGGTGTGTTGAAATTGGTAGACAAGCCAGACTTAGGATCTGGTGCGCAAGCGTATGGGTTCGAGTCCCTTCACCCGCACACAAAAACGTCTCTGAATCAGTCGATTGAGAGGCGTTTCTCATTTCTTTGGGCGTACTACGTACCACCCAAATGGTCAAGAATCCCCAATGCGGAAAGCCCTCGTTCAATTCATTCCATTAGAAGCTGTTTAAAAATAATTCCTCTTTTTTCTTATGCGGCCTTTCCGGCCATTTTCATCTTTGTCATC
>CAVCPY010000141.1:0-2451 GCA_963604245.1 Eggerthellaceae bacterium
AAGGATTTTCATTTTCATCCTCGTGGACGGCTTGTAAAAGTCATGGGTGTTTCATATTACAAGAATTTGAAGTTCACCGCGCCTTTGGATGCATTCGGTGCAACTATGCAAAAATAATCATAAAAAACCGGACGATGCGAGTTTGAGTGACAAAAAAAAGAAAGGAGGCTGTTTCTAACCTCCTTTCTTTTTCACTGTCTCTCTTTACTGCTCATCAGGGCCTTGGTCATCCGGGCCTGACTGCGGGTTCTGCGGGCCGGACTGCGGGCCGTAAGGGTTCTGAGTCCCCTGCTGGGAACCGGCCTGGGCAGCGCGGTTCATATCCTCGGAAGCGGCGTTCCAAGCCTTGGTGAGTTCCTCGGTGTAGCGGTCGATGTCAGAAAGGTTCTGATTCTTGACAGCTTCCTTGAGGGAGCCGAGGGCCGACTCGATGGCTGACTTCTTGTCAGCCGGAATCTTGTCGCCATAGTCCTTGAGGTTCTTGTCTGACTGGAAGCAGAGAGCGTCGGCGTTGTTGATCTTGTCAACCTTCTCCTTGGCCTCCTTGTCGGCGGCCTCGTTGGCCTTCGCCTCGTCACGCATCCTCTGAATCTCGGAGTCTGACAGGCCTGAGGAAGCCTCGATCCTGATGTTCTGCTCCTTGCCTGTGGCCTTGTCCTTGGCGGACACGTTCAGGATGCCGTTGGCGTCGATGTCGAACGTCACCTCAATCTGAGGTATCCCCCTCGGAGCCGGAGCAATCCCGTCAAGATGGAACAGACCGATTTCCTTGTTGTCCTTGGCCATAGGACGCTCACCCTGAAGCACGTGAATCTCAACTGAAGGCTGGTTGTCAGCCGCGGTGGAGAACACCTGGGACTTGTGGGTAGGGATGGTCGTGTTGGACTCGATGAGCTTTGTCATCACGCCGCCAAGCGTCTCGATACCGAGTGACAGCGGAGTGACATCAAGCAGAAGGACATCCTTCACGTCGCCGGCAAGCACACCGCCCTGGATTGATGCGCCGATGGCAACAACCTCGTCAGGGTTGACGCTTCTGTTAGGCTCCTTGCCGAAGAACTCCTTGACAAGCTCCTGTACTTTAGGAATACGCGTTGAACCGCCCACGAGAAGCACTTCATCAATGTCGGACGCATTCAGCCCCGCATCCTTGAGCGCCTGACGGCAAGGCTCGATAGACCTCTGGAAGAGGTTGTCGCAAAGCTGCTCGAACTTGGCTCTGGTGAGAGTCTTGACAAGGTGTTTAGGAATTCCGTCAACAGGCATTATATAAGGCAGGTTGATCTCGGTCGATGTCTGGTTGGACAGTTCGATCTTCGCCTTCTCGGCGGCCTCCTTCAATCTTTGGAGAGCCATAGGGTCTTTCTTCAGGTCGATTCCGCCGTTCTCGGCAGCGAACTCCTGGGCAAGCCAGTTGATAATCTCCTGGTCGAAGTCATCACCGCCAAGATGGGTATCACCGTTGGTTGACTTGACCTCGAACACACCTCCACCAAGCTCAAGGATGGAAATATCGAAGGTACCGCCACCAAGGTCGTAAACGGCGACCTTCATATCCTTGTTCTTCTTGTCAAGGCCGTAGGCAAGAGCGGCGGCAGTAGGCTCGTTGATGATTCTCTTCACGTCGAGTCCGGCAATCTTTCCGGCCTCTTTTGTGGCCTGGCGCTGTGAGTCAGAGAAGTAGGCAGGCACCGTGATGACAGCCTCGGTGACTTCCTGACGGAGGTAGTCCTCGGCGGTCTTCTTCATTTTCTGAAGAATCATCGCTGAAATCTCCTGAGGTGAGTAGAGTTTGCCGTTGATGTCAACACGCGGAGTGTTGTTCTCGCCCCTGACCACGCTGTAAGGCACTCTGGCGACTTCCTTCTGAACCTGATCGAAAGTCTCGCCCATAAATCTCTTTATGGAGAAGACTGTGTTCTTAGGGTTCGTGATGGCCTGACGCTTCGCAGGGTTACCGATCTTCCTTTCACCGCCGTCGGTAAAGGCGACTACTGAAGGGGTGGTTCTCTCACCCTCGTTGTTGATTATGACGGTAGGCTGGTTGCCTTCCATGACCGCAACGCACGAATTCGTGGTTCCAAGGTCGATACCAATGATTTTTCCCATATTCTTTTAATCTCCTATTTTTCTTTTTCTACCATCCGTTTCCGGACGTTCCTGTTTTCCGGCCGCCCCGTCTTCCGAAGCGGACGCAAGAACCAATATCGAATGTTGTGCCATTTCTTTGAATATGTCAAATTGGCAGACAAACCGGATTCCGGCAGGACACCAAGCGAACCGCCAGCGACAGAACGTCACTTTTCCGAACTCAGAAATACTGATGACAGCAATGAATTATTGACAAAAAGAAATATAATAGATACTTTTAGAAGCTGTTTAAAAATGGTTTACGCATTTTATTATGCGGAATTTTCGAGACAGTTTCGGCTTTGGAAAAGGGAGCGTAGC
>CAVCPY010000142.1:0-2824 GCA_963604245.1 Eggerthellaceae bacterium
CTGTCTCGAAAATCCCACATAATAAAATGCGGAAACCATTTTTAAACAGTTTCTCTGTTTTCCTGTACTTATGTGGCAGGGTTCGCAAAGATAAGATTAAAAAACGATTTTTGCTATATTTGTAGCACAAAAGCACGTTTAGATGAAAGACAGAAAGCTATTGAGCGTGGAAATGGGCAGAGTGTCACCCGAGGAATATAAGGAACTTCCCCTGAGCGGGGTGGTTGTGGTTCTGGACAACATCCGCAGCGCCCACAATGTCGGTTCGGCGTTCCGCACCTGCGACTCTTTCAAGGTTGACAGGCTTTGGCTTTGCGGAATATGTGCGGTTCCCCCCTCGGCGGAGATTCACAAGTCGGCCCTCGGGGCGGAAGACAGTGTGCCTTGGGAGCATTCGGATAGCACGATGGATGTGGTTAGCCATTTGCGCTCAGTGGGGTATGAGATCGTCAGTGTGGAGCAGACCGTCAATTCTGTCAGTCTGGAGAAATTCTCGCCGGAATTCGCCGAGGGAAAGAAATATGCTTTGATCTTCGGCAACGAGGTGGATGGGGTGGATCAGGCGGTTGTGGACGCTTCCGACATGACGTTGGAAATCCCGCAGTTCGGCACCAAGCACTCGTTGAATGTCTCCGTCTCTGTCGGGGTGGTTCTCTGGCACTTCACGCTTGCGCGGCAAATGGACAAGTCTCTTCTACAGCCTCGGCGACCGGAACATCACGGTCACTGAGCCAGTCGAAGTGCCGGTCTTCACACATGAGCGGTCCGGTGTCAAAATGAAAGAGGGTGGCTAAAGTCCTTCAGCCACCCTCTCTTGGAGTAATATTCAGTCTTACTCAACGTCCCACCAGATGCGGCCTTCCGTCCTGTCGTTGTCGGAGCCGTACTTGGCATCGCGCTTGAGGGCGTCGATTGCGGCATTGAAGTTGCCGATGTTCAGCGTGTTAGGAGTGCCGAGCGAGTTGCGCCTCGGGATTGTGAGGACATTCTCGGCGTCCTTGAGCTCCTCCAGAAAGGCCACGCCGCCCTCAGGTTCAGGCTTGCCCTTGAACGCCGGCAGACCTGTGCGCTTCCATGTCGCCCACATCTCCTCCGGATTCATGTAGAGGTTGACCCACTGCTGGGAGATGATCTTCTCCAGCGTGATGTCCGAGAACTCCGGACGGGCGAGATATTCATTGATCTTCGCATCCGTGATCGGGGAATAGTTAGGAGCGGTTTCCGCTGTCTGAGCGACCACGAACATATTCGTCGCCCAGTCCCGGTACTGCTCCATCGAGGCCTTTACCCCCTCTCTGAACCATCCCTTCGCGTCTTTTCCGGCCACGGAGCCGCCTTTCTTGACGGCGATCTCGGCCAGCATCAGACAGGTCTCAGGGTAGGTGATCAGCGGTGTGAAGGTGTGCATCTTCTCCTGGTTGATGTAGAAGTCCTGCCCCTCAATGGCTCTCGCCGGCATGTTGTTGTTGCCGATGATGCCTCCGTTCTTGATGTAGAAACGGCTCTCGATCTGGGAGTGCATACGGATGTCCAGGTTGGCCTCCGTACCGTCTTCCTTGTGGTAAGGCAAGGTAAGGTAGGCACTCTTGTTGAACGTCGTGGCCGCGCTGTCCGGGTTGGCCGACATTCCGACGTAGCGGCCGGTGAACTGCGGCCAGCGGGTCTCGTAGTCAGGATACTCCTTCTTGAATGTCTCGAACCACTCGTCGTTCTGGGTGTTGTTGTTCCCGGGGCCGAAGCCGTTGCGCCTCACCAGAACCGGAAGTCTCGGGTCATCGCAGGACTTCAGGAAGTTCACGAATGCGGCAGAGGCCACGTAGCGGCTGGTGATGTCCTGGATGTCGTCGGTGTTGTTGTTGTACTCGTTGGTGTGATGGTAGACGCAGGACTCCTCGTTGCTGGCCATGATGTTGGCGGAGGAGGAGAGGACTTCGCCAACGACGCTGTTGTAGAACGCCGCGTCGGCCTTCTCCAGGCGCTGCGCCATCTTCACCCTCAGCGTGTTGCCGAACTTTATCCATTTCTGGATATCCCCCGCGTAGAAGAAGTCGTTGCCGCCGAGGGCGTGCTGGTTCTCGTTGGAGGCCTTGAGCGTCTCGACCGCGGCCTTGACCTCGGTGTCAATCTTCTTGTACATCGGTGTCCCGTCGATGCCCTCCTGGTAGAGGTCGTAGCGAGGGGTGCGTATTCCATCGCTTTGCGCGCGGAAGGCCTCGGTGATCGGAGCCGCGCCATAGGTGTCCAGAATTCTCCACTGCTCGTAGTTGAGAAGGATCTGGGAGATGGCCTTCACGTCGGCGTAGCGCTCGGCGTCATCCTTCTTCGGGATGACCGTGTTTATGAGGTTGTCAAGGCGCAGACCGTAGGTGCCGTAGTAGTCGCCGTAGGCCGGGCTGTTAGGCTGCGGATGCTCATTCGGCTTGGCCGGAGAGACATACGAGCCGGCGGCGGGTCCGCTTGCGGAGACAAGGTACTGCATGTAGATCATCACTCCGCCGTACTTCCCGGTCAGGTGCGAGCGGCTCTGGTTGGTGAAGTTCATCGTGGCTCCGGTGAACACGTAGCGGGGGTCTGTCGTACCCAACTGCTCCGGGTCGGTGTTGAGTTTCTGGTACTCATCCAGGCAGCCGGCGAACATCATCGGCAGGACAATCCCCGCGAGAATATATCTTGTTGCTTTCATCTTTTCTTTCATTTAATTGTCTAGTCAGCGTTAAATGTTCTATGATGCTTTCTTAGAAGCTGTTTAAAAATAATTCCTCTTTTTTATTACGCGGCCTTTCCGGCCATTTTCATCTTTGTCATCGGTCACGTAGCTACTGCT
>CAVCPY010000143.1:0-2504 GCA_963604245.1 Eggerthellaceae bacterium
GCACCAACATTCCGTCGGTGTACATTCGATGGAATGTTGACTTCACGGCTGATGGTGTTCCGCAGTCTGCATAGTCTTGTTGGAAGACTATCGAACCACGTCCTTTTCCTCTAAGCCTCATTTCTATCTTATTTACAGTGCTTTGACTTGATGTTTGTGTCATGTTTTTTTGAAACCTTTTTATTATATTTTTGGTTCTTGTTATTCTGCAAAGATATGGTATTTTCTTATAAACGCCAACGTTTTTATTGAGCATCCGTTTTTGAAACGCAATTTTGGCAAACTCGCAAAGGGTCAGTCTATCAATTTTACCAGTTCTCGTTTCATTTCGTTATCAATCTCCCGGTATCGGGCAAACGCACGACTGCCGTCGGTATGCCCGGAAAGTGATGCGACAAGGTTCGGGTCTTTCACCTTTTTGTAGAGATTGCCGATGAAGTTGCGCCTTGCAATGTGGCTTGTGGCAACATCGCATATTGGCTTTTGCACATCTTTTCCAGTAACGGTATCAAGGATTGTTACCATTCTGTTGATGCCACACTCACGGAGTACAGCCACGATTCCTTCATTGTATTGGTGCTCGTTCTTTGTCGGCAGTAGCTTCTCCTGTTTGCCTTCATAGCGTTTCAATATCTCTGTAGCCTTGGTACTGAGTGGAACGCTTACGGTCTGCGACCGTTTGTGCATGGTTTTGTATGGAAGATACTGCAATATGTCACCAACGATGTTGTATTAGTAAGCTGTTAAAAAAAAATACCTCTTTTTTCTTATGCGGCCTTTCCGTCCATTTTTAAACAGTTTCCGAACCGATGATGTGTGAAATGAGCTGTTTTGACGGTCGCGTGACCATGTTATCTGGACGAAAAATATTCAGGAAAGGCTGTCTGCAATGATGGTTTGGCGACTTCGCTGAGGGGAATCATCACGAAGGGGCGGTTCTCGATGTCTTTGTGGGGAATTGTAAGTTCTGGAATATCAATATGCTCGGCTCCGTAGAAGAGGATGTCGATGTCGATTATGCGGGAATGGTAGATTCGCTTGCCTGAGCCGTCATACTCAGGAGGATCAGCCCTGCCCATCGCACACTCGATTGATTTGATTTTGCGAAGAACTTCCGAGGCCGCCTCTGCAGCAGGGACTTCAGGTCTATAAGTTCTGTAAAGAACCACGGCGTTCAGAAACTTGCCGCCTGAAAAACCCATCGGCTTTGTCTCGATAAGCCGGGAGAGTGCCGTATAATGCCCTTCAAAGGCTGCATCCATCCGGCGAAGAGCCTCCCCTATGTTCTTCACGCGGTCGCCAAGGTTGCTGCCAAGGGAAAAATATATGCTGACAAAAGCCATTGTCCGAATCTAATAAAAAATGCCGCAAAATAAATTATTAATATTCAAAAAAAAACGGCATTATTGAATATGTGCGGTCAGGAATTCGGTTCCTTTGAATAGTCCGGACCGACACCCGGATCAACTCGACCGGCGGAAGAATCAATGTCATCCAGACCGAGTTCCAGACGAGCCTCATCGGAGAGCATCGACTGATCCCAGGCAGGGTCAAAGACAAGCTCCACATTGCAGGCCTTGATGCCCGGAACGTCTGTGACGTTTCTCTGAACCTCATCAAGCACCTCATCGGCCATCGGGCAGTTCGGAGCAGTGAACGTCATCTTGATGAAAGCCTCGTGCTTCTTATTGATTACAAGTTCATAGATGAGGCCAAGATCATAGATGTTGACCGGAATCTCAGGATCATAAACCTGCTTCAAAGCAAGAACCACATTGTCATACAGCGGCGCAAGCTCCCTGACATCATCCGCAGAAAGAACCTCGTTCTCCCGCTCCACCTGCGGCTCCTGACCGGTCGCCTTTTCCTCCTCCTTTTTATTCTCGAATATGCTCATATCGCTTTTTTTCACCAATTCCGAAAACAACTTTTTCCGTCTTTGAAACCTTCTATAATATTCTTTTCTTCTTTGTCTTTCTTGTGGCTATCTATTCTCACAATTACAGAACTTAGTTTTGCTGACTGTTCTCCAATGCCACCTCCTTGATGGTGTCAATCATCGAGACGAGTCCGTTCGCCCTGGTCGGGGACAGATTCTCCTTCAGGCCGATTTGATTGATGAAACTGAAATCGTCTGCGGCGATTTCCTTCGGAGTTCGACCGGAATACACGCTGACGAGAAGAGATATTATCCCTTTTGTGATAATCGCATCGCTGTCCGCCTTGAAGTACAGTTTTCCGTCCTCAAGCCTCCAATTCAGCCAAACTCTTGACTGGCATCCCTTAATTAATTTATCTTCAGTCTTTTCCGCTTCCGGATACTCTTCCAGACCCTTTCCCAAGTCGATGAGATACTCGTATTTGTCGAGCCATTCATCATACATTGAGAAATCGTCTATCACAGACTGTTTAGCTTCCTCAAGCGTGTTCATTTCTTCTATCTAAAATAAGAAACTGTTTAAAAATAATTTCTCTTTTTTCTTATGCGGCCTTTCCGGCCATTT
>CAVCPY010000144.1:0-16357 GCA_963604245.1 Eggerthellaceae bacterium
TGTCTCGAAAATTCCGCATAATAAAATGCGGGAACCATTTTTAAACAGCTTCTTATTTGGACGGGGTGGCCATAAGGATGAGGAACCAGATCTGGCCGATGAGCGGGATGAAATTGATGAAAATCCAAGGCCAGCTCTTGCCGATGTCACTCAAGCGGCGGACCGCAACCGCGATTGAAGGCAGAAGAAGGGCGAGGGAAACCAAGGCGTTGAGGATCTTCAGAAGAATCACGATCACCTTGACTTTCGCAAAGATGGCTCCCAGGATGCTGAACGCCAGACCGATAAGGAAAACAGCGAGGACAAACTGCCAGAACTCCGAACGGTCGGCGCGGCCGTCGAACTTGACGTACTTGTTCAGGACAACGTCCTTGAAATTGGCGATGACGCCGTTTACAAATGAACTCATAATTATTACAATTTATAATTAAGTATATGCCAAATTGTTTGTATTGTCGCTCATCATAGGATACATTTACAAATATAGCAATTAAATTGTTTTGACAAGAGTATTCTTTTGATTATATTTGTCAAATCGAAAAAAAACAACACATAATTATAAATGGAAAACAAACTTCAGGAACTGACCGACAAGCTCTACAAGGAGGGTCTGTCAAAAGGTAAGGAAGAGGGTGAGGCCATCCTCGCCAAGGCCAACGAGAAGGCCGCCGAAATCATCGAGGATGCAAAAAAACAAGCCGAGACCATTCTCAAGAAGGCCCGGAAGGATGCCGAAGACTACAAGACCAAGGTCGAGGGCGACGTGAAGATGGCCGCCGTCCAGAGCATCCAGACCACCAAGAAGGACATCGAGAACCTTATGGTCGGCAAGATGACCGACAAGCAGGTCGCCTCAGCGCTCTCGTCAGCCGACTTCGTCAAGGAAATCATCAAGGCGGTGGCCGAGAAGTTCAACGCCGAAGAGGCTGTGGACCTTAACATCGTGCTTCCTGAAAGCCTCAAAAAAGAGGTAGAGCCTTTTGTCAGCGGAGAGTTGGCCGGAATCCTCAAAGGCGGATTAACAGCCTCGTTTTCCAAGAAGGTCGCGGGCGGATTCACCATCGGCCCGAAGGACGGTTCCTACTTCATAAGCCTCACCGATGAGACCTTCAAGTCCCTGATCGGCGACTACCTGAGGCCTGCCACACGCAAGATTCTCTTCGGCGAGTGATGAACAACAACTACGAGTACATAATCTCCAGCCTTCCGGCAATAACGCTTGACTGGAAGTTCGGAGAGGGAGCGTCATTCGAGACCTACGTCGGTTGGATCAAATCCCAGCTGAGCGAAGCCGACATCAAGGTGGTGGACAGGCTTCTGGACGGCTACAAGGACGAGAACCTGACCAGAGAGTTCTACGAGGCCGCTTTGAAGGACAGCAACAGGTTCCTGAAGGAATATTTCACTTTCGACCTGAACGTCCGCAACGGCAAGGCCCGCTTCCTGAACAAGGCTTTTGACAGGCCGCTTGACCAGGACACGATCAAGCTGGAGACCGGTGAGTTCGCGGAAGGCCCGAGGCTTGAGGAGGCTCTGAACGCCCCCGACCTTCTGTCCCGCGAGCGCGGTCTGGACTCCCTGATGTGGAACAAAATCAATGAGATCACCACATTCGACTACTTCGACCTTGAGGCCATCCTCGGCTTCATCGCAAGGCTGCACATCATCGGAAGATGGTTCGTCCTCGACGAGAAGACCGGCCGCGAGATGTTCATCCGCCTCGTAAACGAGGTCAGAGGCACATTCAAGGGCGTGAACTACGAACCTCCAAAATAGATATTTGAAACAACTGAATATGAAGACAAAAGGAAAGGTAACAGGAATTGTTTCCAACCTTGTGACGGTTCAGGTGGACGGACCTGTGGCGGAGAACGAGCTCTGCTACATCACCCTTGCGGGTACTCCCCTCCTGGCCGAAGTCATCAAGGTAAGCGGTGACAAGGCCTCGGTCCAGGTGTTCGAAAGCACCCGTGGACTGAAAAACGGAGACCCCGTGGAATTTGAAGGCAGGATGCTTGAGGTGATCCTCGGGCCCGGTCTTCTCTCCAGCGTCTATGACGGTCTCCAGAACAATCTGACCACGATGGAAGGTGTTTTCCTCAAGAGAGGAGAGTACACCGACCCTCTGGACCACAAGAAGCTCTGGGACTTCACCCCGACCGCCAAGGAAGGTGACAAGGTCGTCGCCGCCGACTGGCTCGGAGAGGTGAAGGAAGGCTGGCTGCCTCACAAGATTATGGTTCCGTTCTCCTTCAAGGGTGAGTACACCGTGAAGAAGATCGCGGAGGCCGGCAAGTACAACATCGATATGGTTGTCGCCGTGCTGACCGACTCCGACGGCGAGGACGCCTACGTCACGATGACCCAGAAATGGCCTGTCAAGGTCGCCGTCAAGGCCTACAAGGAGAAACCGAGGCCACAGAAGATTATGGAGACCGGTGTCCGCTGCATCGACACCTTCAACCCTATCGCCGAGGGCGGCACCGGATTCATCCCGGGGCCTTTCGGCTGCGGCAAGACCGTGCTCCAGCACGCCATCGCAAAGCAGGGTGAGGCCGACGTGATCGTGATGGCCGCCTGCGGAGAGCGCGCCAACGAGGTCGTCGAGATCTTCTCCGAGTTCCCTGAACTCATCGACCCTCACACCGGCCGTCACCTTATGGAGCGTACCACAATAATCTGCAACACCTCGAATATGCCTGTCGCCGCCCGAGAGGCCTCGGTTTATACGGCGATGACGATTTGTGAATATTACAGGGCGATGGGTCTGAAGTGCCTTCTGCTCGCGGACTCAACCTCCCGTTGGGCGCAGGCCCTGAGGGAGATGTCCAACCGTATGGAGGAGCTTCCCGGAGCCGACGCTTTCCCGGTTGACCTTTCGGCCATCATCTCGAACTTCTACGCCCGCGCCGGAATGGTTGTCCTGAACAACGGCCAAACCGGAGCCGTCACCTTCATCGGAACGGTTTCCCCTGCCGGCGGTAACCTCAAGGAGCCTGTGACCGAGTCCACCAAGAAGGCCGCGAGGTGCTTCTACGGACTGGAGCAGAACCGCGCCGACCAGAAGAGATACCCTGCGGTCAACCCGATAGAGTCATATTCAAAGTACCTTGAATATCCGGAAATCATCTCCTGGCTCGACGAACAGGTGGAGCACGGATGGGTGGACAATGTCACCAAAGCCAAGAACCTTCTGCGCCGCGGCCGCGAGGCGAACGAGCAGATCAACATCCTCGGTGATGACGGAGTTCCGGTAGGCTACCACGTAAGCTTTTGGAAATCAGAACTTATCGATTTCGTGTTCCTCCAGCAGGACGCATTTGACGAGACCGACGCACTCTGTCCGATGGAACGCCAGAAGTATATGCTGGATCTCGTCCTCACCCTCTGCGACATAGATTTCGACTTCGAGGACTTCGAGAAGTGCCGCGGGTTCTTCAAGGAACTCATCAACGACCTCCGCCAGATGAACTACACCAAGTTCCACAGCGTGGAATTCGAGAATTATGCAGGAAAGATCAACAAACTGATTGAAGACTATGGCAAATAAGGCTTATCAAAGAATATACACAAAGCTGGAAGCCATCACCAAGGCCACCGTTTCACTGAAGGCCAAGGGAGTTTCCAATGACGAGCTGGCCGTAGTCGGCGGCAAGCTTGCCCAGGTCGTGAAGACCAAGGGTGATCTGGTCACACTCCAGGTGTTCTCCGGCACGGAAGGCATTCCTACCAACGCCGAGGTGACTTTCCTCGGCGAGCCTCCTACACTCAAGGTCAGCGGGCAGCTCTCCGGACGTTTCTTCAACGCCTACGGGAAGCCTATCGACGGCGGCCCTGAGGTGGAAGGCGAGGAAAGGGAAATCGGCGGACCGTCCGTGAACCCTTACAAGAGACGCCAGCCGTCCGAGCTGATTCCGACCGGTATCGCCGGCATCGACCTCAACAACACGATTGTGTCAGGCCAGAAGATCCCGTTCTTCGCCGACCCTGACCAGCCTTACAACCAAGTTATGGCCGACGTGGCCCTGAGGGCCGATGTGGACAAGATCATCCTCGGCGGAATGGGTCTTTCCAACGACGACTACCTGTTCTTCCGCCAGGCCTTCGAAAGCGCCGGCGCCCTTGACAGGATCATCTGCTTCGTCAACACGACCGAAGACCCGCCTGTGGAGCGGCTTCTTGTCCCGGATATGGCCCTTGCCGCAGCCGAGTACTTCGCCGTTGACAAGAACGAGAAGGTGCTTGTGCTCCTCACCGATATGACCCTCTACGCCGACGCGCTCTCAATCGTGTCCAACCGTATGGACCAGATTCCTTCCAAGGACTCAATGCCGGGTTCCCTATACTCGGATCTCGCCAAGATCTACGAGAAGGCCGTGCAGCTCCCGACCGAAGGGTCCATCACAATCATCGCCGTGACCACCCTGAACGACGGAGACATCACCCACGCCATTCCTGACAACACCGGTTACATCACCGAAGGACAGCTGTTCCTGCGCGCCGACTCCGACTCGGGCAAGATCATCATCGACCCGTTCCGTTCCCTTTCCAGACTCAAGCAGAGGGTTCAGAACGTGAAGACCCGCGAGGACCACAGTCAGGTGATGAACGCCGGAGTGCGCCTGTACGCCGACGCCCAGAACGCGAAGACCAAGCTGGAGAACGGTTTCGACCTCTCCGACTACGACCACCGCTGTCTCGACTATGCCAAGGAATATGCCACCCGGCTGCTCTCCATCGATGTCAACATCTCCATCACAGAGATGCTCGACACGGCTTGGGAACTGTTCGGCAAGTACTTCACCAAGGCTGAGACCGGAATCAAGCAATCATTGATCGACAAATACTGGAAAGGTAAGTAATGCCTATCAAGTTTCAATACAACAAGACTGCGCTCAACACCCTGCAGAAGCAGCTCAAGATGCGCCAGAAGGCTCTCCCTACGTTGCAGAACAAGGAGAGCGCCCTGAGGCTTGAGGTGCGCAAGGCCAAGGACAAGAGCGAGCGGCTTCTCCAGGACCTCGAAGAGGCTCTAAGGAAGTACGACTACCTTGCTCCCCTGTGGAACGAGTTCGAGCCGGGTCTGGTCTCTATCGCTGACATCGACCTGGTGACCGTCAAGGTCGCCGGGGTGAAGTGTCCGGAGCTAAAGAGCATCCGCTACGAGATCAGTCCGTTCAACACGTTCATCAAGCCGGCGTGGTACATCGACGGCGTGGCCATCCTAAAGGATCTTTCCAAACTCGGAATCGAGTCAGAGGTCTATAAGGAGAAGCGGCGCATCCTGGATTTCCAGAGAAAGAAGACCACCCAGAAGGTGAACCTGTACGAAAAGGTGCAGATTCCGGGCTATCAGGAAGCCATCCGCAAGATCAAGCGCTATATGGAGGACGAGGAGAACCTTAGCAAGGCCTCGTCCAAGATAGTCAAGCAGCGTCACGCTGAAGAGGAATCGGAAGAAGTTATGGAGGGAGGCGGCAATGATTGAGAAAATGACTAAATACTCCTTCATTCTTCTCAGCGGGAAGAGTGAGGAGTTCCTTGGACGCCTCCAGGAACTCGGTCTGGTGGACATCACCCGGTCATCGAAGCCTGTGGACGAGCGTTCCACCGCCCTTCTGTCCGAAGGGAACGAGTTCAAGAAAGCGCTCAAGCTGTTGGACGCTCTGGATTTCAGCAAGGATCCCGACCTTGAGAGGATCGAGGCCGCCGTGGATCCCGACGCAAAATACGACAATCCCAAAGAGGCTGTCAGAAAGCACGCCTCACGGCTGGACACGATCAAGAACGAATTGGTCATAGCCCGCAGGGAGGTCGAGGCGAGAAAGCCTTGGGGACAGTTCGACAAGGCAGCCTTGGACGCACTCTCTCTGAAGGGCTTCAAAGTGCGCTGGTACTGCACTCCGAAGAAAAAGTTCGACCCGTCCTGGGCGGCTCTCTACCCTCTCCAGGAAGTTGCGGACAACGGAAGCAAAGTTTGGTTCGTGACCGTTTCGGACGACCGGGAATATTCATTGCCTGTCGAGGAATGCGCGGCTCCCGAAGGGGACGTGCGCTTCGCCGAGAGAAAGGTGACCTCCCTTCTCGAAGAGGCGGTCACCTGCAAGGCAAGGCTTCTGGAGCTTAAGGAATATTCCGCCACGATGTCGGAGGAGTACGGCAAGAAGATGGCTGACCTTCAGCTTTACCTTGCAGACGCCGGAGCCGGCAAGGCTGCCGAAGACCACGTCACCACTTTCATCGGCTTCGCTCCTTCGGAGGATGACAGCAAGCTTACAGCGGAGTTCGACACAATGGACATTTTCTACATAAAGGAAGATGCCTCGAAGGCCGACAACCCTCCTATCAAACTGAAAGAGAACAAGTTCGTGAAGATGTTCACGATTCTGACCGATATGTACGGCCGTCCTGTCTACGACGAGTTCGACCCGACGCCTTACATCTCGTTCTTCTTCACCCTCTTCTTCGCGATGTGCCTCGGCGACGCCGGCTACGGCCTTGTGCTCACCATCGCGGGACTCCTTGTCTGGAAGAAGAAAGGATTCATCGGGCAGATGGCCCCGCTTGTCACCACCCTCGGCGTGGCGACCATCATAATGGGCACGATTCTCCACACCTTCTTCGGTGTGGACACCTACGCCGCAACCTGGGTTCCGGACTGGCTGAAATGCATTATGCTGAAGGGAAAGGTTCTGGGCTACGACCCGTCGATGGCCCTCGCCATCCTGATCGGTGTCGTCCACCTCAGCGTGGCACTCCTTCTGAAGGCGGTCTATGCGGTGAAGCGCGACGGATTCCTTGGATCGCTGGGGACGTTGGGATGGACGCTGCTCATCGTGGGCGGCGTGATCGTCGGCGGATTCTCCCTTCTTGGAGTGATCGGAGCAGCCGCAACGAAGTGGACCGTCATCACGCTGGGCATAGTTTCAGCCTTGGGAATATTCCTGCTCAACGACCTGCACCGCAATCCGCTCATCAACATCGGGCTTGGACTCTACGAGACCTACAACACGGTCACGGGACTTCTGGGAGACGTGCTGAGCTACCTGCGTCTGTACGCCCTCGGGCTTGCCGGCGGAATGCTCGGAAATGCCTTCAACGAGCTTGGAGGCAGCGTCCTGTCGATGGATGTGCCGGGGGTGAATGTGGTCTGCTTCGCGCTCATCGTGCTGCTCGGCCACGTCCTGAACCTCGCGATGAACTGCCTAGGAGCCTTCGTGCACCCATTGAGGCTCAACTTCCTCGAATTTTTCAAGAACAGCGGCTATGAAGGTGCAGGAAAGACCTACAGTCCGCTAAGAACAAGTGAACAAACGGAATAATCATTAAAATCAATAAAAATCATGAACGAAATTTTAGGTTATCTCGGAATGGGCCTTATGCTGGCCCTCGCCGGAGTCGGATCCTCTATCGGAACCACAATCGCCGGCAACGCCGCAGAAGGGGCGCTCAAAATCAATCCTGAAAAGTCAGGAAACTATCTCGTGCTTTCAGCCATCCCGGCCACACAGGGTATCTACGGATTCGTGGCCTTCTTTATGTGGCTGAGCCGTGACATCGCCACCCAGGGACCGCTGATGTTCGGTGTCGGAGTGTCCGTGGGTCTTGTCTGCCTCATCTCCGCCATCCGTCAGGGTATGGTCTGCGCCAACGGTATCGTGGGCATCAGCCAGGGTCACGACGTGTTCACCAACACCCTGATCTACGCCGCCCTTCCTGAATTCTACGCGATTCTTGGACTCGTCGGAGCCATAATGGTGTAAAAAGCCGTCGTTTCGACAATCACAATAATATTCAGGATGTCGCTGATAAAATCTATTTCCGGCATACGCGGAACCATTGGAGGAAAGCCCGGAGACGGGCTTTCTCCTATTGATATAGTCAAGTTCACCTACGCCTACTGCGCCACACTTCCGTCACGGAAGTCCCAGCCGAACGGAACCAGATACAAGATTGTCGTCGGCAAGGATGCAAGGCTCTCAGGAACGATGGTCGAGAACCTCGTTGTCGGCGCCTTGATGGCCTCCGGGATCGATGTCGTGAAAATCGGACTTGCCTCCACTCCGACCACAGAGATGGCCGTGACGTTCGCCAAGGCAGACGGGGGAATCATCCTCACCGCCTCCCACAACCCTCGCCAGTGGAATGCACTGAAGCTTCTCAACGACCGGGGAGAATTTCTCACCGCCGCCGAGGGACAGGCAATCCTTGACATCGCCGGGACGGAGGACTTCAACTTCGCTGATGTTGACGACCTCGGGCACGTCACCGAACACGACTACACCGACGAGCATCTGGACGCGGTCCTGGCTCTTGAGGCCGTGGACGCACAAGCAATCAAAGACGCTCACTTCAAGGTGGTTCTGGATGCGGTCAACTCGGTCGGAGGAATCATAATGCCGCGCCTTCTGGAAAGGCTTGGGGTCGAGTGCGTCAAACTCAACTGCGACCCGACCGGCGACTTCGCCCACAACCCGGAGCCGCTTCCGAAAAACCTCACGGAACTCAGCGAGACCGTCGTCAAAGAGCGTGCCTGCCTCGGAATCTCCGTCGATCCCGACGTTGACCGCCTTGCGTTCATCTGCGAGAACGGAGAACCGTTTGTCGAGGAATATACCCTCGTGAGCGTGGCGAGCTACCTCTTTGAAAGGGCCGCTGCCATCGCCAAGAAGGAGGGCAAAACCCTTGAGGAAGTCACTGCGCCATACAAACCAGTCTCCTGCTCGAACCTCTCGTCCAGCCGAGCCCTGCGGGACGTGACCGAGGAATATGGCGGTGAATATCACGCCTCGGCCGTCGGTGAGGTAAACGTCACCACGAAGATGCGTGAGACCGGTGCGCTGATCGGTGGAGAAGGCAACGGAGGTGTCATCTACCCTGCCATCCACTATGGCCGTGACGCGATGGTCGGAGTGGCCCTGTTCCTTTCCAACCTCGCCCACAAGAAGATGAAGGTTAGCGAACTGAAAAAGACCTACCCGGAGTACCACATTGCGAAGAACAAGATCGAACTGAGCGACAATGCTCTCATTGATAAGATTCTCAATGAGTTGAAGAAGGAATATTCATCCGAGGACATCAATGACATCGATGGAGTGAAGATCAGCTTCGAGTCCCGGCGGCAGTGGGTTCACCTGCGCCGCTCGAACACCGAGCCGATCATCCGCATCTACTCCGAGGCTCCGACCATCGCTGCGGCGGAAGCGCTCGCCAACGAGGTGATCGCCATCGCTAACAAGGTCATCAAAGGATAGTTATGTTTTCATTCAGGACTACTGCGCTGGAGGACCAGCTGGACAAGGCGTTGCTGGACGGACGGGTCGGGTGCTTCTGCACTCAGAACTGCTGGGACACGGCCCGCGGACGGTATATGTACGACCTGTTCAGCGAGCGCGGCAACCTCAAGGCAGTCTTCAGCCCGAGGGATGCGGAGTTGACTCCGGGGACCAACCACATCTCTTTCGACACAGATGCATTGAATGAGCTGGATGCTGTCGTCGTGGAGATACAAGATGCCGGATCAAGGTATTTCAACTACACGAAGGACGTGTTCCGCCTGATGGAAGTGATGGCGGGGATGGAATGCGCCCCGGCTCTTTACATAGTTGACCACATCAACCCCGCCGGACGGATTGTGGAAGGATCGATGCCGTCAGTCACCGTCGAGCCTCACACACCGAAGATCGCCCACAGGCACGGACTCACCCTCGGCGAGCTCTGCAATCTGTGGTACAACGAGATCGGAGCCTCCTTTGCCTTACACGTGATCTCCGCACTGGCAAGCGACTCCACCCGGCAGCTGCTTCCGTGGACGATAGCCCCTGCGTCCGACATTCCCGGAATGTTCACCTGCGCGATGTACAGCGGCGGCGGCCTGTGGAACAACACCACCATCACCCCTGCCATCGGAACGGCCAGGCCTTATGAATATCTCGGGGCCCCTTTCATCCGTCACAGCCGAAAGGAGGTTCTTCCGACCCCCGCCGGAGTCTTGATGCGCCCCTGTACCTTCACCCCGTCCACAGGGCGCTACGAAGGTCAACGCTGCTACGGCTACCAGATAATGCTCCAGCCCGGCACCGGATATCATTCCCTGCTCCACACCCTCCAGCTGATGCGCTATTTCCTCGAAAGATACCCTCAATTCGAACTGTTTGAAGGTTTCGAGGCCAAGATTTCCGATGAGACGATGATGAGCTACATTCAAGGCAGCGTCACCTTCCAGACCCTCCGCGAGCACGTGAAAGTGGAAGAGCAGAAATGGATCCGCAAAGCCAAACGCTACAGCCTCTACGACGACCAGCCGTACCGGATCAAGTAGCCCCCGCCTAAGCAAGCCTCCTGCAAAGGTAATCTGGAACAGACATCGAACAATGTGGAAATTGTCGGAGCTGATTAAAGGGTAAGATATTGTTGAATAGCTACGGCATATTGCCAGCTCAAGATGCTTCCGCAGATTATTTTGAGATTTTCTGCGGAAGCATTCATAAAAAACACTCTTCCGCAGAAAATCGTTCGATAATTTGCGCAAGAGTGGCAAAAAGTTATCTTTGCGCAGAAAATCCTGTTGGTATGGCACAGAAAGTGCCCCCACGGACGCAAAAAAAGGAATAAACGATCCTGTGGTTGATGCCTCTTATAGTCCCCACGCACATTCACATTAGCCTACGGGCGCAAAAAGGCGATAGAACGATCCTGTGGGATGACTAATGAACCACGACTGAAGCAATAATGGGGAATAACGCTCTTGTTGAGGGATTGGAAGTCAGACATAAGGGAAAGTAATAACTTATTAAAGCACGAGTTCAAGGTCGATGACATCGAGCCAGCGGTCGAATTTGCGGCCGACCTCGGAGAATCTTGAGACTTGGCGGAAGCCGAGGCGGTGGTGGAACCGGAGGCTGGGGAGGTTGTCGGCGGTGACGCAGGCGATGAGGGCGTGGTAGCCTTGGCGGCGGCATTCATCGATCAGGTGGGTCATCAGAAGCGGGCCGATTCCTTTATGGCAGGCTTCGGGAGCGAGATAGACAGTGGCCTCAAGGGTCTTTGAATATGCCTCACGCTCTTTCCAGAGGTGGGCGTAGCAATAGCCAAGGAGCTCACCATCATATTCATAGACAAAATATGGGAAGGCGGAGGAGATAGAATCAATGCGACCACGCATCACCTCAACAGGGACTGGTTCTGTCTCGAAGGTAATGTTCGTGTCCGCAATGTACTTATTATAAATGGCTGCGATTCGCCCGGCGTCAGCCAAAGTCACTGGCCTTAGAAGTCCGTTCATATTCAGAAATTTTCCGAAAGATAGTGAAAAAAGGGAAATACCAAAAAGGCAGGACAGACCGTCGGGTACAAACCATCCCGAATCCACGAAGAGGCACAAAAAAAGGCCGGCCAACAGGCCAGCCTAAAGTTTCATCTTGCAGAACCAACTTGGTCTACAAGCTCTTGACCCACTCGTCAACGGTCTTCTGGCTGGCTCCGTTGAGGAGTTTGCCGGTCTTGAAATTGACTTCCGGGTACTGCTTTCCGAGCACCTTGAGGGAATTCTGGATTCCGCTGCCGCCGGAGGTCATAAACAGAATCACGGTCTTGCCTTCCAGGCCGTAAGCCTCGATGAAGGTGTTGATGATTCTCGGGGCGCCGTTCCACCAGTTCGGGAAGCCAAGGTAAACGACATCGTAGGCATCCAAGTTCTCCTTGGTCTTCACGAACGCGGGACGTGAGGACGGGTCAGCGTTCTCCTTGCAGCAACGTGAAGTCTCGACTGTCCAGTCCAGATCCTCTGCTGAATATTCAGCCTCAGGGGTGATCCTGTAAAGTTCTCCGCCGGTCGCCGCAGCGATCTTCTTCGCCAGAGACTCGGTGGTCCCGGTGGCGGAATAATAGGCCACAAGTGTCTTGTTCTCAGTCATATTCTTTTTCTCCTTCTTTTGTCCGCAGACCGTGACGGTGATAAGTCCCAAGGCCACAACCGCGATGATAAAAACGATCCTTCTCATAATGTTATCTGGTTTTGTTTATTTCTCGCAAGCCGCATACTGCTCGTCAGTGACCGGCTCAAGCCATTCGTTGCCGGATTCGCCTCCGGTGGCTACGTGGGTGGCAATGTGCTGAAACCAGCTGTACTTTGTCGCTCCGTGCCAATGCTTCACGCCCTCCGGAATGTCAACCACATCACCTGCCTTCAGCTTGATGGCCGTCTTCCCCCATTCCTGGTACCAACCCTCGCCGCCAACGCAGATCAGAATCTGTCTTGCTCCGTGATGAATATGCCAGTTGTTGCGGCAGCCAGGCTCAAAGGTTACATTTGACATAGGGAGAACCGTGGATTCGCCATCAGTCAGATTCACAGGCTTCAACGGAGACAGGAAACTGTTCCCGATAAAGTACTGGGCATAGGCGCTGTTGGGCTGTCCTTTAGGGAAGTCCATATCGGCGAACGGCTGCTTCTCCGTGAATTCCTCGCCGAAGACCTTCGCAATGGCCTGTGAAGCCCTGTAAGCTTCTTTCGCTCCGACTTTTTCAGCAAGAACGGCCGGAATGGCGTGGATCTCGTCATCCTTCAGACCCATATTCCTTGAGCCGGCAACGTGCGAGCCAAGCTGCGGAGCCAACCCCTCGATTGAAGCCAGCGCGCTGATGGTTGCCAACTCCCTTTCAGCCCAAGTCAAAACATCTCTTGCGAATATGTCGCCGAAGAGGTGGGCTTTGAGGTAGTAGTCCTCCGCCGGACAGAAGGCGTAGTTAAATGGTTTGCCACTCAACTGTGTCTGAACTTTCGTTCCAACCTTGAGTGCGTCGAAGTCCTTTGGAAGCGGCGACGCCTCCGGGCCGACCTCGGTCTGCTTTCCGTCAGCGGCTCTCTGATCCATAACCTTCTGGAGGGTTCCGAGTCCGTTCAGGGAGCGAGGGAATCCGGTGTAGGCGTACAGATGAGAAAGGATCTCCTTCACCTGATTGACTGTAAGCCCGTTATCGAGACCGTTCTCTATGCTTGAAGCCAGTCCGGCCAGGTCGCCGCGAGCCTCATTGGCAGCTATTGCCACAATGGCCTGCTGCCTGTCAGTTAATGTCTCTTTCTGTGCCATAAGATTAACGCTTGTCATTAGAATGCCTGTGAATATCAAGGCTAAAGTTCCGAGTTTCATATATTCATTAAGATTGTTGACGGCGGTACACACTCGGGGGTCATCCCGGAGTGCTTCTTGAAGAACCTCACAAAGTGCTGCGGATAGAGGAAGCCCTGCGAGGCGGTCACATCCTTGACGGAGAGTACCGGCGAGGAAAGCTGACGCTTGGCATAACTGAAAAGGCGGACGGCGATATATTCCTGTACCGTCCCGGGAATAAACTTGCAGTTGTTCTCGTTGGACTCTACGTAAGCCACAAGCGGATGCATCGTCTTGAAGCCACAGATATTGTTGTACCGCTGAATGGTCTCCATCTTGTAAACGTCTTCCATATTCAGAATCTGTTTAAAATAATTCCTCTTTTTTCCTATGCGGCCTTTCGGCCATTCTCATCTTTCCCATCGGTCACGCCGCCACGGCTACGCCCCCGCTTCCAAAGCCGAAACTGTCTCGAGAATTCCGCATAATAAAATACGGGAACCATTTTTAAACAGCTTCTTAAAACAGCTTCTCATTCAATTTCCGACCGACCGCAATTTATGCAAAACTTGGACAATACCAACCAGCACCCGCCCAGAAAGAGTAATCTTGGTACTTATTTCCGTAAGAATGGTAGTTAACTACGCCATCTTCTGGCAACTCACAAAAAAAGGAATTCCTCCAGAGCAAATTTCAGCAACGTGAATAATTTGCCCTGTAGGAATGCCCTTACCACATAGCCATCAATTTGTTACGATGCTTTGACAACATTGCCAAAGAACATTGTTGGTCAACGGCCGCTTAGGCAAGCTCAGTGAGCGCCGAAACTAATTATAATGCTGCCGTGCCTGCAGCGACGGCAGCCGCGGCCTCGGCGAAATCCTCACCGGAAGAGGCGTAAAGGACTCCACGGGAGGAGTTGATCAGAAGACCGCCTTTGGAGTTGGCCCCGTTGGCGATCACTTCCTCGGCGCTTCCGCCCTGCGCCCCGACACCAGGGACAAGGAAGAAGTTGTCAGGGCAGAACCGCCTGATTTCCTTCAGTTTGTCAGCCTTGGTAGCGCCTACTACGAACATCATATTCTCTGGGGTTGAAATCTCCATCATCTTTTCCATAACCACCCTATAGAGAGGTTTGCCGCCTTTCTCCGCCGTCTGGAAATCGGCCGAAGACGGGTTGGAGGACAGGGCAACCACAATGGCATAGCGGCCGGGATATTCAAGGAAAGGAGTTACGGTCTCGCTGCCCATATATGGGGAAAGGGTGACGGCGTCGAAGTCGAAGGTCTCAAAAAGGCTCTTGGCATACATCCTTGCTGTGTTGCCGATGTCCCCCCTCTTGGCGTCCGCGATGATGAACTGCCCCGGATGGTTTGAACGGATGTATTCGACCGTCTTGTCAAGAATGGCCATTCCGTCCACTCCGAGGCTCTCGTAGAAAGCGAGATTCGGCTTGAAAGAGATGCAATGCGGAGCGGTCGCGTCAATGATGCGCTTATTGAACTCCAGCACGGCCTCGCCTACTGTTCTGCCGGCCTTCACGCACTCGGGAATCTTGGCGAAATCGGTGTCAAGGCCGACGCAGAGCATCGACTTTTTTCCCTTTATTTGGGAATATAATTCTGAGGTTGTCATATTGTGCTGTTACATATGTCACTTCGACAAGTTCAGCGAGCACACGGTTTCGGTCACAGAACTTGTCAGGCGACGAAAAAACCTTAACGGAGGTTATTCATAATATTCATAAAACTTGGCGATGGACTCCATCCCGGCGAAGAACTGCCGGAGCAGGTAACTCTCGTTCGGAGAATGGATTGTGTCCCTCTCAAGACCGAATCCCATCAGCAGCGGATCCACTCCAAGGATCTTCTGCATATCCGCCAGCACGGCGATGCTTCCGCCCCCGCGGCTCGGGACCGGCTTGACCCCATAGACCTCCTCCATAGCCCTTGAGGCGGCCTGGAACGCCGGAGACGAAATCGGAATGAGGAATCCCTCCCCTCCCTCACAAGGCTTGACCTCTATACGGCAATATTTAGGAGCGACCTTCTCCAAATGCTTTTTGAATATCCTCGTGATCTTGGCGCTCTCCTGATTCGGCACGAGACGCATCGAGATCTTAGCGTGAGCGACGGACGGAAGAACTGTCTTGGCACCCTCGCCGGTGTACCCGCCCCAGATTCCGCACACATCCAGGCAAGGCCTGATGCCTATGCGTTCAAGCGGAGTGTAGCCTTTTTCTCCACGCAAAGCCTTTACACCCACGGACTCCTCGAATTCCTTAAGATCGAACGGAGCCCTTGCGAGCTGCGCCCTGTCCTTCTTGGAAAGTTCAACGACATCGTCATAGAATCCCGGAATCGTGACACGTCCGTCCTTGTCAATCAGTCCCGAAATCAGATCGCAAAGGGTCTGGATAGGATTGGCGACTGTGCCGCCGTAATGCCCGGAATGCAGATCCTTGTCCGGTCCGGTGAGCGTCACCTCAAGATAGGCCAACCCCCTCATACCGCAATTAATCGAAGGTACCTTGGCGGAGATCATTGTAGTGTCCGAAACGAGAACCACATCGGCCCCCAGCCATTTCTTGTGTTCCTTCACCCAAGCAGGAAGTGACGGACTGCCGATCTCCTCCTCGCCCTCGAAGATGAACTTCACATTGTGGCGAAGCCTGCCGCTGCGAAGGAGATATTCAAAAGCCTTGATGTGCATAAAGAGCTGGCCCTTGTCATCATTAGCCCCGCGGGCGTAGATGGCCTCCTGCCCGGTCGGATCCTGCTTGATCACCGGCTCGAACGGATCAGTGTGCCACTTCTCAATCGGCTCCGGCGGCTGCACGTCATAGTGGCCATAGACCAGCACAGTATTCCGCTCCGGGTTTATAATCTTCTTGCCGAACACCACAGGGTTGCCCTTGCTCGGATAGACCCCGGCCTCGTCCGCCCCCGCCTCCAGAAGCAGTTCCTTCAGCCTCTCGGCGCAACGTTCCATATCCTTTTTGTGGTCCTGCTTCGCGCTGATGGACGGAATCCGCAGGAGTGAGAACAGCTCCTCAAAGAACCGCTCCCTGTTTTCTTGAATATATTCCTTCATCCCTTTGTTTTTTTGCGTTTCACAAAAATAGCCAAAAGCAACGGTAAATTCAAGTGTGGAGCTTAACTCATTAATTCAACTTTCGCAAGTAACAAAGAACCTGTGACAAAGTGCCTTATCTCACGTTCGGAGTGCATCGACCGAGAATGCTC
>CAVCPY010000145.1:0-19918 GCA_963604245.1 Eggerthellaceae bacterium
GATGACAAAGATGAAAATGGCCGGAAAGGCCGCATAAGAAAAAAGAGGAATTATTTTTAAACAGCTTCTAAATTTAAGGAAATGATTTTTATGACATTGCTGGCCCTGGCGGGTCTTGGTTATACTCTGTGGCACATCTGGATGATTCTTCCTTTTAATACCGTGTGGAGAGTAATCATAGCCGGAGGATGCCTTGCGGCCTTCCTTTTCTTGTTTCTGAACTTTATGCCGTTCCTCGGCAAGATTCCTCTCTGGCTGTCGTCCACAATCTACGAGATCGGCACGTCTTCCATATTCATCCTGCTCTATCTGGTGATGTTTTTCGTCCTTCTGGATTTAGGCAGATTGGTTCACCTCGTGCCGAAAGCCTGGCTGGTCAGCAACGGACGGGCTTCGCTCTGTGTCCTCGCCGCCATCGCCGGAATATTCATTTACGGGAATATTCATTACAAGCACAAGGTGCGTCAGCCGCTTGGGCTGACAACAGAGAAGCATCTTGACAAGGATTTGAAAATCGTGATGGTCAGCGACTTGCACCTTGGCTACCACAACCGAAGGGCGGATTTCGCCAAGTGGGTGGACATCATCAACGCCGAGAAGCCAGACTTGATACTCATCGGTGGGGACATCGTGGACATCAACGTCCAGCCGCTCATAAGGGAAAATGTCGCCGAGGAATTCCACCGACTTGAGGCACCGGTCTATGCCTGCCTCGGCAACCACGAATATTATTCCGGAATTCCGAAAGCATTGTCATTCTACAAGGAAGCCGGAATCAACCTGCTGAGGGACAGCGTCGCCACGGTAGGCCCGCTTCGCGTCATCGGCAGGGATGACAGGTCGAATCCGAAACGCAAGAACCTTGACGATCTTATGAACGGAACAGCTGACAGTCTCTACACCATTCTGTTAGACCACCAGCCGTACCATCTGGAAGAAGCGGAGAATCACGGAGTTGACTTCCAGTTCAGCGGTCACACGCACAGAGGTCAGATCTGGCCCGCATCCTGGATCGCAGACAGGCTCTTCGAGGATTCCTGGGGCGAGCATCAGCGCAGCCAGACCCGCTACTATGTCAGCTCAGGCATAGGCATATGGGGCGGCAAGTTCCGCATCGGCACCCGATCCGAATATGTAGTCGCCACCCTTCGGAACGCGGAGGCCAACTAGTTATAAATGAATATATTAACAAACCCTCCTCTCGCCCATTATGGACAGGAGGAGGGTCTATTATTCAAGTAGCTGTCAATCAGTTAGCCCCCACGGGCAGACTACAGCGAGTTTTCCAGCTTGGACTTCGCGTAGTCAAGGGTGACGGAGAAGGTCTTCTTGCGGGAGGACGGGGCGTCGTACATCGCGTCGTCGAAAATCCGCTCGCAGATGGAGCGCAGCCCGCGGGCTCCGAGTTTGTTCTTGATGGCCGTGTCAACTATGAGTTCCTTGACTCCATCCTCGATTTTGAGGGTCATTCCGTCAATCTCGAACAGTTTCGAGTACTGCTTTAGTATGGCGTTCTTCGGCTCAGTGAGAATCCTCAGAAGCGCATCCTTGTCAAGGGCGTCCAGATAGGTGATGACCGGAAGACGGCCGATAATCTCCGGGATGAGACCGTAAGACCTCAGGTCTTGAGCGTCAACATATTTCAAGAGATTATTCTTGTCAACGACCTGCTTCCGGGCGGCCCCGAAACCAATCACCTGAGTGTTGAGTCTCTGGGCGATGCGACGCTCAATCCCCTCGAACGCGCCTCCGCAGATGAAAAGGATGTTCTGCGTGTTCACGTGGATGAACTCCTGCTCCGGATGCTTGCGGCCTCCCTTCGGAGGAACATTGATGACATTGCCTTCAAGAAGCTTCAGCATAGCCTGCTGCACTCCCTCCCCGGACACGTCTCGGGTGATGGACGGGTTGTCGCTCTTGCGGGCGATCTTATCTATCTCGTCGATGAACACGATTCCCCGCTCGGCCTTGGCGACATCGAAATCCGCCTCCTGAAGAAGCCTCGTAAGGATGCTCTCCACATCCTCTCCGACATAGCCCGCCTCAGTCAGGACGGTCGCATCCACAATGGTGAACGGAACGTCAAGCAACTTGGCTATCGTCTTGGCCAGCAGAGTCTTTCCGGTACCGGTGGGGCCTACCAGCAGAATGTTCGACTTTTCCAGTTCCACTCCGTCATCGGGACGGTCAACCAGATTGTGGTTGATCCTCTTGTAGTGGTTATAGACCGCAACGGCCAGCATCTTCTTGGCGCGGTCCTGTCCGATGACATATTCATCAAGGAATTCCTTGATTTCCACAGGCTTTTTCAATGCCTCAAGGCGGCCCAACGGTTTGCCGTCCTTGGAAATGCCTCCAATGGCGTCCTTGAGATAGTCATACGCAAGCTCGACGCAGTCACTGCAGATGAAGCCGTCCAAGCCCTGAAGCAGGAACGGCACATCACGCTCCGACCTGCCGCAGAACATACAATGCTTGCTTGTACCTGATTTCTTTTTCTGAGGCATTACCTGGATTTCTTTGTAAGAATCTCGTCCACCATTCCGTACTCAAGAGCCTCCGGGGCTGTCATCCAGAAGTCCCTGTCGGCATCGGCGAAGACCTTGTCGTAAGGCTGGCCGGAATGCTTGGAGATGATGTCGTAAAGTTCCTTGCGGGTCTTCTCAATCTCCTTGGCGGCAATCATAATGTCAGAAGCCTGACCTTGAGCGCCTCCGAGAGGCTGATGGATCAGCACTCGGGAATGAGGCAGACAGGAACGTTTGCCCTTCTCCCCGGCGCAAAGCAGCACGGAACCCATCGAAGCGGCCATACCCGTACAGATTGTGGCCACATCCGGTTCGACAAGCTGCATCGTGTCATAAATGGCGAGACCGGAAGTCACCTGACCACCAGGGGTGTTGATGTAGAGAGAGATGTCAGCCGTAGGATCGGTGGAGGCAAGGAAGAGCAGCTGGGCCTGGATGATGTTGGCTACATCATCATCAATCGGAACGCCAAGGAATATGATCCTGTCCATCATCAGACGGCTGAACACGTCCATAGAGGCCACATTCAGTTTCCGTTCCTCGATGATGGTCGGATTGATGTAGGCGTCCGACGCTCTCCGATAGCGGTCAAGGGTCATTGAACTCAGTCCAAGACCCTTGGTCGCATATTTATGAAACTCCTTGTCCATAATTACTTAAGCTCGCGGAATTTCTCCTCGGAGATCTTCTTGTTCTGGATGGTGATCCTTTCCTTGACGGCGGCGATAACCTTCTCGTTCTCCACACCCTCCTCGACATCCCTGCACTGCCTCTCGTCCTTGAGGATGTGGGCGGCAGCCTCGGTGAGGAACTCCTCCGGAACGTTGCCCATTCCGTACATAGCGTACTGGTACGCAGCCCTGGCCTTGGCGGCCTCAAGCATATCCTTGTCCTCAATCTTGAGCTCGAACTGCTTCAACAGGGCGCCTCTGACAAGCTGCCAGTGGAAATCGCCGAGGAATCCGCCGAACTCCTTCTCGACCTGCTCCTTTGAGAACTTCTCCTTGTTGTTCTCGTAGAGCCATCTCTTGAGGAACGCCTCAGGAACGCTGACATTAGCCTTGTCCACAAGGTACTTGCGGAGATCCTGCGAGAGCCTGTAGTCGGCTTCCTGCCTGTAATTGCTCTCAAGTCTCTCGGCGATTTTGGCGTCGAACTCCTCCGGGGTCTTCACCGCATCATTGCCGAAAATCTTGTCGTAAGTCTCCTGACACTCGGTGGCCGGAACGAAAGTCTTGACGTTCACGACAGTGACACTCCAGACAGGATCAAGGGCGGCGAGTTCCTCTTTCTTCATCTTCAGCATTGAAGACCTGTCCGTCTCATTGGTGAAGGCCTCGTTGACATTGACATCGAACTTGGCGTCAACCTTGGCTCCGAGGAAGCTCTGCTTCGCATCACCCTCAACCTTGCTGACTGCCACATAAACGCCCTCGACAGTCTTCTCGCCCTGCTTGAAGTCAACCACAACGTAGTCTTCCTCACCGGCGGCTTCGCCCTCTTCGAGCTGACCGTACTGACGGAGGATGTTCTCCTTCGCGGCGGCCTTCGCCTTGTCGGTCACCTCGATGTCGTAATATGGCAGCTTGTCATCCTTGGTGACGTCGATGTTGATTTCAGGAGACAGTCCGATGTCGAACTTGAACTCGAAATCATTGCCGTCCTTCCATTCGAGTTCCTTCTGGGACTCGCTGGCAAGAGGCTCGCCGAGAATATGCAGGTTGTTGTCCTTGATGAACTTATCGAGCTGCTCGGAAACAACACCGTTGATGGCCTCGTAAAGGGCCTGGTCACCATAGACTTTCTTCACGAGAGCCGGAGGTACCATTCCCTTGCGGAATCCCTTGAAATCAGCGTTCCTCCTGTAGGCGGAGAGTCTTTTCCTCTCCTGCTCCGCATAGTCCTCCGCTTTCAGAGCGATGGTCAGTTCGATGTTAAGGTCATCGATTTGATTCTTGATTACTTCCATAATTCTATAAAATATTACTTAATTAATTATTCTTTCTTTGTGGATAAACGACCCTTTCGTGGTAAATCTGTGAAAGATATGACTTCAGGGTCTCTTTCACCGTATTGAGATCCTTGATAGAGATGTCGGCCTCGTCGAACTGGCCGATTTTCATCTTCGACGCGACTATATTCTCTACAAATGCTGAGAATGTGGCCGCGGAATTATCCTTCAATGTCCTGGAGGCGGCTTCAAGAGTGTCGCAAATCATCAGAATGATCTGTTCCTTGGTCTGGGGTTTGCGGCCAGTGTAGAAGAAATCCGAGACATCATCAGGATCTCCGCCTTCGTTAAGGTACTTGTTGTAAAAATACGATGTGTTGGACGTGCCGTGGTGCGTCAGGATAAATTCCCGGATCACCTCCGGGAGCCCATATCCGGCGGCGATTTCCAATCCATCGGAGACGTGCTTGATGATGGCTTTCGCACTCTCCTTCGGAGACAGGCCCTCGTGATAATGCACACCGCCCGGAGACATACTCTCGTTCTCGATGAAACAGAGAGGGTTCTTCATTTTCCCGATGTCGTGGTAAAGAGCCCCCGCCCTGACCAGAAGGACATTGGCGTCAATGGCACGGGCAGCCGCGTCGCACATATTCATCACTTGCAGCGAATGCTGGAATGTGCCCGGAGCCTTGTGTTCCAGCTCGCGCAGAAGCTTGTTGTTCGTGTCGCAAAGTTCACGGAGCCTCGAACTGGAGACAAGATCGAACATCCTCTCGAACAGATAGATGAGAGGATAGCCGGCCACAATCAGCATCGAGCCTATGAACATATAGAGCACCGCCATATACGGGTCGTCGTTGACCATATCGATCATCCGGAATCCGAAATATGACACCAGCAAGCTGACAAACACTATTCCCGACATTATGAACTGCTGCCATCCCTGATTGAAGAAACGGAATGCGAACACCGCCACAATGCTTGCCAGAAGAAACATCACGAAAAGCACGACTCCGTTCTCCGCGAAAACCAGCAACGGAAGGAACGACACGCAGCAGATCGGGAAAATCACCTTGTTCTTGAAGAATGCCTCAAGGTAAAGCGCAGTCAGCATAAACGGTGCCATATAGAGGCAGCGAGGTGCGAACTTATTGATTGTCAACGCAAGAACTGAAGCGATAACGAATATGAAGATCAGATACCAGAACTTGTGATGCTCCGTGAACAACCTCCGGTTCAGGAAATAGATCATCAGGAAGAACAGAAGCACCAGCACAAAAGCGATAAAGGCGTTGCCGAGCCAGAAGAGAATCCTCGGCCCGCCATATCCCATACTGTTCTCATATTCAACCTTATAGGAATCAAGCATCTGCGCAATCTCGGCGGTCACGATTTCTCCTTCGGAGACAATCAGCTGACCCGCGCTCACGAAACCTTGCGTCGTCGAGACCTGATTCGAGGACTCGGAATGGACAAGCTCTGTCGTCTTGGGGTCATATTCAAGATTAGGGACGATGAAATCATAGACCCCGACAGACCTTAGGACCGAGTCGGCATTGATTCTCGGGTACTTGGCCGAGATGTCGGAGAGCAGACGGCTCTTGGCCTCCGATTCCTTGAACACCTCGCTCACGGGTTTTTTCCCCGCCCTCTTGTCTTTCTGAATATACAGAACCGCTCCTGAAGGGTCGGAATGTCCGTCCAGCTTCACTCCTTCGTCCTGCACTACTCCATTGGAATAGATGCCGTCCATCGAAGACACAATCAAAGGCCTCAGGTAGGAATATGCCCCCATCTCGATGCCCTCGGCGGCCTTGCGGCAGTTGTCCACGATGTCCTGACGATACCGGTAATACGGGATTACAGCCGACTTGTTCCTGCTCTTCTCCTCGCGGATCTGCTCGTCGGTCTTCAGGATAGGAAAGTCAAACTGCGCAAGCAGCGTCTCGTGAGACCACGGCGAACCCTTCCTGTAGTCATAGCCGAATTTCGCGGTCCTCGGGAATATCAGCGTGAGGATCACAAAAAGCACGGACAGAGGAACAAGCACCTTGTAGTTTATGGACACGCGAGGCAGTTTCATTGTTTTATGCTATTTGAACGGGCTTCCCGCCTCCTTGGCGATAAACCCGTAAGTGAGTCTGTCTGTCAGTCGGGGGAAAAGTCTATGCGCAAGCACGGTAATCTTTCCCAGTCCGGTAAGGATCATCTGTGACTTCCTCTTTTCCAATCCTTTGGCGAGATACTCGGCACACTTCTCGGCGCTCATCAGCTTGTCCTCTTTCAAAGGGGTCTCACCCTGAGGGCTGCCGTCGGCAGTCAACGCCGCCTTGCGGACATTGGAGTCCGTGTAGCCCGGAGCGAACACAAGCACGTTGAGGCCGTCCTTGAGGTGTTCGATGCGGATGGTGTCAAGGAAGCCGCGGATAGCGTACTTTGACGCTGAATACCCGGTCCTTGCCGGGAGGGCGGTGAACCCGGCGATCGAAATCACTCCGACAACCTGCCCCTTGCTCTGAAGCAAATATGGCAGCGCATATTTCGTACACTGAACAGTACCCCAGAAATTCACATCCATCAGGGAGCGGATCACGCCCAGATCCAAGTCCTTGAACATAGCCCTCATCGAGATTCCGGCATTGTTGACCAGAATGTCTATGCGGCCATATTTCCGGACTGTGCAATCGATAAGATTCCTGCAGTCTTCCTCTCTGGTCACGTCAGCCCTTACGCACAGGACCTTGTCCGGCTCCGGATTCACTGACGGAGCGAGTTCCCGGAGTTTGTCCAGAGATCTTGCGGCCATCACCACATCCGCTCCGTATGACCCCAGCAGACGGGCGGAAGCCAACCCTATCCCAGAGCTGGCTCCCGTTATGACGACCACCTTATCCTTGAAATATTCAGGATGCATATAAGCCACTAATCAACAGTCAATTACATAATGGTCTTCGCAGCAATGTCATCACCGTCGTAAGCACCGGCGTCAAGTTTCTGCTTAATCTCTTTGAAAGCGTTGAGAGTGTATGCGATGTCTTCGTCGGTGTGAGCCGCGGTGCAGACGATTCTGAAGATGACCATACCCTTAGGGATGACAGGATAGATGACCATCGAGCAGAAGATGCGGTAGTTCTCACGGAGATCCATCGCAATCTTGGTGGCCTGGGCCACGCCGCCTCCATCGATGTGGATAGGAATAACGCAGGCCTGTGCCTCACCGATGTCGAATCCGAGGTTCTTGAAGCCCTCCTGAAGGGTGTGGGTGACGTGCCAGCACTTTTTGCGGAGTTCGTCTCCCTCCTCTGACATAATGATTTCAAGACGCTTGATGTTTCCATAAACGAGTGCCATAGGCTGGGACTTGGCGTACATCTGGGAACGCATATTCAGACGCAGATAGTTGATGATCTTCCTCGGTCCGGCGATGAAACCGCCGATCGAGGCCATCGACTTCGCGAAAGCGCCGATGTAGAGGTCGATGCCGTCCATACAGTGCAGTTCCTCGGAAGTTCCGCGCCCGTGCTCTCCGAGAAGGCCGAATCCGTGCGCGTCATCGATGAATATGCGGAAGCTGTACTTCTTCTTAAGCTCGACTATCTTGTCGAGGATTCCCATAGCGCCGGTCATTCCGAACACTCCCTCGGTGATGAGCAACACTCCGCCGCCGCTCTCCTCGGCCTCCTTGCAGGCTCTCGCAAGAACCTTCTCGCAGTCGGCTATGTTGTTGTGACGGTACTTGTACTTGCTGCCTATGTGGAGACGGATTCCGTCAAGGAGACAGGCGTGGGCTTCCGCATCATAGACAATCACGTCGTGACGGGCGGTAAGGCAGTCGATCGCGGAGACTATTCCCTGATAGCCGAAGTTGAAGAGGAAAGCGTCCTCCTTCTTCTCGAAGTCGGCGAACATCCTCTCAAGTTTCTCGTGCAGGGCGGTGTGGCCGGAAAGCATACGGCTTCCCATCGGATAGGCCAAGCCCCATTTCGCGGCGCCCTCGGCGTCAGCCTTGCGCACCTCGGGGTGGTTCGCCAGCCCGAGATAGTTGTTCAGACTCCAGTTCAGAACCTCCTTCCCGTTGAAAGTCATATGAGGGCCGAGCTCGCCCTCAAGCTTCGGGTACATATAGTAGCCGAATCCCTGATTGAAGTATTGCCCGATAGGACCTCCCGAGTCCCTTTCGATTCTGTCAAAAATGTCAAGCATATTATTATGTTTTAAATATTTGCTTATGCGATGATGAAAAAATAAATTCAGACCAAGAAGACGAGCAAAAGCACCAAGTTATTTTTTATCATTACTATGTAAACTTTCTATGCGTCGATGTTGGCGTAATGGGCGTTCTCCTCGATGAACTGCCTTCTTGGAGGAACATCGTCGCCCATCAGCATCGAGAATGTCCTCTCCGCCTCGGCGGCGTTGTCGATGGTTATCTTGCGGAGACGTCTCCTGGAAGGATCCATTGTGGTGTCCCAAAGCTGCTGGTCGCTCATCTCACCCAGACCTTTGTACCTCTGCACCGTCACGCCCTTGTCCGAGCCTTTACCCAAACGGGCAGTGGCCTCGAACCTTTGCTCGTCCGTCCAGCAGTAAATTTCTTCCTTGCCTTTCTTCACAAGATAAAGCGGAGGGGTGGCGAGATAGACATAACCGTTCTTTATGAGGTCGAACATATAGCGGAAAAAGAAGGTCAGGATAAGGCAGGCGATGTGGCTTCCATCGACATCGGCATCGGTCATAATGATGACCTTGTGGTAACGCAACTTGCTCAGGTCCATCTTCTTCTCACCGTTCTCATCCTCCTGGGCGACTGTCACTCCGAGGGCGGTGTAGATGTTCCGCACCTCGACGCTGTCGAACGCGCGGTCTCCTGCGGCCTTCTCGACGTTCAGAATCTTGCCCCTCAACGGCAGGATGGCCTGGATCCTTCTGTCACGTCCCTGCTTCGCTGTGCCGCCGGCGGAGTCTCCCTCGACAAGGAAGAGCTCGCACTTCTCAGGATTCCTCTCCGAGCAGTCGGCCAGTTTGCCAGGCATTCCGGCTCCTGTCATCGCGGTCTTTCTCTGCACCATCTCGCGGGCCTTGCGGGCTGCGCTGCGGGCTGTGGCGGCAAGCACGATCTTTTCAATCAGGAGCTTACCCTCTTTCGGATGCTCTTCAAGGTACTGGTCCATAGCCGCGGATGTGGCCTGCGACACGGCCGATGTAGCTTCCGGGTTTCCAAGCTTAGTCTTGGTCTGTCCCTCGAACTGAGGCTCGGCGATCTTCACGGAGACCACAGCTGTCAATCCCTCGCGGAAATCCTCCGGAGCAAGGTCGCCCTTGAACTTGGCGAGAAGGTTGTTCTTCTCGGCGTAGTTCTTCAGCGAGCGGGAAAGACCCATCTTGAAGCCCTGAAGGTGAGTGCCTCCCTCGATGGTGTTGATGTTGTTGACGTAGGAATATATCTTCTCGGAGAATCCGTTGTTGTACGAAAGGGCGATGTCGATAGGAATCACCTTGTCGCTCTGCACGCAGACCGGCTCGGGGATAAGCTGCGTCGCTCCGGCGTCAAGGTAGTCGATGAACTCCTTGAGGCCTTCCTTCGAGTAGAAGACATCCCCGCGGAAAAGCTGCTTGCCAGTAGGCTTGGAGTTGCCGTTCTCATCGGTGACATATTCATCGACAAGTTCCCTCTCGTCGGTGATGCTGATTTTGATTCCCTTGTTCAGGTAGGCCAGCTCACGCATCCTTGCGGCGAGGGTGTCATACTTGTAAACATTGGTCTGTGTGAATATCGTCGGATCCGGATGGAATGTGATGATTGTCCCGGAATCATTGCTCTCGCCGACGATTTCCACCGGACCGAGAGGCTTGCCTTTTGAATATTTCTGGACAAAGATGTGTCCCTCGCGGTGAACCTCGGCGACAAGGCTGTCAGAAAGGGCGTTCACGCAGGAGACGCCGACACCGTGCAGACCTCCGGACACTTTGTAGCTGTCTTTGTTGAACTTGCCGCCGGCGTGAAGAACGGTCATCACGACCTCAAGGGCCGAGCGGTGCTCCTTGGGATGCATCCCGGTGGGGATTCCTCGTCCGTTGTCCGTCACTCTGATCGAGTTGTCAGGGAGGATGGTGACGCTGATTTCGGTGCAATAGCCGGCCATAGCCTCGTCGATACCATTGTCAACAACCTCATAGACAAGATGATGGAGACCTCTCTCACCAATGTCTCCGATGTACATTGAAGGTCTTTTCCTCACGGCCTCCAGCCCTTCCAACACCTGAATGCTGCTTGCGGAATACTGTTCTTCCGCCTTCTTCATCTCTTCGTTCTCAATCATATTCTATCGCCTATAATTATCTATAAATATGGTTTGCCCATAAAACTGACAAATATAATAAATTTAAGGGGCAATGCGAAATTTATTTCCACATTGCCCCCGGTCTATTATCAGGTTTTTCTCTCCTTGATAGTGGTCACTTCGACAGGCTCAGAGCCCAATCGCACCGGTCACTGAGCTTGTCGAAGTGACCGCAAGGAAACAATCTACAGATTCAATGAGACTCCTGCGGTGACCCAGAGTCCTTTCTCCGCGTATAACGGATTCCTCTGGATGGTCTGGCAAAGCAGATTGCCCGACTCCAGCCATAGCTCCAGCTTCCTGTTGAATTTGTAGCCACAGTTCAGTCCAAGATCCACATAACCAGGCACACGGACCTTCACAATCTCTTCAGAGACCGTGACCGGAGACACAGGAGTCAAGTCGTCCTCATCACCACCCAAGCCAGCGAAAGAGGCCTTTCGACACTTTCCTTCACACCATGATGACGCCTCGACCGAGAAGCCGGCGTAAAGCCTGGAATTGATGTTGTACATCAGCTTAATGCCACCACTGTACTTTGGAAGAGCAAAGCCAAGATTGTCGGCATCATTATCCGGGAACGAAAGATCCCTGAACCGAAGATCAGCATCCACATTGAATCGTCCAGCCTGGAGCCCCATCAACGCGTTGGCATAGATAATATTCGCGTCCGAATACGCGACATCAGGAGAGAAAGAGTTCTGGACGAACCGTCCGGACTCCATCATAAGGTTCTCATAGATTCCGACACCACCATTCAAATCAAACCGGAACGAAGAGGAAATACTTCCCCTCACACCAACCTTGGCATTGAGGTTCTCCACGGTGTTGTCAACAAGGGATGTCATCAAGTCCAGATTCGCCGGAACAAGGAACGACGGATTAAAATGATGGTTACGGGAGATTTGCGATGAATATGTGTTCAGGCGGCTTCCACCTGTAGCGTCCGCGTAAAGAGCCACACCGTTCCCGGCAGCGAAACTGACATGGACATCTGGATAGACAATCTGTCCCTTACCGCCCCCCATCTTACGGAAAGCCAAAGTGTCAGAGGCATCATTTCTGAACATTGCTTCGAATTTCACTCCCAGATTCAAGTTCCAACGCCCGGACTTCAGCCGATAGCTCGGAACCAGGGAGACGCGTCCGATGTTTCCGTCATAAAACCTGCTGTAGGAGGCCGACTCCGCCTCGAATCCGACAAGGATGCTTCTGCGGCTGTCAAGCACCGGGCCGGCCAGACCCTCAAGCGAGATCCAGGTTTCGTTCTGTCTGTCAACCGCAGCATCGCCTGGGAACGTGAATGACCTATAGTCCAGATTGTCATTGGCGATTCTTCCTCTCAACGCCACATCGTAAAGGAAATACGACTCCGCATCATTATTGGAACGAACTCTGGCGTTGAAGTCAAAGGCATTGTAGGAGCGCGACATCAGACTGTCCTTGGCGGCGACACCGTAGTAGCCGACGCCGAATGACAGAATGGTCTTGTCCCAATTGTAACGGCCGTCAAAGCCCGCCGAAGTCAAAGCGTCATAGCCGCCGAACCCGCTTCCGGACTTCTTCAAACGGTAAAGCCCATCCTGCAATTCCGGCCTTATTCCAAGATAATTGCCGAAATAGGACCTATGGCCGGCATAGACGCTCATCTGGAACGGCCCGCTCTGTTCGGGGCTGAAAACGAAATCGAGCTGAGGGTGCAAGGAGTAGCCTGCCCCGGCCTTAAGATAAAGTTTCCGCCCTCTCCAGGCATCCTTGGCCGGCTTCAGATTCAGCATATAAGGCTTGAAACTGTATGCCCCCTGATATGGTTTCTCAAACACCTCGTAGTCAAAGTCCAGCTCGAAACGGAGCAGAGAATCCGGCACGTTCATCTCCAGCAAAGGCTTGTGGACTTCCGAAGCGTTGCCCTGGTAGGTGTTGGTGACCTCGACGGTCGGATTGAAATTCTGTCCGTACGAGACCGCGGCGGAAAACAGCAATGCCGCCGAGACCAGACATATTCTTTTCATTGTATTCATTTCCTCTACATCATGGTTTTAAGTTTCTCCAGACGCATCCGCACATTGTCGAGCACATCGTCAGACTTGCCTTCGACCGGCTTGTAGCCGTTCAGGATGCTCTCGAACGTGGCCTTGGCCTGAGCGAGATTATCTTGCTCGGCGAACGAGTCTCCAAGCGTGATGAACGCCTTGGCAAGCCAGTAGTTCTGATCCCCCGCCTTCTCGGCGAAAGCATAGACCTTCTTCTCCACCGTGTCGTACTTGCCCTGATCGCAGGCGTCCTGGATGATCATATATGCCGCTTCCGCCCCTTCGGCGGTGGACGGGGCGGAGCTGAGAGCCGTGAATATCTCAAATGCGGCCTCGCGCTCGTTCATCGAAAGCAACGACTTGGCCTTGAGGTAGTCCGCCTCCCGGATTTCGGCAGCCGAGCTCTTTGCGTCAGCCTTCACCTTGCCGGCGCAGGACTCTGCCGAAGCCCAGTCCCCGGCCTTGTAGGCGGAACGCATCATACCGACCCGGGCAGTATGCCTGTTGTTCTCGATCTTGGCGTCCTCAAGCAGGGACGAATAGCCCCCGAAAGCATCCTTGTAGCGCTGCAGCTCATAGGACAGCCTTGAGAAGTTCAGCATAGCCGTCTCGGCAAACGCCGCACCCTCGCTTTTCTCAATGGATTTCTTATACCAGTCGCAGGCCTGCTCCTTCTTCCCCGTGTTCCTGTAACATTCAGCGATGTAGAACTCGGCCAGAGGAACTTTCTGACCTGACGGATAACGTTCGAGATATGTCTGGAGCGAAGTCAGCGCCTTGGCGTAATTCTCCGTAAGGAAAACCTGCTCGGCCGCATTGAAATACATCGTCTCTTTCTCGCTGTCGGACTTGTCCCTGATCACCCCGGCCTTGTCCGCAAAATCGATGTACTCGTCCGCTCGTCCCTGCGACTGGTAGATTGACTCGATGGCCAGAAGGGCGTCTCTGGCATATTCGGTGCCCGGCATCTCCGCGATCACCTGCTTGTAGTAGCCAAGTGACCGGTCGTACTCGGACATATTCCTTGAAATCATTCCAAGCTCTATGAGCGAGCGGGCCACGATGGTCTTGTCGCCCGTGGATGAGCGGAGCTTCGTGAAAGCGGCGACAGCGTCATCATTCCTGCCGGCGGCCACGTAGGCCCTTCCGAGTTCGAACATTGCGTCGGAGTAGTACTCCACAGACGGGCTGGCATTCAATGCCTTTGAAAGGGTCGCTATCTTGGCGTCCATATTCCCGAGAAGCCCGTAGGCGATTCCGGCGCGGTAGTTCGGATAAAGATTGTCCTTGAACGGGAAACGCTTCAGAGCGTCCTCATATTCAGTGACGGCAGTCTTGTAGTCCTTGCGGATGAAGTCGCAGTCGGCGCGCCGTGCGGCGGCGTCCTCACCCTCGGACAGATTGCGGCCTTGGAGATATTCATCGAACCATTTGGCGGAGGAGGCGTAGTCGCCCAGACGGAAGTAGCAGTAAGCCAGATCGTAAGGAATCAGCCGACCTTCCGTCTTGCCCTCCAGCGCAGAGTTGTTGTACAGATCCTTGAATGTCTCCAGAGCCTTGTCGAACTGGTCGCTGCGGTAATATGCCTCGCCAAGCCAGTACCTTGAAAGCTGACTGAACGGAGAACGCTTGTCCGAATAGAACGAGGATGCCCTGAGGAAAGGGACAGCGTCCCTCCAAGCCCCCGTCTCCACAAGCTGTTCGGCGCGCAGGTAGTTGGCCTTCATATAATTGGATTTCTGGTCGTTGTCCAGAATGTCTATGTTGGAATACGCCTCCACCGCCCCGGCATAGTCGTGGCTGTAGAGGGAGGCCAGCGCGATGTAGCTGTAAATCCTCTCCCCTTTCTTCTTGTCAGAATACTTTGTGAGGTAATCGTTGAAGACTGACGGGTTGTGGTTCAGGTCAAAGGACAGTTTGGCGTAGTTGAAATGCGCATCCTCCTGTATGTCCGGGTTGAACGAGCGGACGGAGGCATCCTTGAAAGCGTCGAGAGCGGCGACCTTGTTGCCCGTCTTGATGTAGCTGTAGGCCAGATTGTAGTTGGCTATCTGCCCGATCGAGTCGGTTCTGTTCCTCATCAGCGAGTAATTCTCAATCGCACCTTTATAATCTTCCGTGGCGTAGAGAAGCGAACCGGCATAGAAATAGTCGTTGCGGTCCATGTCGTTGTCCCCGCTCCGGGCGACATCGTAATATTCCTTGGCCTTTTCGGTGTCGCCTTTGGCCAGATAAGACTCGGAGATGATTCTCGCCAAGTGCCTCTGACGCTCCTTCGGGGCATTGTCATAAACCTTGACGCCGTTCTTCAGAACGTAGGAATAGTCCTTCCTCATAAAACGGCACTCGACCATATAGGAGTTGGACATCTCGGTGAAACGCGGGTCTCTCGCCGCCTTCTCGAACCAGTCGAAGGCCTCGTCGAAGTTCTTCTCGGTATAATTGATGTAGCCCAATGAATATCTCGACGGAGCGGTGTAGTCGGACTGCACCCTCTTCTCCGACTTTTCGAACAGAGACTTGGCCTTGGCCAGATCGCCTTCCTCGAAGTATGAATATGCCTGTTTGAAGGCATATTCAGCCACCAGTGCGGACGGGATGCTGTTCTCACGGATTTTGCCAAACTCGGCGGCTGCCGCCTTATAATCCTGTCTGTCAAACAGATTAAGAGCCTTGTAAAAATGAATCTGAGGCACGAGGATGGAATACGGGTGCGAGGCGATGTAGTCATCGGCCAAGGTCTCGTTCCCCACCTCCTGCAACCTCACTGAGCAAAGCGCCTCGTAGCCGCCGGCGGTCACATCACCTGTCCCGGCATAGATTTCTCCGAATATGCTCCCAGCCCTCTCGAACATCCCGTGTGCATATAGTTCGGTAGCGAGACGGTACCGCTCAGGTACGGTTTCCTGAGCCGACGCGGCCGTCCACGTCCCAAGTGACAGCGCCGCCAGAAGAGCCGCGGCAAGTTTGCTTTTCATATAGTTTCCAATCATCTTCATCAGCGAATAATAATCTACAAATTTACTTAAGGAAAATGAAAAATAACATACATTTTTTCCTAAATATACCTGAAAAATAAAGTATATTTGCGTTACTATGGAAGTGAACGCGCTATCAGCATCAAAAAGCGAGCCGCTGGTCTCATTCCGGGACGCGGACATCGTGAACGGGGAAAGCACCGTGATTTACGGGCTTGACTTGGAGATATTCCCGGAGGACTTCATCTACATCGTCGGCAAGGTCGGGACCGGCAAGACATCGATCATCCGCACTATGATCGGCGAAAACCCGTTGGAGAAGGGGTACGGCGAGGTCTGCGGCTTCAAACTGAATGGTTTGAAAGACAAGGATATTCCTTACCTCCGGCGCAGAATCGGGGTTGTCTTCCAGGATTTCCAGCTGCTGATGGACAGAACCGTGGAGAGCAACCTGGAGTTCGTTCTGAAAGCAACCGGCTGGAAAGACCGCAACGAGACCGACAAAAGGATTTCCGAGGTGCTGGCCGCTGTCGGGATGGAGAACAAGGCCCACAAGATGCCTCACCAGCTCTCCGGAGGCGAGCAGCAGCGCATCGCCATAGCACGTTCCCTGTTGAACAAGCCGAAGCTCATCATCGCCGACGAGCCGACCGGCAATCTGGACAACGAGACGGCGGACGGGATTCTGCGGCTGCTGACCGGAATCAACCGGGAGGACGGCACGGCCATCGTGATGGTGACGCACAACAGGAGCATATTCGAGAAATATCACGGCAGGGTCTTCGTCTGCAAGGACGAAAGATGCAAGGAAAACACGGACGACGAGGTCATCGACCTGGCGCTGACCATCTGAGGCGAAATGCTGAAAAAAGACAGATACTACCATATTCTTTCCTGGTTTCAGGCCAACCAGCCTGAGGTTCGGACAGAGCTGCTTTACGGTTCCCCTTTCCAACTGCTTGTGGCGGTGATTTTAAGCGCCCAATGCACGGACAAAAGGGTGAATATGGTCACACCGGAACTGTTCCGGAGATTTCCCGGGCCGAAGGAACTCGCGTCGGCCTCGCCGGAGGAGGTGCTGGAAGTGATAAAAAGCATCTCCTACCCCAACAGCAAGGCCGTACATCTGGTCGGAATGGCTCAAAAATTGTTGCACGGACACGCCGGCGAAGTCCCCTCGGACATCGACCTGCTGATGGCTCTTCCCGGAGTTGGACGGAAAACGGCCAACGTGCTGGCCTCGGTCATCTACGACAAGCCCGTTATTGCTGTGGACACACACGTCTTCCGCGTCTCCCACAGGATGGGGCTTTCGGACGGCAAGACTGTTGAAGCGGTCGAGAAAGAGCTTGAACGGCACATCCCTGAAGAATTGAGAGCCAGGGCGCACCACTGGCTTATCCTGCACGGGCGGTACACCTGCACGGCCAGGAAACCGAAATGTCCGGACTGCCCGCTGCGGGACTGGTGCAGAGATTATGAACGACAAAACAGAATAGTGCTATGATACAGTTTTCTCCCGAGAACATCCTCCTCATCGGCTCTTTGCTGATCTTCACCGCAATCCTCATAAGCCGCGCCGGATTCCGGTTCGGAATTCCTGTCCTGCTCCTTTTCATCGTCGTGGGAATGGCGTTCGGAGTGGACGGACTCGGGCTTGCCTTCGACAACTTCCACATCGCCCAGTTCATCGGCACGATCGCCCTGTGCGTCATCCTGTACTGCGGAGGTCTTGACACGAAGTTCGACACGATAAAGCCTGTGATGAAAGAAGGAGTCGTGCTGTCCACCGTCGGAGTCTTCCTTACCGCCCTGTTCACGGGAGGCTTCATCTATCTTCTCACTAGGGTCGGCCACTTGTCCGAGGGAATGTCGATCGTGATGTGCTTCCTGCTCGCCGCAGTGATGTCCTCCACCGATTCGGCATCGGTGTTCAACATCCTGAGAAACGCCAAGATGAAGCTGAAGGAGAACCTCCAGCCCGTCCTCGAGCTGGAGTCCGGCTCCAATGACCCGATGGCCTACGTCATCACTGTCGTGCTCATCCAGTGCGCCCAACAGCTTTTCGAGCCGGCCTCAGGGATTGACATCGACTACCCGAGGATGATCGGGAACGCCTTGCTGACCTTCTCGATGCAGCTCGGCATCGGAGCGATAATGGGCATAGGCCTCGGGCGCGCGTTCTCCTGGGCGCTCGGGAAGCTGAAACTGAACGGAGCGTCGCTCTATGCCATCCTTGTCCTGAGCATCGGATTCTTCATCTATTCAATCACGGGACTTGTGAAAGGCAACGGATTCCTTGCCATCTACCTGGCCGGCGTGATCATCGGCAACCAGCCCATTGCCCACAAGAAAGAGGTGTTCCGGTTCAACGACACGTTCATCTGGCTGATGCAGATGGGAATGTTCCTCACCCTTGGTCTGCTCGTCAACCCGAAGGAGATGCTTCACGTCGCTCCAGTGGCCTTGCTGATAGCCGTGTTTATGACTTTCATCGGACGTCCGCTGGCCGTGTTCCTTTCTCTCCTGCCTTTCAGGAAGCTCTCGTTCAAGGCAAGGGTGTTCATCTCGTGGGTAGGCCTTAAGGGAGCCACCCCGATCATCTTCGCGATATTCACGGTGGTGGCCGGCATTCCCGGATCGGACCAGATATTCAACATCGTGTTCTTCATCACGATGCTTTCTATGCTCGTACAGGGTATGAGCATCCCGGCCGTGGCGCGCAGACTGAACCTTGCTCTGCCTCAGGAGAAGGCTCCTGAAACATTCGGAATCGAGATTCCGGAGGAGGCCGGAAAGCTTATGGACCACAAGATCACTGAAACAGACCTTGCGGCGGGCGACACGCTGAAAGAGGTCTCCCTCCCTGACGGCACTCGCGTCGTGATGATCAAGAGGGACGGCGAGCTGATCGTGCCGGACGGTTCGGTGAAGCTCAAGGTCGGTGACAAGCTGCTAATGATTATGGGCAATCAGTTTGACGAATCGTAATAATGATGTATTTTTGCAGCCCGGTATCGGTCACATCGACAGGTTCGGTGACCGGGGACAAGCGGTCGCCGAGCCGTCAGGTCATTGAGCCGTCCGAAGCGCCGGCGCGACTTGAGCAAAAGAAAAAAAACCAAAATTTTTAGGAATATGAAAAGAATAGTACTTATCCGTCACGGCGAAAGCCAGTGGAACAAGGAGAACAGGTTCACAGGGTGGACCAACGTTGACCTGAGCGAGAAAGGCATTCAGGAAGCCTTCGAGGCCGGGAAGGCTCTGAAGGAGGCCGGCATCACCTTCGAGGTGGCCTATACCTCTTATCTTAAGAGAGCCATCAAGACACTGAACAACGTCCTCGACGCAATGGACCTCGACTGGATTCCGGTGAAGAAGACCTGGAGACTCAACGAGAAGCATTACGGAATGCTTCAGGGTCTGAACAAGACCGAGACCGCCCAGAAGTACGGCGACGAGCAGGTGCTCATCTGGAGGCGCAGCTTCGATGTGGCTCCGCACAACCTTCCTGAAGATGATCCTAACAGCGCCACACAGGATCCACGCTACGCCCTCGTTCCGGATCAGTACATTCCTCGCACAGAAGCTCTCAAGAACTGCATCGAGCGCGTGATGCCTTACTGGGAGTGCGAGATTTTCCCTGCACTGAAGCAGCACGACAACATCGTGGTCGTGGCTCACGGCAACAGTCTCCGCGGTGTCGTGAAGCACCTTAAGGGAATCTCTGACGCAGACATCGTCGGCCTGAACATCCCTACGGCGACCCCTTACGTGTTCGAGTTCGACGACAATCTCAACCTCGTAAAGGACTACTATCTCGCTGATCCCGAGGAGCTCAGGCGCAAACAGGAGGCGGTCGCAAAGCAGGGTAAGGCGAAATAATTATCATTTTTTCGCCTTACCGGGACTTTCCACCCCCGGTAACTTCGTGGCAGCCCCAGTTGGGCATTGGGGAGCATTCTCCCCCAAACCCCTTGCGTCGCCTCGCTCCGAGGGCGCACCTTAGAAGCTGTTTAAAAATGGTTCGCGCATTTTATTATGCGGAATTTTCGAGACAGTTTCGGCTTTGGAAGAGGGAGCG
>CAVCPY010000146.1:0-9053 GCA_963604245.1 Eggerthellaceae bacterium
CACAAACAAATTGCTCCGCAAAAATCCTTCACAAAAACTTACCAACTTATTTTTTCATCATCACTAATATTCCACCTTGGTGAGGAGGAGGGCGTGGCCGGGGACGGGGCCGGATGCATAGGCGGCACTATCGGTTTGGAAAACTAAAATATTTGTAAATGTATTGATAATGTTATATTTTTGCATAGTTATGTTCAAAAATATTATAGTGTTCAAAATTTTTGAACACGGTAAAATAATATAACAACTATGCAAAAGGCAGAAATGAGATTGGTGTTGTTCCTGTTACAGGACAGGGCAAACATCGGCAAGACATACAGGCAGATGGCGAAAGAGGCGGGATTGTCACTCGGATCCGTGCAAGGCGTGATGTCGGGGTTGACGGAGCAAGGACTGGTGGTTGACACATCCAAAGGACGTCTCTTACGGAAACGTTCCAGCCTGATTGACCGGTGGGCGAGAGAATATTCCGAAGACAGGAAAAAGAAGCAGTTGATATGCAGGTTCCGATTCCTGGCCGAGTCAATCAGGGAACATTGGACGGATATCCGGATGCCTCCTCAGGCTCGGTGGGGTGGAGAGCCGGCAGCATTCTTGATTGATGGGTATCTTTGCCCTCAAAGATGGGATGTATATGTCGAAGAATCCGCTGACTGTCTTATAGCTACAGGGAGAATGATCCCGGATCCGGAAGGCGAAATCTATGTTTACCGTAAATTCTGGACGGGGGAGGATATTCCTAAACTGGTTGTTTATGCGGATCTTCTGTCAACCGGTGATGATAGGTGTGTTGAGGCTGCGGGCAGAATTAAAACTTTGATTTGAATATGACCTATACATTAAAGAAAGAAGAACTTGGCAATGACCTCCTGCTTGTTGTTCTGGAAGCGTTGGCGAAGGCTTACAAAGAAATTGGAGCCGAGGCTTATGTTGTCGGAGCGGTGGCGCGTGACCTAAGCCTTAAACTATTAAAGACAGGAAACGCTCCAAGGCGTACAATGGACTTGGATGTGGCTGTGCTTTTGGACAGATGGGAAGAATATGAGGGGCTGACTGATATTCTTATAAAAGACGGTTTTGTCAAAGCTCCTGAAAAACAGGGATTTTACTACTGTGGAGTTGAGGCTGGCCGCTATGAGGTGGACATAGTTCCATTCGGTGACATCGCGCGTAAAGAAATGGTCGCTTGGCCTCCGGAAGGTACCCCGGTTATGTCAGTACGTTGTTTTGCAGATGTGATGAAGAATGCTGACAATGTTGTTGTTGAAGGGCGGTTTGCCTTTAGAATGGCATCGCTTAGCGGGCAATGGTTGATCAAACTGGATGCTTGGTGTGACCGTCATCTGGTGACACGTAAGGACGCAGCTGATATGCAGTATATTCTTGAAAACGCATACATTGCCTTGGCGTTGTCCAGCGATTCCATTCCCGAGACAATAAGTCTGGATGCTTCAACCTTCGATCAGACCGTAGCCGGTGCGGAATGGATCGCCTCTGATTTATTGAATATGCTCTCGGAAGATCACAAGGTGTATTATGCGGATATGTTAGACAATGAGGTTGCACAGCAAGAGAATAGTCCATTGGTGAATGATCTTCTGGACAATGCGGCTATAGGTACATACGATTCAATCCGTCGGGCATTGACGCGGATGTCTCAAATATTAAGGCAATGATGGATAATGTGTTTGACTATCCGGATGTGAAATCCGTTGTGATATGTGGGGATATTCACGGGGAATTCAGAGAATTGGTGTTCCGGTTGTGTGTGCGTTACGGGATGAGCGACACGCTTTTGATTGTGGCTGGAGATTGTGGTTTCGGTTTTGAGAGACCTGCTTATTATGAACAGGTTTTCAGCCGGATTTCATCCAAGTTGTCAAAGTCGAACAATTACATCGCGATGGTGCGTGGGAACCACGATGATCCGTCGTATTTCAACGAACAGAGGGTTTGTCATAAAAGATTTAGGACTATCCCGGATTATGTTGTGATAAAGGCTTGTGGCCATAACATACTGTGCGTCGGAGGTGCTGTCAGCGTGGATCGCTCAATAAGGATTACGGAGTTTTCTCGTTTCCGTTCCGCTCTGACTGCGACATATTGGATGAATGAGATGCCGTATTTTGATCAGGAACGTATGTCTGTCATCACTCAGAACATCTTGATTGACACCGTTGTGACTCATACCGCGCCTTCGTTTTGTGAACTCATCGACAAGGCTGGGTTGTCTGGCTGGATACGGGTTGATCCCTCCTTGCTGGAAGATTGCTCAAAAGAGAGGAAAGTGATGGATCAGATCTATGATTTCCTGACCGCGAATCATCAGCCGGTAAACCGCTGGTATTATGGGCACTTCCACCAAAGCTGGAATTCCTCGATAAATGGAATCCTGTTCTCGATGCTTGATATTATGGAATTCAAGGAACTCCGGTAGGACGTCAATATTCCACCTTGGTGAGGAAGAGGGCGTGGCCGGGGACGGATTCGCCGGCACTGGAGCGGGTGCCGCCTTGGGTGAGGGTGGCGATCCAGGTCTCGTCGCGCTTGCCGCGGCCTACCTCAAGGAGGGAACCGACCACGGCACGGACCATATTCCTTAAAAAGCGGTCGGCGCGGATGGTGAAGACGAGGTAGTCGCCTTCCTCGGCGGGGTAGCCCAAGATCCGCACGTGGTCGGGGGAATATGTCTCCCAACGGGCCTGTGTGACGGTGCATACGGAGGTCTTATTGTCGCTGCCGACTTTCTCGAAGCAGCTGAAGTCGTGTTTGCCGAGAAGCGCCCGGGCGGCGCGGTTCATCTTCTCAACATCGAGCGGGAAGGTGTAGAGATAGGAATATTCCCGCATAAAGGGATCCCGGCGGCGGTGGATGAAATACTTGTACTCACGCTGCGTTGCGTCGAACCTGGCGTGGAATTCCGGACCGCACGGAGCGATTGAATGCACCTTGATTCCGGCAGGTAAAATGGCATTTATTTTGTAGCCAACCGCGCTTGCGTCAATGTCCGGACGGGAGGCCTCTAAGTGGGCGACGTAATTGACCGCATTCACCTTTGAGTCCGTCCTTCCCGCTCCCGTGACGGCAATGTCTTCCTTCAAGAGAGTCGAAAGAGCATTCTGAAGACACTCCTGAACGGTTTCCGCTTGGTTTTGAATCTGCCAACCGCAGAAAGACGAGCCGTCGTAGGAAAGGGTGATCCGGTAGCGCATTTTGTAAGATAGTTTGGCTGCAAAAATAGTAAAAAAACAGTATATAATGGAAAGTGTAAACATCAAGGAACTCAATGACAGAATCCAGAAGGAGAGCGCCTTCGTGGATATGCTGTCCCTTGAGATGGGCAAGGTCATCATCGGACAGAAACAGCTGGTGGAGAACCTTCTGATCGGACTTCTAGCCAACGGACACATTCTTCTGGAAGGTGTCCCGGGATTGGCGAAAACCTTGGCCATCAGTACATTGTCAAAGGCGATAGACGCAAAGTTCAGCAGAATCCAGTTCACCCCTGACCTTCTTCCAGCGGATCTCATCGGTACGATGATATATTCCCAGAAAGACGAGTCGTTCGAGGTGCACAAGGGTCCGGTCTTCGCGAACTTCGTGCTTGCGGATGAAATCAACCGTAGCCCGGCCAAGGTGCAGTCCGCCCTTCTGGAGGCTATGCAGGAGCGTCAGGTGACGATCGGAGACCAGACTTTCAAGCTTCCGGAGCCGTTCCTTGTTATGGCTACTCAGAACCCTATCGAGCAGGAGGGAACCTATCCGCTTCCTGAGGCCCAGGTGGATCGTTTCATGCTGAAGGTCATCGTGAAATATCCTAAGAAAGAGGAGGAAAGGCAGATCATCAGGATGAACAATTCGGGCGAGTTCCCGACGGTCAATCCGGTGATCAAACCTGAGGACATCGTGCGCGCCAGAAGCGTTGTCAGGGATGTCTATATGGACGAGAAGATCGAGAGGTACATCGTGGACATTGTCTATGCGACACGTACACCGGAAGACTATGGTCTGGGAAAGATCAAGGATCTGATTTCGTTCGGAGCTTCGCCTCGTGCCAGCATCTCTCTGTCAATGGCTTCCAAAGCTTTCGCTTTCATCAAGAGAAGGGGCTATGTGATTCCGGAGGACGTCAGGGCTGTCTGCAACGAGGTCCTGCGCCACAGGATCGGACTGACCTACGAGGCCGAGGCGGAGAATGTCACGACCGAGCAGATCATCGCCGAAGTCCTCAACGCCGTACAGGTTCCGTAACGGACTATATGTGGTTGGGTTTTAATCAGACATTTGAATTATGGCAGCTAATTCCTCAGCCAATGAACTCCTGCGCAAGGTCCGCAAGATAGAGATCCGCACAAGGGCTCTGTCCCACCAGATCTTCGCAGGCGAGTATCACAGCGCCTTCAAAGGCCGTGGAATGGCCTTCAGCGAGGTGCGTGAGTACCAGTACGGGGACGATGTGCGTTCAATGGACTGGAATGTGACCGCTCGTCTGCGCTCTCCTTACGTGAAGGTTTTCGAGGAAGAGAGGGAGATGACGGTCGTGCTTCTGATTGACATCAGCCGTTCCGGACTTTTCGGGACGAGCGAAAGAACGAAGAGGGACTTGATCGCTCAGATCGCGGCGGTGTTGAGTTTCTCGGCCACGATCAACAACGACAAGGTCGGCGCCCTATTCTTCAGCGACCGGGTGGAGGAGTTCATTCCGCCGAAGAAAGGCCGAAGTCATCTTCTGCACATCATCCGGGAAATCATCGAACTCAAGCCTAAGTCCAACGGAACTGATGTCGGGCAGGCTCTGCGGTATCTGACGAACGCGATGAAGAAGAAATGCACGGCTTTCGTGCTTTCCGACATGCTGGACGCCAATCCGGACGGTTCGCCACGTTACGAGGATGCCCTGAAAGTGGCCCGCAACCGTCACAACATCTCTGTCATCAAGGTTCACGACCCACGTGAGAGGACGATTCCGGATGTCGGTCTGGTGCACGTGAAGGATTCCGAGACGGGTGAGTCGGCCTGGATCAACACCTCCAGCAGGAAGACGAGGTCTGAATATTCAAAATGGTTCGCCTCCGTCGAGGATGGAGAGAGAAAGCTGTTCAACCGCTATAAGATTGATTCTGTGGACATAGCTACGAATCAGGATTATGTCAAGGGCTTGATGACATTTTTCGGGAGGAGATAGGCAGATGAAGAGATTGATTTACGGTTTGTCGTTTTTCTGCGCCGCGGCGGTCATCGCCATCGCGGCTTCAGGACAGTCGGCTCCGCAGAATAAAGGAATGCTGATAAGGTCGGAAGACTCCTTTCTGGAGCCTCTCCAGAAGCGTGATTCGGCGCTGATCGGCGACCAGTTCCGCTACGGATTCCACCTCAGGGGCGTGGCGGAAGGGACCCGTCTCGCGCTGCCTGACTTTTCCAATGGCTTTATGGACAGCGTTGAGATAGTTAGTCCTTTCAAGGCTGACACGGTCGCTGTCCACGGCAAGAAGAACGAGCCTAAATCCTATGACATAGATGTCTCTATGGTCATAACATCCTTTGACGAAGGAACGTACAGCCTCCTGCCTCTTTCGATGACAAGAGTTGCCGGAATTGACAGGGTGGACACTTTGCTCTTCGAGCCGAAGACCCTTGACATCCGCACGATGCCTGTTGACACGGCCACGTATCAGATTCACGACATCAAAGGACAGATCCGCTATCCGCTGAAGGCATCGGAGATTCTGCCTTACGTCGGCGGGGTCATATTGCTTGCGGTCATCATATTCCTCATCTGTAAGTTTGTGCTTTCAAAGCGTAGGAAAAGCGACGGGCAGGCTCATAAGGATCCTCCTTATCTGGTGGCTTTGCGGAAGCTGGAGCATTACCGCGGCAACAAATATTGGGCACCGGAGAAGCAGAAGGCCTATTATTCCGGAATCACGGACACGTTGAGGGAATATATCGACGCGCGCTACGGCATCGACGCGATGGAGATGACGACGGCGGAGATATTCAGAGATTTGAAATCTTCAGGGGTTCCGGCTGACCTTTATGAGGAGATGAAGACGCTTTTTGAGACTGCTGATTTCGTGAAGTTCGCCAAAGCTTCGGCCTCGGATGAGGAGAACGCCGCCGCGCTTCCTGCCGCGGTGCGCTTTGTCACAGTCACTTATCAGTCTCAACTTGCCGAGGAGGAAGCAGCGCGGAAGACCGCCGAGGCGAAATCCCCGGCCAAAAAGGAAGGAGGTGAGGCGTAATGTTCTTTGAATATCCCAAACTGCTTTGGCTGCTGGTGATTCCGGCTCTTCTGGTCCTGCGTTATCTTTATGTGGAACTCAAGGATCGGAGGCCGCATATGAGAGTGTCCAGCCTCACGCCTTGGAAGAAAGGCGGAAGGACTGTCCTCGGGGTGATCCGGCATATTCCTTTTGTCTTGAGGGTAGCCGCGCTTTCACTGATTGTTGTGGCAGTCGCCCGACCGCGATCTTCCACGAAGGTCGAGAGGGTTGACACTGAAGGGATTGACATCGTGCTTGCGATGGATGTCTCGACAAGTATGCTGGCCAGGGACTTCACCCCTGACCGCATCAGCGCCGCCAAGGACATCGCCATCGAGTTCATCGCCCAGAGACCTTCCGACAGGATGGGAATCGTGGTGTTCGCCGGCGAGAGCTACACGCAGTGTCCGTTGACGACAGACAGGGCCACCTTGATCAACCTGATGAAGGAGATTTCCACTGACCTCATTGAGGACGGGACGGCCATCGGCAACGGCCTTGCGACCGCCGTGGCCAGGATCAAGGATTCCGACGCCAAGAGCCGGGTCGTGATCCTGCTTACCGACGGTGTGAACAACTGCGGCGAGATCTCTCCCGAGACCGCCGCCGAGATTGCCAAGACCTACGGGATAAGGGTTTACACAATCGGTGTCGGCGCCAATGGAGAGGCTCCGTATCCGGTGATGACCCCGTGGGGAGTGCAGATGCAGAATGTGAAGGTGGAACTCGACGAGAAACTGCTCTCCGGCATCGCTTCGATGACGGGAGGGAAGTATTTCAGGGCCACAGACAACACGAAACTTGCGGAGATATATTCAGACATCAACAAGATGGAGAAGGCGCGCACGACCATCGACAGTTTCCCTGTCTATAAGGAACTGTTCGGCTCATACGCCCTCGCCGCTCTTGTCTGTCTGCTGCTTGAGGCTCTTGTTAAACTGTTGATAAGGAGGTTGCCATGATAATTTTCGCCGCTCCGCATTATCTTTTGCTGCTGTTCCTGATTCCGTTCTTTTTTCTCGGAATGGGGCTTTGGCTGTGGAACAGGCGCCGCCGTCTGCGCAGGTTCGGGGACGAGACCCTTGTGAACGAACTTATGCCTTCTTGGTCCCGTAACAAATTGTGGGTAAGGACTGTTTTGTTCTCGTTGGCGTTTCTCTTCTTCGCCGTCGGTTTGTCAAGACCTCAGATCGGGGCGAAACTGAAGGAACACAAGACCAGAGGAGCCGAGATTATGATAGCCTTGGATGTGTCCAACTCGATGCTTGCCAAGGATTATTCTCCCAACAGGCTGGAGAGGGCTAAACTGGCCATTTCCAGAATCACCGACAAACTTCAGGATGACCGGATAGGCTTGATTGTCTTTGCCGGCACCTCGTTCGTCCAGCTTCCGATCACATCCGACTATGTCAGCGCCAAGATGTTCCTGAATTCCATTTCAACCGAGTCGGTTCCGATTCAGGGAACGGCTATCGGTGATGCGATCAACACCGCGGTCCGAGGCTTCAGCGCCCAGAGCGAGCATAGCCGTGCCATCATAGTGATCACAGACGGCGAGAACCACGAGGACGATGCTGTAGCCGCCGCGAAACAGGCTGCCGAGGCCGGGGTCAAGGTTTACACGATCGGTGTGGGGTCCGCTGACGGTCAGCCGATTCCGATGGACGGGGGCCTTCTGAAGGACAAGGACGGCAAAATTGTCGTGACCCGTCTGGACGAGGAGACGTTGAAGGAGATTGCCGCGGCGGGAGGCGGAGCCTACGTCCACGCCGGCAACGATGAGTTCGGCCTGACGCCTATCGTAAGCGACATCCGCAGGATGGAGGACGAGGAATATAACTCCGTGGTCTTTGAGGAATATGACGAACAGTTTATGTACTTCCTTGGAATAGCGTTGGCGTTATTCACTCTTGAGATGCTCGTCGGTGAAAGGCGTTCGCGCAGACATTTGTTTGAGGGAAAAAGATGAGGACTATATTGAAATATTCATTGACGGCAGTTCTGCTGATGCTTTCCTGTGCTGCGGCATTGGCGCAGACTGACCGTAAGGAGGTCCGAGCCGGCAACCGCCAGTTCAGGAAGGGCAATTGGCAGAACGCCGGGATCGAGTACCGCAAGGCGTTGGTTAAGGACTCCTCGTCGTTCGCGGCCAGCTACAATCTTGCCGGAGCGCTCTATCGTGAGGGCAACTTCGATGAGGCCGGAAAGTCTATGGAGAGATTGAAGGATGTCGCACCGATGTCGGCAAGTTCCGCTGACTATTATTACAATCTGGGCAACATCGCCGTGCAGAAAAAGGATTGGAAGGCCGCTGTGGACGCTTACAAGCAGTCTTTGCTCCGCAATCCTGGCGACCTGGACGCCAAGGAGAACTACGCCTACGCAAAGCAGATGCTGGAGAATGAGGAACAGCAGGGAGGAGGCGGAGGCAACGACCGGCAGCAGAGTAATCAGGATCAGCAGCAGAATCAGGATAACCAGAATAATAACGACCAGGACAAGAATAAAGATCAGAATCAGGATCAGAACCGGAATGATGATCGGAACAAGGAACAGAATCAAGGCGACCAGCCAAAACCACAGCAAGGAGAGGGGCAGGGTGATGCGAAGATTTCCCCTCAGCAGGCTCAGCAGATGCTGAAGGCGGTTCAGGCCCGCGAGAAGGAAACCCAAGATAAGGTCAACAAGGAGAAGGCGGCTCTGCTGAAATCCCGTCAGAAAGAAAAGAATTGGTAAGAAACTGTTTAAAAATGGTTTCCGCATTTTATTATGTGGGATTTTCGAGACAGT
>CAVCPY010000147.1:0-7566 GCA_963604245.1 Eggerthellaceae bacterium
TGTCTCGAAAATTCCGCATAATAAAATGCGGGAACCATTTTTAAACAGCTTCTTACTGTCAAGTCAAGACAACTCTTGGATGTGAGGGAACATATTCATTTACCTCCGGTCGTTGAGGAAGGAGAGGTAGTAGAGGAGGGTGGCGAGGGAGCCGACGGCGGCGATGACGTAGGTGTAGGCTGCCCATTTCAAGGCATCTATGGCCATCGGGCGGGTCTCGTAATTGGTGATGCCGGTGTTCTCAAGCCAGTTGACGGCTCTGTGGCTGGCATTAACCTCGACAGGGAGGGTCACGAAACTGAAAAGTGTGGTCAATGCGAAAAGAATCACTCCGGCAATCAGAACAGGATAACTGTGAAACATCGAGACCAGTATCACACCTGCCAGAAGAACCCACTGCACAATTCTGCTGGAGAAACTGACGACCGGTACGAGAGCTGTGCGGAGCCGCAGCGGCAGATAACCCTTGGCGTGCTGGAGGACGTGTCCGCACTCGTGTGCCGCCACCGCCGCCGCAGCGACACTGTTGGAGTTGTAAACCGCCTCGCTGAGGTTTACTGTTTTTGTCTGCGGATTGTAGTGGTCAGTCAAACGGCCTGGTATGCAAGTGACCTTGACATCAGAAATGCCGTTGTCCGACAGCATTTTCCTGGCGACATCCGCTCCGGTCATCCCACCGTTGGTAGGGACACGTGAATACTTCTCGAATCTGCTCTGAAGCATGCTCTGGACGATCTGGCTAAGGATCATCACGGCAATCATTATTATCCAGATCAAACCTGTACTCATAATAATCTCTTGATAAAAATCAACTTTCGCAAGCAGGCAATTACTTGCGGTAAATAATATGATTGTCCGGTGACTGCCCACCGGGATGACCTTCATCAAGTAGCAGGCCAGATTCTAAATATAGATATTTTGGCGGAGACTTTGGCGAAAAAACAGTAATTTTGTCAGAATATCGATACTTAATATGTCAAACGGCGTAACAGATTTCTCAAGGTTGGAGCTAAATCTCCGGAATTGTCTTGGCAATTACCGGTATTTTCGTTCAAAACTGAATCGCTCGACCAAACTGCTGGTGCTTGTGAAGGCCAATGCTTACGGTCACGGTGCTGTGGAGTTTGCCCTGATGATGCAGAATGCGGGGGCTGACTATCTGGCAGTCGCCCTGCCCGTCGAGGGTATGGAGCTGCGGCAGTCAGGAATCAGTCTGCCGATTCTTGTCCTAACGACCGGCACTGATTATTTCGATGAGATCATTGATAATCACCTTGAACCCGGAATCCCGAACCTGTCCACCTTGAAATCCCTTGTCGCCGCCTTGCAAAGCCGTGGCATAGAGAACTTTCCTATTCACATCAAACTTGACACCGGAATGCACCGACTCGGGTATATGACCAGTGAGCTGGATGGTTTGATTGAATATCTGAAAACCCATAACGAAGTGAAAGTGAGGTCGGTATATTCACACCTTGCCGCCGCTGAGGATCCCACTATGGATCACTTTACTTTAGGACAGATTTCGATGTTCGGTAACAATGCCGCCAGAATTGATGAGGCGATAGGCTACCATCCGATGTGGCATATCCTGAATTCGGCCGGAATAGAAAGATTTACCAGGTATCAGTATGATATGGTACGTCTTGGAATAGGAATATATGGGGTCAGTTCCTTGCCGGGGAGCTGCTTGAATCCAGTTGCGTCGCTCAAGGTGAAAATCCTGCAGATAAAAGAGCTTAAGCCCGGTGATGGAGCGGTCGGCTATGGTCAGCTTGGAACTATCGCTCCGGAGGGGACACGTATAGCCACCATCCCTGTTGGTTATGCTGACGGGGTGGACAGGCGTCTAGGCTGCGGCCGGGCAAGTTTTTCGCTGAATGGCCACAGGGTGCCGACAATAGGCAACATCTGTATGGATATGTGTATGGTTGACGTGACTGGAGTGCCGGCCGAGGTTGGAGACACCGTGACAATCTTCGGGGAGGATCCTACCGTAACCGAACTGGCGGAGATTCTTGACACGATTCCTTATGAGATCGTGACATCGGTTCCCCGCAGGATAGAGCGTGTCATTGTACGTTGGTAGATCCGTTCCATAAGCTGTTCCGGATCAGAAATCAATAACTTACAGCGGTCATATCATCATTGCCGCCCGGGTCTCTGAAGCAATTGCCTGACCTTTGAGGTGCGATAGAATGGCTAGTGCGAAATCCACGGCGCAGCCAGGCCCGCGGCCGGTGATCAGATTGTTGTCAACCACAAAAGGAGCCCTGACATATTCACCGCCCTTTGCCGTCAGAGCCGCCTCGAAGCCATCGTAGCAGGTGAACTTCTTTCCTTCCAAAGTCGGAAGCTGTGAGACAACAAGGCCTGGAGCAGCGCAGATCGCCGCAACAGTACCGCCCTCGGCATAGTGCCGCTTCATCATTGTCATCAATTCCTGTTTTTCCGCAAGGAACTTTGTGCCTGGCATTCCCCCCGGGAAGATCATAACATCATTCCGGGTTGCTTCTTCCATCGGAACAGATGCTTGAAATCCGCTCCAAGTCTTGTCTGCCGCGACCTGAACCCCGTGCGCTCCGGTAATAACCCCGGCCTCGGTGACGGATACTGTACTTACTTTGATTTGCCCTCTGCGCAGAACGTCCAGTGTGGCCAGAGCCTCGATCTCCTCGAAACCATCGGCCAAGAATATGTGAATCCCTTTCATAAGATATGATTTGGAAAGAAAAAGGAGGAACGTGCCGTTTCTCCTTCCTTCGTTGAGATATCAGGTTGCGAGCCTCTATTTCTTCCCATGTAATTAATTGATTATCAATATTAAAATTCTAAAATTTTTGCAAAAATCTTCATATTTTGTCCCGTTTTTGTCCCGGGTCAAGGCACTATAAAATTTTAATAAACAAACAATTGCGGAAATTTTAAGAAAATTTTAGGCGGCTTCAGCCGCGCTCCCGCTCTTGCGCTTATCGTTTTACCAATCTTTCAATATCTCCGGAATTTCGTTATGTTTGCGGAAAACAAAAAGGAGATGTTTAAACGCAAGCAAAAGACAACGGACGAGGTCTTCGAGGAGAAGACGTTCGGCATCCCGATGGAAAGGCTGACTCCGGAAATCATCGACCTCGCTTACGTGGCGGGGAAAAAGAAGCTTGAGTTCAGCACAAAGACGATCAGCAATACAATGGGGATCGTACAGACATTCCTTGGTTGGTATGTCGCCGCTGACATCTCCCTGATCTGCATCCTTGCCGGACTCGTGGCCGCGCCTTCACATTCGACGCTTTCATTGGCGTTCACCTGCTATGGCATCGTGTTCGTCTCAGTGGTCATCTTCTGCTTCTGGAAGGGATCAATGTATAATGTGACATCATACGGCCCTGGATTCGCCCCTGCAGATTTCCTTACCAAAGAGACGGTCGATTGGCTTGACAATTACAAAGACAAGGACTGGATAGTATGTAAGAAGTACCAGGAACTGATCCGCTTGCAGGATTGCGCCAACAGAAACCTCCGGATTGCCCTGCGGATAAGGAAGTGTTACCGGAGTGGCGTCCAGATCAGTCTTTGGGCGGCTGCTTTCGCTTGCATTATCCTTTTTTCTCTGGCGGTGGCGGCGATGCTGGCCTGATGACGTGGATCTGCTTATCACCGCTTGGAGGCGGCGGTGGTGAACCTGTAGGAGCTTTCTTCGTTTGATAATTTTCTTTACTCATTTCGTTAACTTTGTAAACCGGTTTTCCGGGTTGCATCTGTTTTATTCATTATTGGGAGGGCTGCGCTGGGAGGCGCGGCCCTCTCTCTATCTCTTCTCGATGATGGAGAGGAGACGGTTTATCTGTGCGTCCTTCTCCTTTATCTGTGCGTCCTTCTCCTTTATGCGCTCGTCGAGGAGGTCTATCTGCGCCCGGAGAACGTCCGGGCTGTCGGAATAGTACTGGCGGTTGTCGATTTGGCCATTATTTTGCCCATTCAGAACGACACCTGACCCATTAGATACAGTGTTGTTTGCTACAACATCCTCTTTGTCGAAAACCAGCCAGTCGAGTGAAATGTCTGGATAGTTATCGATAATTGTCTTGAGCTTATCAACGCCTAAACTCTTGCCACTATCGAGAAATCCCATCGACAGGCCTGTTTTCTGATAAAAACTATTTTTGCTAATACCCTTATATTTAAGATATTGCTTAATTTTTTCTTTTTCTGTCATCATTTCGCGATTTTTATCTTGAATAACAAGATAATTATCTTATCCCTGCATTGCTAACACAGGCACAAATACATTTACTAATACAAATGCAAGTACAATAAATGGCTAATATAACAATAAAATATTCACTAAACAAATGAGTTATGAGTGTGGAAGAGAGAATGGAGAGAACAACGGTGGGCATCTGGAGGGTGTTCACGGTGTTCGTGGCGGCGGCCCTGGCGGTGAACGTGGCGCAGGCCGTGGCTGGCAAGGCGGAACTGGCGTGGTGGCACGTGCCGACGCTGATGGTTTCATACACGATGGGCGGGTGCGGGGTCTGGCTCCGGAGGTTGTCAGCCGCCGCAAGGCTTACAAGGATGCGATGGCGTGGCTGTTCAGTACGGCGGAGAACCCGGATGTCTGGATGTTCAGATAAAGCTATGTGAACACGTGTGAAAAGCGATAGGTTATGAAGAGATTCGAGATGTACGAGGTCAACGTGGATAGGTTCGCGGACCTTATGTCGAGGCACTATCTTGACAGCGGAGTGGACACTCCGCGGCTGTACCTGATGGCGGTGCGGGGCGAGGACATCCGTCCGCTGGCGATGGAGTTCATCACCGACAGGCTGAAGCAGTGTGTGGAGGCTTGGGAGTGCGCTGCGGGGGTGTGGCGGCTCGGCGGCGACGGACGCCCGGAGCGGGACTACGATAAGTGGGACTGGGACGAGTTCCAGAAGGAATTGGGAAGGATACTTGACAGAGGCTTTGTGCTATGATTGCGCACTACATCATAGAGGGCGCTGTCCTCGCCGTGGCCGGGCTGATAGGCTGGGTGGTGCTGAAGGACATCTTCGGGGAGGAGGATGACACCTACAAGGGCACTGGACTGCCGTAGCGGCGTGAGCCGCGAAAAGCCCCGGGAGAACGCCGTCACGGGACGGCAGGAATACGTAGCCGACACCAAAGACACGATGAAATGTTGTTGCAACAAAGGCGGTCCGAATCCGCGCCCGGGGTCCAAACAGGTTCTTTGAAATACTGGAATTGCCGTTAATGAGAAAGATTCGCAAAACCATTGTTTGGAAAATGATTTTCTAAAGGCTATCTTTGTTTGGAAAAGGGGATGTGCATATGCTTGGAGTTGCAAATATCAGGGTAGTAATACTGTCATCGTCCGATAGGCTTAGTTGGCTTAGCGGAATTTGCGACGGAAGAGATATGATCGAACAAAACGGCGTTAACCGCTTGGTAGTTAATATCAGCGATGATATAACACGTGATAAATTACGACCTGAACATATCACGTCTCTTGCCTGTCTGATTGAATCTTGCGCTCGAAAAAGATGCCTGGTTCAAATGGAGACGAGCAAAGAAATCAAAGATTACCTTGAAAATGAGCTCAAAATATCAAGATACTGGAATTTACACGAGAGTTATGTAAAACCTGGCAACGATGACATTCTGAACTTATGGAAGATTGATCCCGATGGGATGGAAATGCACGCTAAACGAGTAAGCGAATATTTTCGGACCACCAAGTTTCAAGCCAAGGACCTAACTCCGCTCGAAGGCAGTTTGACTGAGGCTTATTACAATGTCATTGACCATTCTATATGCGATGGAATAGCCTTTTCTATGGTTGAGTATGACAGGAGTATTAACAAGGTTTTCATTTCCGTATGTGATTTTGGCCGAGGTATTGCCGAATCTGTTAGAACAGTGCTACCTGAAATAAGGGATGATGTTCAAGCAATAAAGAAAGCGATGGAACCCCGTTTCACAATCAGATCAACAAAGCACAATGCTGGTTTAGGGTTGGGGAATCTTCGCGACTATTGCACTGATCCCGACTCCCTTTGGATTATCAGCAACGATGCGGCTGTGGTCACATCTGGGGACAACGAAAGATATGTGAGATTAAAGAAACACTTCAAGGGAACATTGATAATGTATTCAATTTCACTTGAACATCTGGAAGACAATTATATTGAAGACACTTTAACGCTGTTGTAATATGGATTATCGTATTTCTGTTTCCACTATATTCCAGGGTCGCAATTACCCTGACGCTGGCGATGTGCTATACTCTGTACTGAACGACAATCTTGACAAGCAGGACAGAATCATTTTGGATTTCAAAGATGTGACTCTTGTTCCATCAATGTTTTTGAACACGTCTATTGGCAAGATAATCGGAGAAAGGGGGGCTGATATCATTCGTCAGAAAATAGCTTTTAGCAATATTTCTGCCAGCCAAATAGCCCATATCAGAGAATATGTTCAGAGATTCGAGCAGCCCTGCTAACTAAAAGATAAGTAATCATCATTAAAGCGGCAATTCCAGTGTTTTGGAGTTGCCGCTTAATTTGTTGTGTTATGAACGGTAAAGTAAGTCACTAAAAAATAGAACAATAATATTCATAAAATATGAGCATCAAAGAAATTTGGGGAGCGGCGGACTCCCAGTACAGGAACAGGCTTCTGGCGGAGGTGACAAAGTACGGCGTGCCTTATGCCACGGCGTACTCGTGGTGCACGGGGGTGAGGAGGCCGCGGCCTCTCTATCAGGAGCGGGTCCGAATGTGTGTCAGGAAGGTCTTCGGGGTCAGGGCGGCGGTGGAGGAACTCTTTCCGGGAAAGGAGGGATAGGTTATGTATGCGGACAAGGACTCAAGAGGCCTGGTCTCGGTGTTCGAGATGGACAGGCCGGAGTGGACGGCAATACGGGGTGCGTGCCAGATGGCGGCGCAGCTCTGGGAGACGCAGCTGTTGGAGTTCTCCGGGCTGAAGGTGACGGAGATGCAGATCTGGGAAATCCAGCGGAAATGCCATCTGGAGCAATGCATCGGCGTCGCAAGGAGGATTATCTTCGAGATAGACCGGGCGAACGAGAGGGTGGATGATGATGCGCACTGGGGAAGCTTCGAGAGGTTCATCCAGAACAAGGAAGGCGGTGAGGCACAAGACATATTCAGCCTATGATTCCCGACTATGTAAAAGACCAGATAAAGGAGCGGGACATCGTCTCTATCATCCAGGACGAGGGCGTGGAGCTCAAGCGGGAGGGTGGCTACTACAAGTGCTGCTGCCCTTTCCACGGCGAGAAGACCCCGTCGTTCGTGGTGACCCCGTCACGGAATATGTACCACTGCTTCGGGTGCGGGCGCACGGGCGACGCCATCAGCTTCGTGATGGAGAGGCGCGGGATGACGTTCTACGAGGCCGTGGAGCATCTTGCCGGGCGGCTGGGGATAGACTACGAGAAGAGGGAACCCACTCCGGAGGAGAAGGCGGCGGAGTTCCGGCGGTCGCAGCTGATGACGGTGAACAAGCTGGCCTCCGAGTGGTTCATCCAGCGGTACAGGGAGT
>CAVCPY010000148.1:0-10251 GCA_963604245.1 Eggerthellaceae bacterium
GTCTCGAAAATTCCGCATAATAAAATGCGGGAACCATTTTTAAACAGCTTCTAAACAGGAATCCATCAGGTCGGCAATCTGTCCGCGGTCAAGGTTCTGGCCTATGAAGACAATCTTTACCATACGGTCGCCATAGACCGGATCCCAGTCCTTCCGGAGGTTCTTGTCGCGGCGCATCATTTCCGCAAGCTGGTCCTCGGGCATAGTGGCGAACCACAGGCCCGCATCCTTGATTGATTTCTGGACTCCGGACTGCTCGAACAGGTAGCACTTGTCCTTCTCGTCGGCGAAGTAGCACAGCCCTTTGGCGCGGATGACGTTTTTCGGCCACCTTTTGGAGACAAGCCAGTCGAACTTGTTGATGTCCAGAGGCTGGCGGCGATAATAGACGAAGGTTCCGATGTTATATTCCTCTACCTCGCCACCCTCGTGGTCGTGGTGATGGTGATGCTCGTGGCCGTGACCGCCGTGATTGTCCTGCTCTTCCTCACCGTGGCCGTGATTCTCCTCGTCTTCATCTTCGTGATGTTCCGCTTCGTTGCCCTCGCCCTCGATGGCATTGATCCAAGCGGCGGATGTGGCAGTTCTGTCAAAGTCGAACATCTTGGTGTTCAGAATCTTGTCTAGGTCGATGTCTCCATAGTCGCACTCGAAAACCGTCACCTTCGGGTTCAAAGCCTTCACTATGCTCCGGACTCTTCCGAGTTCCTCCGGCTTCACCTCGGAGGCCTTGTTCAGAAGCACGATGTTGCAGAACTCGATCTGCTGGATCACAAGGTTCTCAAGGTCGTCCTCCTCCAGATTGTCCTTCTTGAGAGCATCCCCGCAGCCGAACTCGCTCTGCATCCTCAGGGCGTCCACGACGGTCACGATGCAGTCGAGTCCGGGAATATTCGTCTGTGCATATTCAGGGACGAGTTTCGGGAATGAGCAGATGGTCTGGGCGATCGGGGCCGGTTCGCATATTCCGCTGGCCTCGATGACGATGTAGTCGAAGCGGTTCGTCCGGCACAGGTCGTTCAGCTGGGCGACAAGGTCCATTTTCAGGGTGCAGCAGATGCAGCCGTTCTGGAGGGGCACAAGGCTGTCGTCTGTGGTGCCCACTACCCCGCCTTTCTGGATGAGGTCCGCGTCGATGTTCACCTCGCCGATGTCGTTCACGATGACCGCGAACTTGATTCCCTTCTTGTTGGAGAGTATTCTGTTGACCAGAGTTGTCTTGCCGCTTCCGAGGTATCCCGTCAGGAGCAGCACCGGTATTTCCCTGTTTTCCACTGTAATTGTCATAGTGATGCTGTTATGTCAAATCGCCGCAAAAATATAATTTTTACACATTTTTAACAAATCAGATGTCGCCATTCCACTTGAAGTTCTTGTGCAAATGAAGATATTTTACTAAATTTGCGCTTATGCAGGTAAAAACAGTCCTGAAGTATGCTTGATGGTATAAAGACAGATATCGAAAAGTTGATCGCACTGTACGAAGCGGAACGGTCTGAACGTAAAAGGCTTCAGGTTGAGCTGGGACAGAGCAAGGCTGACAATGAGTCCTGCAGGAAACGGATTGAGGATTTGGAACAACAGGTGAACAACCTTCACCTGTCCGAAGCTTTCGGGGCGGGCGGGGACAGTTCCGCCGCAAAGGAAAAGATAGAGAGGCTGATCAAGGAAATCGACAGATGCATCGCCTTGCTTGAGAATTAGGAATGGGACAGAACATCAAGATAAAGATCGCGGGCAATGAATATCCCCTCGTCGCCTCCTCTCCCGAGATGGAGCGGATGATGAGGCTTGCCGCTGACGCCATCAACCAGAAGTTGACGGCTTACGATGCGAAGTATCCGAACAAGACCCTTTCCGACAAGCTTTCTTTTGTAGCCCTGAACGAAGCTGTGGGCAGGATGGCCTACCAGAAGAGACTTTCCGACGCCGATGCCGAGGCCAGGAAACTTCAGGAGGATGTTGAGTCCTACATCAGGAATATTGAAAAAGACGGCCGTTAGTCCCACGTGCTCAAATCAACAAGTTCTACGGAACCGAGTTCACTCGAGCCGGCCATGACGGACCAAGGTTACCTTCGGGGATTGCGCCAGCGGCGTGACGATGGATGTCTGAACCGGAGCGGATCTCAAATCTTATTCGTTAAGATTTCTGACAAGTGACTAACGGCTTTTTTTAATATTTTCAGACGATCGGTCAGTTTCCTTTTTGGGAAGGTCGGTCGTTTTTTTGTTGGCGCAGGGGGGGAGAATGATTGTCGGGAGGTATTCCTCTCTTGTTGATAAACGATTATTTGTGCAGGAACACTTTAAAATATTTATGATATTATGTTACAATTGTTTATAGGGGCTCTGACCGGTGCTGTGATCGCATTGGCGGCTTATATAATTGTCCAGAGAATAGTTCTGAAAGGACGGAAGAACGAGATTATTGCCAAGGCCGAGATCGAGGCCGAAGGAATCAAGAAGGACAAGATACATCAGGCAAAGGAGAGGTTTCTCCAGCTCAAGAGCGAGCATGAGCAGTACATCAACGAGAAGAACAGTCAGCTCAAGGATGCCGAGAACCGCATCAGGCAGAAGGAGAATTCCCTGAACCAGCAGAACTCCGAGCTTCAGAGGAAGTTGCGGGATGCGGACAATGCCAAGGCCGGTTTTCAGGCGCAGCAGGAGGCTCTTGCCAGAAAGACAGAGGAATATGAGAGGCTGAGCGCACAGGCTAACAAGCAGCTTGAGACGATAGCCGGGATGAGCGCACAGGAAGCCAAGAACATCCTTATCGAGAATATGAAGGCCGAGGCGAGGACTGAGGCCCAGGCCTACATCAACGACACGATGGACGAGGCCCGTCTGAACGCCTCCAAGGAGGCCAAGAGGATAGTGATCAACACTATCCAGAGAACGGCCACCGAGACGGCCATCGAGAACGCCGTCACGACATTCCCTATCGACAATGATGAGATTAAAGGTAGGATAATCGGACGCGAGGGTCGTAACATCCGTGCCCTTGAGGCGGCTACGGGTGTCGAGATTGTGGTGGACGACACGCCTGACGCCATTCTTCTTTCCGCATTCGATCCGGTGCGCAGAGAGGTGGCCAGGCTTGCCCTGCACCAGCTTGTGGTTGACGGGCGTATCCATCCGGCCCGCATCGAAGAGGTTGTCGCAAAAGTTCAGAAACAGCTTGAGGATGAGATTCTTGAAACAGGCAAGAGAACCTGCATCGACCTCGGGATTCACGGTCTCAACATAGAACTCGTGAAGATGATAGGCAGGATGAAGTACCGTTCTTCCTATGGTCAGAACCTGCTGCAGCACTCACGCGAGGTCGCCAACATCTGCGCGATTATGGCCGCGGAGCTGGGACTGAATCCTAAATTGGCAAAGCGGGCCGGTCTCCTGCACGACATAGGAAAGGTTTCCGAGGAGGAGCCGGAGCTTCCGCACGCCTTGCTTGGAATGAAACTGGCCGAGCAGTACAAGGAGAAGCCTGAAATATGCAACGCCATCGGTGCCCACCACGAGGAGATAGAGATGACCTCGATTATCTCTCCTATCGTGATGATAGGTGACGCCATCTCGGGTGCCAGGCCTGGAGCCCGGCGTGAGGTCATCGAGTCCTACATCAAGAGACTCAAAGGAATGGAAGACCTTGCCGCCGCCTATCCGGGAGTGACGAAGAGCTATGCCATCCAGGCCGGTAGGGAGCTGCGTGTGATTGTGGGGGCCGAGGAGGTCAGCGACGACCAGGCCGGAAGGCTCTCAGCCGACATCGCCCAGAAGATTCAGGAGGAGATGACTTACCCCGGACAGGTCAAAATCACTGTCATCAGGGAGACGCGTTCGGTCGCATATGCAAAATAATCCATTCATCACGAATATATTCGCAAGTGTCTTGAAACTATGACAAATACTTTCAGAAGTGTTTTGGTGTCAGTGGCTGCGCTCCTGCTGGGGAGCGTGGCCTCTTTCGCACAGGCGCCTGAGGCTACCGCAAAGTGGTCGGTCTCAGGCAGTGAGGTCTCCGGGAATGTCTATGAACTGACATTCAAGGCTGAAATTTTCGACGGCTGGCACATCTACACTGTGGACCACGCCTACAACCCTATCGTCATCGAGTTCACTCCTGATGACGGGTACTCCTTTGACGGAGATCTGGTGCAGGTTACCACACCGTCGGATTTCCGAGGTGAGAAAGTGTTCTTCAATTCCGTCAAGCTTACCCGGAGGGTTAGATTGACGGGCAGCGGGGCGACTGTTGCCGGAGAAATCTCCTGGAGCGGGTGCAATGAGCAGTTCTGTGCGGCTCCCGAGTCGTGGGAGTTTTCCGTGCCGCTCGGTTCTGACACTTCAGCGGCGGCACAGAGTGGGGCTCCTGAAGAAACGGCTGCGCAGACAACGCTTTCTCCGGACAACGGCTCTGTTGCCGGCACTCAGGCCAAAAGCGAAGGCTCCCTGTGGGCTCTTGTCATTGAGGCCATCCTCTGGGGTTTCGCAATGCTGATGACCCCTTGCGTGTTCCCGATGGTGCCGATGACGGTGTCATTCTTTATGAAACAGTCCACGACCGCTGCGGAAGGCCGTTTCAAGGCTTTCATCTACGGCTTGTTCATCGTGCTTCTCTATACGGTTCCAATCAGTGTCATCATCGGCCTGACCTGGATCATCGGAGGCAACACGGTCACCGCAGACATATTCAACTGGCTTGCGACACACTGGCTGCCGAACCTTGTGTTCTTTATCGTGTTTATGATATTCGCCGCCTCTTTCTTCGGTGCGTTCGAGATTGAGCTGCCGTCCAGCCTCGCCAACAAGAGCGACGCGAAGTCAGGTGGGAAAGGTCTCGGCGGAATATTCTTTATGGCTCTGACCCTTGTGCTGGTGTCTTTTTCCTGCACAGGTCCGATTGTGGGCACGGTGCTGATTAAGTCCACCCAGGGCGAGTTCTGGACCCCGATGGTAACAATGCTGGCATTCTCCGTCGCCTTCGCCCTGCCGTTCACGGTTCTGGCGATGTTCCCGTCGCTGCTGCAGAAGATGAAAGGCAAGTCCGGCTCCTGGCTCAACAGTGTCAAGGTGGTGCTCGGCTTCATCGAAGTCGCTCTCGGATTCAAGTTCCTCAGCGTCGCCGACCAGACCTATCACTGGGGGCTGCTTGACAGAGAGGTCTATTTAGGAATATGGATTGTCACGTTCTCCCTGCTGGGTTTCTATCTTTTAGGCAAGCTGCGCTTCAAGAACGATGAGCCGGTTGAGCATATCTCAGTACCTCGGCTCGGACTGGCGATAGCGGTGTTCACGTTCGTGGTCTATATGATTCCGGGGATGTGGGGCGCGCCGCTGAAGGCCCTGTCGGGTTATCTCCCTCCGCTTGAGACCCAGGATTTCGTGGTTTACAATTATGCGGACACTCCGGCCGGCATTGTCTCAGACCCTGTCGAAGTGACCGGTGTCGGAGAGAACGCCATTTCGACGGCTGGTGAGCCCGGCCGAACCATAGGTTCCGCGGCAAGTGTCTCCGACTACGGCCAGAAGTATGGCCTGAAAATGCCGCTCGGTCTCACAGGCTACTTCACCTTGGAAGAAGGCATCGCCGCCGCCAAGGCGCAGAACAAACCACTCTTCGTCGACATCACCGGCCACGGCTGCGTCAACTGCCGCGAGATGGAGCAGCGCGTCTGGAGCGATCCGAGAGTCCTGAATATTCTTAGAAATGAATATGTCCTTGTGGCTCTCTATGTGGATGACAAGAGCAAACTCGACGAGGCAGATTGGATGACCACTTCCGAGGGCAAGACGCTTAAGGAGATAGGCCGCGTCAATTCCTACATCGCCCGTACCCGATTCGGGGTAAACGCCCAGCCGAACTACGCCCTTCTGGATGCCGACGGCAACCAGCTTGCCCCTGTACGTGGCTACAACCTTTCGATAGACGGGTTTATATCTTTTTTGAGCGCCGGTCTGGAGAAATTCGCTGACAGGTAGCCTGCCGAATCCGTAAATGAATAATGTTACCCCCTCCCTAAATCCCTCCCCTCGGGGGAGGGAGTGTGCTCCGTCACCGCCGTGACGGGAAATGAGGTGTTTCGCATATGCGAAACTTAAGTATGATTATTTTGCAGATGATGTAAAAAACTGTTAGTAAGCGTTAAAAAATAAATTGGTGGAGATTTGTGAAGGTTTTTTGAGGATAGATTTCTTTTGGAAGAGGGAGTGTACTGGAGGAACATGACCGATGAGAAAAGAAATATAGACCAAAAAGACACACAAAGATTACCAAGTTATTTTTTAAGGATTACTTAGGTGAATATGCTTGCAAAATAATAGGCTGGCCAGGAAACCCTGACCAGCCATATCCAGTATGACAAATTGTCGATTAGAGCTGAGGCCCTGCCTTCACAAGAGCCTTGCCGGCCTTGTTGGACTCGTACTTCTTGAAGTTCTTGATGAACCTTGCGGCGAGATCCTTGGCCTTCTCCTCCCACTGGGAAGCGCTGGCGTAGGTGTCGCGAGGGTCGAGGATGTTGGTGTCAACGCCCTCAAGCTTTGTTGGAACGACGAAATTGAAGTAAGGGATGGTCTTCGTAGGTGCGGAGTCGATGCTGTGGTTGAGGATGGCGTCGATGATTCCGCGGGTGTCACGGATGGAGATTCTCTTTCCGGTTCCGTTCCAGCCTGTGTTCACGAGATAAGCCTTTGCTCCGCTCTTCTTCATCTTCTTCACGAGTTCCTCTGCGTACTTTGTAGGGTGAAGCTCAAGGAAGGCCTGTCCGAAGCAGGCGGAGAAGGTAGGGGTAGGCTCGGTGATGCCGCGCTCCGTTCCGGCCAGTTTGGCGGTGAAACCGGAGAGGAAGTAGTACTTTGTCTGCTCAGGATTCAGGATGGAAACCGGAGGAAGCACACCGAAGGCATCTGCGGAGAGGAAGATGACCTGCTTTGCGGCAGGACCCTGGGACTCCGGACGGACGATGTTGTTGATGTGATAGATAGGGTAGGAAACGCGGGTGTTCTCAGTCACGCTTTTGTCGTTGAAGTCGATCTTGCCGTTTGCGTCAACTGTCACGTTCTCAAGAAGGGCGTCGCGGCGGATGGCGTTGTAGATGTCCGGTTCGGACTCCTTGTCAAGCTTGATGACCTTGGCGTAGCAGCCTCCCTCGAAGTTGAACACGCCCTTGTTGTCCCAGCCGTGTTCGTCGTCGCCGATGAGCTTGCGCTTAGGGTCGGTGGAAAGGGTGGTCTTGCCGGTTCCGGAGAGACCGAAGAAGATGGCTGTGTTCTCACCGTTCATATCGGTGTTGGCGGAGCAGTGCATAGCCGCGATGCCCTTCAGAGGAAGGTAGTAGTTCATCATTGAGAACATACCCTTCTTCATCTCACCGCCGTACCAAGTGTTGAGGATGACCTGTTCCTTGCTGCTCACGTTGAAGGCGACGCAGGTGTCGCTGCGCAGTCCGAGTTCCTCGAAGTTGTCCACTTTGGCCTTTGATGCGCAGTAAACCACGAAATCAGGTTCCAGGTCGAACTCTTCCTGATTCTTCGGACGGATGAACATATTGGTCACGAAGTGGGCCTGCCAGGCCACCTCCATTATGAAGCGGACCTTCATACGGGTGTCCTTGTGCGTTCCGCAGAAACCATCGACAACGAAGAGCCTCTTTCCGGAAAGTTCCTGCTGGGCGGTCTTCTTTACGACTTTCCAGACCTTCTCCGTCATAGGATGGTTGTCGTTAGGGTACTCAGGGGTGTTCCACCACACGGTGTCCTTGGAGTTCTTGTCCATAACGATGTACTTATCCTTAGGGGAACGTCCGGTGTAGATGCCGGTCATGACATTGATGGCGCCGAGCTCGGTCACCTGACCCTTCTCGTAGCCTTCAAGCTCAGGCTTTGTCTCCTCGTTGTAGAGAACCTCGTAAGTCGGATTGTAAAGGACTTCCTTCACATTCTTGATTCCGTACTTGCTTAAATCCATCTTAGGCATAGTGAAATGTGTTTTATAAAGTTAAACTAATTCTCTCAAAAGCGCCGCAAATTTAAGGAAATTTTATTCATTACTCAAATGAGTGAACGATTAATTTCGTACATTTGTTTTTGCCCGCGTGCAGGACTGCAAATAGTTTGCCACCCGGGGACGCAAGATATTGTGATAAAACGGTTTAACAACTATTTTCAAATATGTCACCGTCAGAAGTGTTGAAAAAATATTGGGGCTATGATGGCTTCCGTCCGATGCAGGAAGAAATCATCACAGCCGCCTTGGAAGGGAAGGATGTCCTGGCCATTATGCCGACGGGCGGTGGCAAGTCGGTCTGTTTTCAGGTGCCTGGCCTGATCAAGGAAGGAATCACGATTGTGGTGACTCCTCTGATAGCCTTGATGAAGGATCAGGTGCAGAATCTGAACGACAGGGGAGTCCGTGCTCTGGCCGTCCACGCGGGGATGAGCCGGCACGAGGTCGATTTGGCCTTGAACAACGCTGCATACGGAGACTACAAGTTTCTCTATCTGTCGCCGGAAAGGCTTGGAACGCGATTGTTCCAGTCCTACATCAATGTCCTTGATGTCAGTTTCATAGTGGTCGATGAGGCGCACTGCATCTCCCAGTGGGGGTATGATTTCAGGCCTGATTACCTGAAAATCGGTGATATCAGGGAAAGATTTGACGCACCTGTCATCGCTCTTACCGCCACTGCCACCCCGACAGTGGCCCGGGACATAATGGAACGTCTGGGATTCAAGGATAATCTGCTGCTCAGGAGCGGTTTCGAGAGGCCCAACCTCAGTTACATAGTCCGTAAGGTGGAGGACAAATATTCCCAGATACTGAACATATGTGGCGGTGTGCCGGGATCCGGAATCGTCTATGCCCGCAATCGCCGCAAGTGCGAAGAGCTTTCACAATTCCTTCAGGCACAGGGTGTGTCCGCCTCTTTCTACCATGCCGGGCTTGGAAGCCGGACAAGGGCAGAACGTCAGGCGGCGTGGAAGAGCGGCGGAATCAGGGTGATGGTCTGCACGAACGCCTTCGGGATGGGAATTGACAAGCCGGATGTGCGTTTTGTAGTCCATTACGACCTGCCTGAGAGTCCGGAGGCGTACTTTCAGGAGGCCGGCCGCGCCGGGCGTGACGGTAAACGCTCGTTCGCGGTGCAGCTTTGGAACGGAGTCGATTTGCGGAGAGCCAAGCAGATAGAGGATGTCTCCTTCCCTTCTCTTGAATATATCGAAGATGTCTATCAGAAACTTCACATTTTTTTCGGGATTCCGTATGACACGGGTGCGGGACGGCAATTGAAATTCAAGATAGAGGAGTTCTGCAAGCGTTTCAGCCTTCAGCGCGCTCCTGCGTTCCATTCGCTCAAATACCTTGAGCGGACGGGGCATCTGACATATTCGGAGGAGATTGACATTCAGACCAAAGTCCGCATATCCGTTGACAGGAAAGCATTGTACGACATCGATCTGTCTGACCGCGAAATGGCGACTGTGCTTGAAATTCTGATGCGGAGTTACACGGGTATATTCTCATTCGTTCAGCCGATAGATGAAGAATATGTTTCCAACCGATGCGGGATGACTGTTTCCCAACTGCGGCAGACTTTTTATCACCTTGCTCTGGAGCATGTGATCAACTATGTGCCCGCGGACCATTCCGATGTGGTGTTTCTGCACCACGACAGGTTGCGGCCTGGAAATGTCGCTCTGATGCCGTCACGCTACGAAATGCTGAAAAAGTGTGCGCGCGACAGAAGCAAGGCGATGCTTGAATATGCCAGCGAGACCACCGAGTGCCGTTCCCGCTACCTCCTGCGTTATTTCGGCCAGACCGAGTCCGCCGACTGCGGCTCCTGTGACGTCTGCAGGGCGCGCCGCACCGCTGTTCCTGCGCGTGATCTCCGGCAGATGACGAGGCGGAAACTGACTGAATATATTAATGAAAAGGGCGGAGAATACACCATTGAGGAAATTGTGGCCGAGTTCGGCAATCCCTCCAAAAACTATTCGCCCGACTTTCTCGACATCCTCAGGCAACTGATTGACAATGGTGATGTTCCGATGTACGGCCACTGACGGTTAGCCTCTGTCGCATTTGCTCCCATAGTGTCAGGATGAAACATTCATCGGCGGAGTCTAAGAAGCTGTTCAGAGATGATGAAAAATAAGAAGCTGTTTTGAAACGATTCCTCTCTTTTCTTAACGGCCTTTCCGGACATTTTCATCTTCGTCATCAGTCACGTAGCTACTGCTACGC
>CAVCPY010000149.1:0-2248 GCA_963604245.1 Eggerthellaceae bacterium
TGTGCGGAGCACACTCCCTCCCCCGAGGGGAGGGATTTAGGGAGGGGGTAACGTGAACTGAGCATTCACGGCCGATGCTCTCCGAACGTGAGACTAGGCATTTTGTCACAGGCACTTTGTTAGTGATGATGAAAAAATAAGTTGGTAAGTTTTTGTGAAGGATTTTTGCGGATAAATTTGTTTGTGAAGAAGGAGTGTGCCGGTGGCACAGAGGCTGATGAACAAATAAATTCAGACCAAAAAGACGAGCAAAAGCACCAAGTTATTTTTTAGGAATCACTTACTTGCGAAAGTTGAATTAGTGATGATGAATATTCCAACGATGCGGAGCATTCATCCCTTGGGATGATCATCCGTCGGCATCCGGGCTTGCGGAAGCGTTTTTGCCGGAGAGGATTTTTGTTCGTATCTTTGCCAACATTCGCTTCAAATCTGGTTTATGGTAAAGATTTTCTGCAAAAACACCGGGACTTCCAAAGAGTTCACCGAAGGAACGACGCTGTTGGAGATCGCTTCACAATTCGAATTCGACAAGCCCTATGACATACTTGCCGCCAACGTGAACAATGTGGCGGAAGGGTTGAAATTCAGGGTCTTCCGCAACAAGGATGTGGAGTTTCTGGACTACCGCTCATACATCGGACGCAACTTTTACAGCCGCTCGCTCTGCTTCATGCTTTACAAGGCGACAAGGGACATCTTCCCTGAAAGCCGGATAACAATCCGCAGACCTATCTCCAAAGGCTATTTCTGTTCGGTCTGCAAGAGCGACGGTTCTTCGCTGAAAGAGGAGGACGTGGAGGCCATCGGCGCAAGGATGAGAGAGATTGTGAAGGAGAATGTTCCTTTCAAACGCCGTGAACTTCAGGTCGAGGAGGCCATCGGGATATTCAAAGCGTCAGGAGATATGGACAAGGTGAAACTGCTCCGCACGTGCGGAGAGATTTACATCACCTGCTACTCTCTTGGTGACGTGACCGACTACTTCTACGACGAGCTCGTCCCAAGCACCGGTTACCTCAGGACCTTCGGGGTAAGGTTTTGTCACGATGGAATATTGCTGCGTGTCCCTGACCGGCATCATCCGGAAGATCTGGCGCCGCTCGACGACCAGCCTAAAACCATAGAGGTGTTCGCCGAGACCCACAGGTGGAACCGGATAATGGGGCTTGCCAATGTCGGGGATGTCAACGAGTCCATCCTGAAAGGCAACGCCTCGGACCTCATTCAGATCTCGGAGGCTTTGCAGGAGAAGAAGATAGTCCAGATAGCCGAGGAAATCGAAAGGCGGTACAATGACCCGGAGAATCCGGTGAAGCTGGTCCTCATCACCGGGCCGAGCAGCAGCGGAAAAAGTACGGTCTGCAAAAGGCTCTGCGTCCAGCTGAAGGCCTGCGGACTGCATCCGGTCTCCTTCTCGACAGACGACTATTTCGTAAACAGGGTGGACACGCCGAAACTTCCGGACGGAAGCTACGACTTCGACAACTTCGACACCGTGGACCATGACTACCTCCAGAAAGACCTCGTCAAACTGCTTGACGGCGAGGAGGTCGAGGTTCCTGAATTCAACTTCGTCACCGGCCGACGCGAGTTCAACGGCAAGAATCTGAAGCTGGGAGAAAGGTCCGTGCTGCTCATTGAAGGCCTTCACGCACTGAACCCCCGCCTTACGGACAAGGTTCCTGACAGAGGAAAGTTCCGGATATTCATAAACACCATCACCTCCATCTCCTTGGACTGCCACAACTGCATTCCGACAAGCGACAACCGCCTTCTGCGCCGAATCGTCAGGGACTACCTCAAGGGGGCTTTTTCTGCCCGGGAGTCGATTGCCAACTGGCCGAACGTGCGCTGGGCCGAGGTAAAGTGGATCTACCAGTTTCAGGAAAGTGCTGACGTGCTGTTCAACTCGGCCTATCTGGTGGAGTTTGCGGTACTGCGCACCCACGCCGAAAGGATTCTTGCAACCGTCCCGAAGAACTGTCCTGAGTACGGCGAGGCAAACAGGCTGCTGAAATTCCTGCACTACTTCGTGCCCGTTTCCGACAAGGAGATTCCGGCGACATCGCTGCTGCGGGGTTTCATCGGAGGGGGAAGTTATTGACGGCTTGGTAATGACCGCAGCCGGATGCGTAAGCGACGCCAATCGGCCGGAAAGCCGGCATATTCACTAATAATATTTAGAAGCTGCTTAAAAATGGTTCCCGCATTTTATTATGCGGAATTTTCGAGACAGTTTCGGCTT
>CAVCPY010000150.1:0-3052 GCA_963604245.1 Eggerthellaceae bacterium
GTGACCGATGACAAAGATGAAAATGGCCGGAAAGGCCGCATAAGAAAAAAGAGGGATTATTTTTAAGCAGCTTCTTAGGGAAGTGGTAACGTGAATTGATTATTTCATGTGGGATGCTCTTCGAACGTGAGATAAGGTATTTTTTATATGCACGTGGCTAATTGCGAAAGTTGAATTAAATGAAATAACAGCGGGGGTACTGGGCGTGTGGCCCGGTTGAGATCATACCCAATGAACCTGATGCGGATAATGCCGCCGAAGGGAAGCGATGTCTCAGAATGCCGTAACCGGCAGCCCCTTGCATTAATATTCAAAACATTATGCGAGGTTTTTTATTTGTATCAGCGGCACTTGCCGCGGTGACTCCACAGGCTTTGTTGAACGCTCAAAGCCAACCGGACACAACAAAGGCAGAGGTTCTCAACGAGGCCATTGTCAGAGGTGTCCGCGCACAGAAGAACGCCCCTTATGCGGTCGCGAACGTTGACCGCAAGGCTCTTCAGAACTTTTCAGGAACCGGCAAGGAACTACCTTTCCTGTTCTCCACGACTCCGGGTGTGCTTTCCTGGAGCGAGAACGGTCTCGGCACAGGTACGACTTATATGCGTATCAGGGGGGCAGGGGATTCCAGAATCAATGTCACGATCGATGGCGTTCCGCTCAACTCTCCTGAGGACCAGTGCGTCTTCTGGGCGAATATGAACAGCTACTCCGCTCTTTTGGAAAGCGTTCAGATTCAGCGCGGTGTCGGTTCTTCGACCAATGGTGACGGTGCGTTCGGCGGTTCTGTGGCTCTTCGTACAAAGGCTCCGTCCTACGATCCTTATGTGGAATTGAACGCTTCCTACGGAAGTTACAACACCTACAACACCGGTTTTTCAATGTCCACAGGTCTGCTCGGCAATCATTTCGTAGCGGATGCTGCGTTCCACACGACCGGAACGGACGGCTATATTCACGGAACAGCCGGAAAGTCAGGCTCTTGGTACGCCGGTTTGAGTTGGTTCGGGAGGGACTTCATCATCAGGTACAGGAACATCGGCAACTACGAGCACACCGGTCAGGCCTGGAGCGGTGTCACGGCCGGGACAGGCGACCTGTCGATTATGGACGGAACCTATGGTAAGGCTACCGGTATCAAGACCTATGCTGATATGTACCGTGCAGGACTGGGCAGGTTCAATTCCCTCTATGAATCAATGGATCCTGAGACCTACAAGACAACCCGCTACACTCTGAACGACGGCAGTTTCTGGCCGAAGACTACGGACAACTTCTGGCAGGATCATAACATTCTTTCCGCTGCGTGGGACATCAATGAGAACCTGAAGACCACCCTTTCGCTTCATTACACCTACGGCTACGGCTACTACGATGAGTTCAGGCCGGACAACAAGGTTTCCAAGTTTGGTTTCGATATGGTGAATGAGAAAGGAAAACCTGTAAGGTCGGACTTCATCCGTCAGAAGGGTCTGTCACAGAATGCGGCCGGTGTTGTCTATAACATCAACTACAACAATGACGGGTGGGATGTCATCGGAGGTCTTTCAGGACAGATGTTTTGGGGTAATCACTTCGGTTATCTCACCTACGTGTCTAATCCGGACGTGGTCAATCATTACTCCGGGCTTGCCGGATTGAATGACACTGATTTTGACAATGGCCGCTACACCTATTATGACTCCGATGCCAGAAAGGATGACTACAGTGCTTTCGTCAAAACCTCCAAGCAGTTCTGTGAGCATTTTACGGTGTTCGCTGACCTTCAGTACAGACACGTGCGCTACACGACGGACGGCATCAATGACAAGTTCGTCAAGCAGTCGGACGGTAGCTACGTAAACCAGCGTCTGGACATCGATGAGACCTACAATTTCTTCAATCCGAAAGTCGGTGTAAGCTATAAGGTCGGAGGCCACAGGGTTTACGCCTCTCTGGCTATGAGCAACCGTGAGCCGGAGCGCAACAACTTCACGGACAACTACAACTACCCGTACCCTAAGGCCGAGCATGTCAATGATTACGAGCTGGGTTACCAGTATTCAGGTTCGTTTTTCCGCGCCGGTGCCAACTTCTACTTTATGGATTATGTGAACCAGTTCGTGCAGACCGGAATGCAGAGCGACATCGGTGAGAATCTTACCACCAACATCAAAGACTCCTATCGCGCTGGAGTTGAGTTGACAGCCGGTGCGGATGTCGCGTCTTGGCTGACCCTTGAGGCCAACGCCGCCCTCAGTTCCAACAAGATCAAGGACTTCGATGAGGTCGTGGAGGACTGGGACAAAGGCACACAGACCATCCACTACGACAACTCGACGCTGGCGTTCTCCCCGTCCGCCATCGTCAACGGTTTCGCGATATTCAAGGTTAAAGGTGTCCAGGCGACTTGGCATACTTCCTTCGTGAGCCGTCAGTACCTTGACAACACCCAGAACAAGGACCGCTCACTTCCTGCATATTCGCTGTCAGGTGTAAGTTTAAGTTACCCGATCAAGCTCCGTGGCTTCCTGAGGGAGATCAACCTTGGCCTTGATGTCAACAACATATTCAACGCCCGCGTGGCAACCTCCGGTTGGGTATATTCAGCCGTCTGCGAGTCCGCCGGTCACCCGAACGACAACCGCTACTACCAGATCGGCTTCATCCCGACCTCCGGTACCACCGCCATCGGCCGCCTGACCCTCAAGTTCTAAGCGGCTTTCAACAGGCAACAACGAACATAACAGATTCCAGCACTCGACTCGCCTCTCCAAGCGCCTCGGGTGCTTTTTATGAATATTTACGCTTCCGGTCTCAATGGCTTGAATGTTAGTGCGATATCATAAGCTTAGCCAATATGTATCTGTTTTCCTTGTGACTGAAGTTTTGATTTATTTTGGTGTAAAGATGAAATTTATGCTATATTTGCAATAGAGTATTGAGTACAGTTTTTCAATGTCCAAAGAAACGAACCTTATTTGAAGCCGCTTTGTTTATGAGCTTTTTCTATGCTGAAACTTTAATTATGATTCCATGTTTATGGATGTATTTTTGATTAAATGTACAGTTT
>CAVCPY010000151.1:0-3065 GCA_963604245.1 Eggerthellaceae bacterium
CTGTCTCGAAAATTCCGCATAATAAAATGCGGGAACCATTTTAAACAGCTTCTTAAAAACTAAAAATATTCTTAAAACACCTAAAAATATTAGGAGTTATGGTTTTTATTCTTATCTTTGTATCCATAAGATAATCTTCGCGCGTTTGTTAACTTAAAGAAATGAGCAATGAAACAGAGACTTACTGCAAAAGAGGAAAATGTGATGAACATCATCTGGGCCAAAGGCGAGGTGTTCATCCGTGACATCGTCGCGGCGCTTCCCGACCCTAAGCCGAACTACAACACTGTGGCGACACAAGTGAAATTCCTTGAGGATAAGGGATTTGTCAAGCGCAAGCCGATGGCGAACTCTTTTCAGTACAGCCCTGCGCTCACGGAACGTGACTATCACGGGACTACCGTCGGGGACGTTGTCTCCCGTTACTACAACAACTCCTACATCAGCCTTGTCTCCCAGTTCGTGGAAGAGGACAAGATGGATGTGGAGGACCTTAAAAAACTCATTTCACAAATCGAAAGCAAAAGGAAATGATCGCTTACATCGTAACGGGCGGGTTGCTTCTTTCCGTTTTCTACGCATTTTTCTTGCTGCTGATGCGGAAGACCACCTTTTTCACTTTCAACCGGTTCGCCTTGCTCTTTGGCAGCCTGCTTTGCCTGGCTCTGCCGCTCATTCATTGGGATTTCAGCGGAACCGCAGTCTCGAACGTCATCCCGACCCTGACCCTGCCGCAAGCGGTGGTCAGCGCGGAAGGCGGAACTCTGAGCGCGGCGCACAAAGGAATATCCTGGCTCGGAGCCATTTCGGGAATATACCTTCTCGGGGCCTGTGTCGTCTTGATTATGAATATCTTGTCCATAATTCAGACATCCCGTATGATAGCCTCCGGCGAGCATATTCGGAAAGATGGATTCAAGGTTACAATAGTGGACGCTCAGGTGGCATCATTCAGCTTCTTGGGACACATCGTGATCAGCCGCGAGGATTTCACCGCTAACCCGGTGATTCTGACGCACGAGATGAGCCACGTGAGGAAGTACCATTCTGTGGATGTGCTGCTGTTCTCGGCCATCACTGTCCTTCATTGGTTCAATCCGCTCGTCTGGCTTGTAAGGGCTGAGCTCAAGATGCTTCACGAATATGAAGCCGATGAATCTGTGATCGACCAAGGAGTGAACGCCGTTGACTATCAGCTGCTTCTTGTCAAGAAGACTGTCGGTGAGCATCGTTTCCGGCTTGCGAACGGTTTCAACCACACAAAACTTTCAAATCGGCTCGCTATGATGATGTCAGAAAAAAACAACGGATGGTTCAGGCTTGCGTATGTCGTCTGCATCCCTTTGCTTGTTTGCACTTTGTGCTTCAGCAGTTCCACAAATCCAGGTTCAACCGAATCCTTGTCCAATGAGGCAGCAATCGCTGGAACATCGCCTGACTACGTCTCGGTTATTGTCACCGAGGGAAACAGAAACGATGTTACCGTTGATGATGATGAACCTGTTCCGTTCCAAATGGTGGAGACCAGACCGGTGTTCCAAGGAGGTGACGCAAACAATTTCGCCAAATGGGTCAATGAGCATTTGATCTACCCTGAGGATGCCGTGAAAGCCAAGAAAGAAGGCCGTGTCGTAGTTCAGTTCACGATTACCAAGACAGGAAAACTGGAAAACGTCAAAGTCTTGAGAGGAACCTTCAAATCCTTGGACGAGGAGGCTTTGAGGGTTGTCAAATCTTCTCCGGTATGGGAACCAGGTAAGATGCAGGGCAAGGCGGTCGATGTCACCTACACATTCCCTATCGTATTCAAACTCAGATAATGAGAGCCATCTGCGGATTATTGGTAACGGTCGGTCTGCTTGCGTCGTCGCTTTTCGCTTCGGCGCAGGCGGCCGATCCACAGTCAGACCGGAACGCAGCCTTGAGCGAGGCCCGGTACCTCAAGAGCATATTCAAGATTGACGAGGCGATCGAGAGATTGTCCGCTTTCGTCACTCCGGACCGTTTCGATGAGGAGATTCTGTCCGAGCTGGCAGACTGTCATTTCCAGAACGGGGATTACGAGTCGGCCGCCGGGACATATTTCCTGCTGACCTCCAAATGCCCGCAGAATATCCTTTACAAAGTCAAACAGATGCAGACTTTCTACCGGATGAAGGCTTTCGCGCAGAGTGCCGAGGCGGGGAAGGAGGTGCTGCAGCTTGACACGATTCCAGCCATCGCCTCTTTGGTTGGCGACTCTTTCAACCAGGCGGATATGCCGGACTCCGCGCTGACGTACTATCGTCTTACACTGTCTCTTAAACCATTGAATGAAGGTGTCGTGAGTAAAGCCGCGCGGATTCTCCTCTCTCGCCGGGACTATGAAGGTGCGATCCGTCTGACAGATGAATATCTTGCCTTGGATCCCGACAATTTCACCATCGCTCCGATCAAAGGCCTGGCGCATTATTCCAAGAATGAATATGTTCCAGCGATCGAAGTCTTTGAGCGTCAGGAGAAACTTGGGAACGATTCTTATCCGGTCCACTATTATCTCGGACAATGCTATTGGCACACGGAGGTTATGTATCGTGCGCAGAAAGAACTGCTTGCGGCTTGGCAGATTGACTCCAGCGATGTGAATCTGGCATATTCGATAGCGGCGGTTTACGCCGACAGCAACCGCCCTTTTGAGAAGGAGGTGAAGCCGTGGCTCGACAAGGCGATGGATATGCTTCAGCCGGAGCCGCTGATTATGTTCAGGCTTCATCAGCAGTATGGCCTTGGTGAGGCGAAGCTTTTCCATTGGGACGAGGCCATCGCTCATTATCAGAAGGCATACGGTTACAATCCGAAATACATCTCCGCCCTTACCAACATCGCCTATTGCTACGAGCAGAAAAAAGACTACAAATCCGCCCTCGAATGGTACGAGAAGTACCTGAAAGTCGCCAAGCCTGGTTCACGAGGCTACAATTTCGCCACCCAAAGCGTCAAGTACCTCAAAGGCGAGCTCTTTATGGAGGAAAAGTAAGAAGCTGTTTAAAAATGGTTCCCGCATTTTATTATGCGGAATTTTCGAG
>CAVCPY010000152.1:0-3447 GCA_963604245.1 Eggerthellaceae bacterium
TGTCTCGAAAATTCCGCATAATAAAATGCAGGAACCATTTTTAAACAGCTTCTAAGCAACTACCGTCCGAAATAAACAAGCAGAACGGAGATGTCGGCTGGGGAAATGCCTGAAATGCGGGAGGCTTGGGCGATGGTGGACGGCTTGTAGCGGGATAGTTTCTGGCGGCACTCTATGGTTAGACCAGAGACTCTGTCAAAGTCGAAATCTTGTGGAATCCTCAAATCTTCAAGACGGGAGATTTTCTCGGCAATTGATTTCTCGCGTTCGATGTAGCCTTTATACTTGATACTAATCTCGACGGATTCTATAATCTCTTTACGAAGCTGTGATAAACAACTGCCATCCTCTTCCGGCAACTCCACTGAAAACTTAGAAAATGTTCCACGTGGAACAAAATCCAGCAAGGAGGCAAGCGAAATTTCAGGACGGGAAGTCAACTCTGAAATACGTTTCGACTCAAAAAGAGTAGCCGAATTGTGTTCAGAAAGATATTCATTTATAACGTCAGCCCGAATATTCACGTTATCGCACATATTGGCAAGAGATGAAACAGCAGCATACTTTCTGTGAACTAATTCAAGCCGATGGTCAGAAGCGAGACCGATCTTATGAGACTTTTCGGTGAGACGCAAGTCAGCATTGTCCTGACGTAGAAGGATTCTGTACTCGGCGCGTGAAGTGAACATACGATAAGGCTCGTCCACCCCTTTCGTTATCAAGTCATCAATCAGAACACCTATATAAGACTCATCACGCCGCAGAACAAACGGTTCTTGACCATGAACTTTTAAATGAGCATTGATTCCTGCCATAATACCTTGAGCAGCAGCCTCTTCGTAGCCGGTAGTACCATTGACCTGTCCTGCGAAATAAAGACCCTCTATATCTTTAAGTTCAAGAGTATCAGAAAGTTGTGTAGGGTCAAAATAGTCATATTCAACAGCATATGCAGGCTTGAATATCTTTGCGTCCTCCAAACCTACTATCGAATGAAGCGCATCCAACTGCACATCCAACGGCAATGAAGAAGAGAAACCCTGAAGGTAGTACTCATTGGTTTCACTCCCCTCCGGCTCAAGAAAAAGCTGATGAGAATCCTTGTCAGGAAAAACCCGAAGTTTATCCTCGATGCTCGGACAGTACCTCGGACCACGGCCTGTTATCATACCGGTGAACATAGGGGAATCTTTGAAGCCGGACCTGAGTATGTCGTGGACCTTCTCATTTGTGTGAAGAATGAAGCAAGGCATCTGACTCCCCTTCTCTTGAATTCTTGACGAGACATCAAGATAAGAGAATCGCTCAGGTTCTTCGTCACCAGGCTGCAGGAGAAGATTTGAGGTGTCAACAGAGGAAATGTCGATGCGGGGAGGAGTGCCAGTCTTCATCCGACCTGTACGAAGACCAAGACTAACCAACTGTTCGGTTAGACCATAAGAAGACAACTCCCCTATTCTTCCTCCATCGAAAGAAGTACGGCCTATGAACATCCGACCATTAAGGAACGTTCCGGCGGCCAGAATAACCGCCCGAGATTTGAAAATTGCCCCGGTATTTGTAAGGACTCCACAGATTTTCGAATCCTCAAAGAGGAAAGAAGTTGCAAAATCAGCGTAAATATCTAATTTACAATTGTTTTTAAGAATATTTCTCCAACATCCTGAAAAGACCTGTTTGTCACACTGTGCGCGAGGACTCCACATCGCCGGACCCTTCGAACGGTTCAGCATCCTGAACTGGAGAGTCGAGGCGTCTGTGACCAATCCCATCATTCCGCCAAGAGCATCAACCTCACGGACAATCTGTCCTTTGGCGATTCCTCCGATTGCAGGATTGCAGGACATACGGGCGAAACTTGTAAGGTCAGCGTTAATAAGCAAAACAGACGAGCCAAGATTGGCGGCGGCCGAAGCTGCCTCACAACCGGCGTGTCCCCCACCGACAACAATCACATCGTAAGAATATGTCATATTCAAAAATATTCCTGATTTAAGGAAGAAACTTCAGCGGATGGATGAATATTCAGTATATTTAATATTATCAGGCTTTATCACGCAAGCTGAGATAATAGTCCTCTTTGGCACGCATTACCTTCTGGTCTTCGGGTGTGTGGTCATCATAACCTATAAGATGAAGGAGACCGTGGACGATTACGCGATGCAATTCCTCGTCAAATTCGGTTCCGAACTCAATGGAGTTTTCACGAACACTGTCGATACTGATGAATAGGTCGCCGGAAAGCTTGTTTCCTTCGCAATAATCAAAGGTGATGACATCGGTGAAATAGTCGTGATGAAGGTAACGGATATTCACATCAAGGATGTAATTATCTGAACAAAAGATAATTGAAATATCACCAACTGTCTTTATCTCACTCCCGGCAACCATTTTGAGCCACCTGTTGTTGGCAATTTTGTTCTTGAAAAGGAACTTGACATCCTCACAATAATACCTTACCATAATCCCTATTTTTACGCAAATCTACAACTAATAATTCAAAAAATTTGAAATGACAATTATTATTTCTATCTTTGAAAGCCTATTGGAAGGTTTTGCTTTCAAGGACATAAGAAATGATTGTTAAAATTAATTACTGATATGGAGATCAAAAAAACACCAAAAGCCGATCTTGAGAACAGAAGAACTCTCTATACGGAGATCGGACTCGTGGTTGCTCTTCTCGTAGTCTGGGGAGCTTTTTCCTACAGCACCAAGGAGAAGGCGGTAGCCAGTCTGGGTGAAGACACTCAGGTAGTTGAAGTCGAGGACATGGTTCCAATCACGCAGGAGACCCCTCCACCACCTCCAGAGGCTCCGAAGATTCCTGTACTCTCAGACCAGATCGACATCGTCGAGGATGACATCAAGGTTGAGGACAACTTTATGAGCCTTGAGGACGACGCCAGCCTCGGAGTTGAGATTATGGACTACGTTGAGGAAGTAAAGGAGGAAGTCGTTGAGGAAGAGGCTATTCCTTTCCAGCTCGTGGAAGAGAAACCTTCATTCAACGGTGGAGACGCCAACGAATTCTCGAAGTGGGTGAACTCAAAGCTTCAGTATCCTGAAATCGCAAAGGAGAACGGTGTGCAGGGACGTGTCACACTTCAGTTCACCGTCAACCCTGACGGTTCAGTAAGCAATGTGAAGGTTCTTCGCGGAGTTGACTCCTCACTTGACAAGGAGGCCGTCAGAGTCGTTTCAATGTCTCCGAAGTGGAAGCCTGGAAAGCAGCGTGACCGCGCAGTGAAGGTAACCTACACCTTCCCGGTTATCTTCCAGTTGAGATAATAAGAAACTAAATGAATATCAAGGCCGTCCCCAACCGGATGGCCTTTTTTTGAATAAATCAGCCGCTGAAGAAATGAAACTGGTCGCTAAGCCGATTGGTCACTGAGAAGCTGTTTAAAAATGGTTCCCGCATTTTATTATGCGGAATTTTCGAGA
>CAVCPY010000153.1:0-31945 GCA_963604245.1 Eggerthellaceae bacterium
GCGTAGCAGTAGCTACGTGACCGATGAGAAAGATGAAAATGGCCGGAAAGGCCGCGTAAGAAAAAAGAGAAAATATTTTTAAACAGCTTCTTAGTGATTCCTAAAAATAACTTGGTGCTTTTGCTCGTCTTTGGGGTCTGAATTTATTTGTTCATCAGTCTCTGCGCCACCGGCATACTCCTTCGTCACAAACAAATTGCTCCGCAATAATCCTCCACAAAACCTTACCAACTCATTATTCATCATCACTAAGCGACAAGGATACCACTGTCACAGTAGCCTTGTCGCCTGTTGAGGCTGCTTGACGCAGCGAATATTCCCGGAAATGCTTTTGCGGTTAGAAAAAGATAAACTATCTTTATGCTCCAAATACGAGAAGAAATGAAGTCAACGCCCCCTAAAAACAGAAAGAAGAAGCTGGCGGTCAAGGAGAAAAGGCTCTCGAACATCGTGCGCCCTTCAGACCTTACTTCCAAGGAATGGCAGACGGCGCTGCGCCGTCAGGCCGCCCAGAAGGAAAATCTCATTGTCCGGCAACCGGGCGACGTGGGACAGTACGGAATCTACGAGGTCAGGAACCCGCTCAGCAACAACGCCTACAAGGTCGTCTTCCGTGGAGTGGGAAGCAAGTGGAACTTCTGCTCCTGTCCGGATTTCAAGACCAACCAGCTTGGGACCTGCAAGCATATCGAGGCTGTGAAGATCTGGCGGCAGGAACACAGAAAGGGCAGAATCGGAGACTTGCCGCCATATTCGTCACTCTATCTGACATATTCAGAGAAACGCTCCGTATGCATCAGGATAGGGTCTGTCAGGCGGGCTTCGATGCGGCTTCTTGCGGCCGAATATTTCTCTGCGGACGGTTCCGCACTTCCGGGCAAGGTGACGGAGCTTGAGAGCTTCATCGTCAGGGCGAAAGAACTCGATCCAGCTTTCCATTGCTACCAGGATGTGCTTGATTTTATCTCTGAAGCCAAGGATTCCGACTACCGGAAAGGCTTTCTGGGCGGGCTTAAAGACGAAGACCTTGACAAACTGCTGAAAACCACCCTCTACCCCTACCAGAAAGAAGGGATTCGCTTCGCGTTTGAGAAAGGCAAATCCATCATTGCCGACGAGATGGGTCTCGGCAAGACCGTCCAGGCCATCGGAGCGGCCGAACTGCTCCGTAAGGCAGGTCTTGTGTCATCCGCGCTCATCATCTGCCCGACATCCCTGAAATACCAGTGGCAGAAGGAGATCGAACGCTTCACTGAATCCTCTGCGATTGTGATAGAGGGTGATCCCGCAAAGCGTGCCCAGATGTACAAGAGCGACGCATTCTACAAGATCGTCTCCTATCATGCGATGAACCGCGACGTTCGGCTCAAAGGGGAGATGTTCGCCGAATGCGTCATAATGGATGAGGTGCAGCGCCTGAAGAACTGGAACACCCAGATCGCGAGGTCGGCCAGGCATATTCATTCAGACTATTCCATCGTGCTTTCCGGCACTCCTCTGGAGAACAAGCTGGAGGATCTTTATTCGGTGATGCAGCTCGTGGACCAGTACTGCCTTGGACCTTACTACAAGTTCATTGAGGAGACGACGGTGCGAGACGAGACCGGAAAGGTGCTGTCCTACCGCAATCTGAAAATGGTGTCTGAAAGAATCCGTTCCAGGCTTATACGTCGCCGCAAGGCTGATGTCTCGATTCAGATGCCACGGCGCACGGACAAACTGCTCTTTGTGCCTCTGACCCCTCAGCAGAGGGAGATGCACGACGAATGGAAGTCATCTGTCGCACAGATAGTTTACAAGTGGAGACGGATGCACTTTCTCAGCGAGACCGACCGCCGCCGACTGCTGCTTATGCTCAACCAGATGCGGATGGTCTGCGACAGCACTTTCATTCTTGACCAGAAGACGAGATTCGACACCAAAGTGGAGGAGACGATGAACATCCTTCGGGATCTGTTTGAGTCTGGAGACGAGAAAGTGGTGGTTTTCAGCCAGTGGGAGAGGATGACAAGACTTATCGCCGCCGAACTTGCGAACGCAGGGGTAAAATATTCCTCCTTGAACGGAATGGTGCCGTCGGAGAAAAGAAAGAAACTTTGCGATGATTTTCAGGAGAATCCTGATTGCCGTGTGTTTATCTCGACAGACGCAGGAAGCACGGGACTCAACCTTCAGGCGGCCTCCCTTGTGATCAATCTCGACCTGCCTTGGAATCCCGCCGTTCTGGAGCAACGCATCGCCAGAATCTACCGCATAGGCCAGAAACGCAGTATCCAGGTCATCAATATGGTCTCAAAGGATTCCTTCGAGGAGCGGATGCTTGCCACGCTCGACTTCAAATCCTCACTCTTTGAAGGAATATTCGACGGAGGTGACGACACAGTCGTGCTGGATGACGGCCGCCTCAACAAGATACTGGAAGGAGTTTCTGAATATGTTGACTCACCTTCCCAGACCGAACCTTACGGCAGTTCCTCCGAACCTATGGAGACGGAACCTGCCCGGGAATGTGACCCTGACGAAGCCTGTGGCGCCGACGGTTTCTGCCTTGTCGATCCGGTCGCTGAACCTCTGGACACAGGTTTTGGCTCTGTCGAGCCAGCGGCCAAACCGGAAGAGGCCGTAGAAGCCTCTCCGGAAACCATTGTCAGCCAGGGAGTGGCGTTCCTTTCCGGGTTGTCAGGGATTCTGCGTTCGGAAGAAGGAGTCAGAAAACTTGCCGACACGATAGTCAGAACCGACCCTCAGTCCGGTAAGTCGGAACTCCACATTCCGGTTCCGGACAAGGAGACCGTCGTCGGCATCCTTGCTCTGTTCGGGAAGCTTGTCAAGTAATGATTTCAGATTATGGTTCAACAATAATAACACTAACTATGGACGGGAAAAAAAGATTGGCTTTCAAGATGAAACTGAAGCCGGGTTGTGAAGAGGAGTATCAAAGGAGGCACTCTGCCTTATGGCCTGAAATGAAACAGGTGCTGAAAGATACCTCGGTCGGTAATTATTCCATTTTCTATGATCCTGACACACTGACTCTCTTTGCCTATCAGGAAGTCACCGGGGATGCCACATCGCAGGATCTTGGAGACAATCCTGTGGTAAGGAAATGGTGGCACTATATGAGCGACATTATGGAAGTCAACGAGGATGAGTCTCCTGTGTCTATCCCTCTCCGTCAGCTTTTCTTCCTGGAGTAACCCCGAGCGGTGTCCGGCAAGAGATGATATTGGCCGGAAAGGCCAAGTAAGAAAAAAGAGGAATTATTTTTAAAACAGCTTCATAGATAAATTGGCTCATATTTCCGGTTTTTTGCTTAAATTTGCAAAACGAACGAACTTTCCGGATGCTTGATGTTGTCTCAATACCTTTAAGCTGCAGTGCGTCTCAGGATGCGCGGAGGGAATGTTCTTCCATTGACTTTCACCGACCATTTCATCAATGTTTGAGATGGTCGTTTTTTTTGAACATATAGGTACATCATGAAATCAAGAAAAGGTGCGACACTAAAGTTGGAGAACGGGACGGAATTCCGCGGATTCTCCTTCGGCTACGATGGCCCGACAGACGGCGAGGTTGTCTTCTCGACCGCGATGGTAGGCTATCCGGAAAGTCTGACAGACCCGTCCTATTCGGGACAAATCCTCTGCGTTACCTACCCGTTGATAGGCAATTACGGTGTTCCACAGGAAGGACCGGACGAACTCGGAATCTCGAAGAACTTCGAATCCGAAAGAATCTGGGTAAGGGGAGTGGTCATCAGCGACTACTCGTTCGACTACAGCCATTGGGATGCGGTCAAGAGTCTGGACGAATGGCTGAAAGAGCAGAAGATTCCGGGGATATTCGGAATCGACACCCGCGCCGTGACGCAGCTTCTCCGCGAGAAGGGTTCGATGCTCGGAATGATTGTTCCGGACGGTATAACGAAGGATTTCCCGGTCGATGACCCGAACCTCACCAACCAGATAGCCATCGTCAGCTGCAAGGATGTCATTGAATATGGCAGCGGCTCCAAGACGGTCGTAATGGTGGACTGCGGGGTTAAGCACAACATCCTCAGATGCTTTATGGACAGGGGAGTGAAGGTCGTCAGAGTGCCTTGGGACTACGATTTCAACAAACTGGACTACGACGGACTCTTCATCTCCAACGGCCCTGGCAACCCGCAGTTCTGCAACGTGACGGTGGCCAACCTCCGCAAAGCGATGGAGGGCGACAAGCCCATCTTCGGAATATGTATGGGCAACCAGCTGCTCGCCAGAGCGGGAGGGGCCAACACGTACAAGTTGAAATACGGACACCGCAGCCACAATCAGCCGGTCAGGATGGTCGGCACGAACCGCTGCTTCATCACCTCGCAGAACCACGGATTCGCCGTGGACGACAAGACTCTCGGAGCCGACTGGGAGCCTTGGTTCGTGAATATGAACGACGGCACCAACGAAGGCATCCGCCACAAGAGAAAGCCTTTCTGCTCCGTGCAGTTCCACCCGGAAGCCTCCAGCGGCCCGACCGACACGAACTTCCTGTTCGATGAATTCATAAGCAAGTTGTAGATTCCCCAAGTATGAAAAACACCAACATAAAGAAAGTCCTGATCCTTGGATCGGGCGCGCTCAAGATCGGACAGGCCGGCGAGTTTGACTATTCCGGCTCGCAGGCTCTCAAGGCTCTCCGCGAGGAAGGTATAGAGACTGTCCTCATCAACCCGAACATCGCCACGGTGCAGACCTCGGAAGGCGTTGCCGACAAGATTTATTTCCTGCCGGTCACGCCGTTCTTCGTGGAGAAGGTCATCGCAAAGGAGCAGCCGCAGGGTATTCTCCTGTCGTTCGGAGGCCAGACAGCCCTTAACTGCGGAGTGGAGCTGTACGAGAACGGAATTCTGGACAAGTACAAGGTTCAGGTGCTCGGGACCCCAGTCCAGGCCATTATGGACACTGAAGACCGTGACCTCTTCATAAAGAAACTGGACGAGATCGGCGTGAAGACCATCAAGTCCCATCCCGCTTCCAACATCGAGGAAGCCCGCAAGGCCGCCCACGAACTCGGCTTCCCGCTCATCGTCCGCGCGGCCTATGCCCTGGGCGGTCTCGGGTCAGGCTTCTGTGACAACGAGGAGCAGCTCGACGAAATCTGCGAGAAAGCATTCTCGTTCTCTCCGCAGGTCCTCGTGGAAAAATCCCTCAAGGGCTGGAAGGAGATTGAATATGAAGTCGTGCGCGACCGTTACGACAACTGCATCACGGTCTGCAATATGGAGAACTTCGACCCTTTGGGAATCCACACCGGGGAGAGCATCGTCGTGGCCCCTTCGCAGACCCTGTCCAACAATGACTATTATTTCCTCCGCGAACTCTCCATAAAGATAGTCCGCCACATCGGAATAGTGGGCGAGTGCAACGTCCAGTACGCCTACGACCCTGACGCGATGGACTACCGCGTCATCGAGGTCAACGCCCGCCTGAGCCGTTCTTCGGCTCTCGCCTCAAAGGCGACAGGCTACCCGCTGGCGTTCGTGGCCGCGAAACTCGGCCTTGGCTACGGCCTGTTCGACCTGAAGAACTCCGTCACCAAGACCACTCCGGCGTTCTTCGAGCCTGCTCTCGACTACATCGTCTGCAAGATTCCTCGCTGGGACCTCAGCAAGTTCCACGGCGTTTCCCGCAAGATAGGCTCTTCGATGAAGTCGGTCGGCGAGGTTATGGCGATTGGCCGCAGTTTCGAGGAGGCAATCCAGAAAGGCCTCAGGATGATTGGTCAGGGGGCACACGGATTCGTCGGCAACAAGGAGTTCCACGTGGCCGACATCGACGAGGCTCTCCGTGAGCCGACGGACAAGCGCATTTTCGTGATCTCCAAGGCTATGCGCGCCGGCTACACGGTTGACCAGATCCACAGCCTGACAAAGATTGACAAATGGTTCCTCAGCAAGCTGGAGAACATTGTCAAGACCTACGGAGACTTGAACTCATACGACACTCTTGAGGACATCCCCGCCGGCCTCCTCCGCCTTGCCAAGCAGGAAGGGTTCTCCGATTTCCAGATCCAGAGAGCGGTGTGGAAAGACACAGGAATCTCAACGGCCAATATGGACAAGGTCCGCGAGCGCAGGAAATTCCTCGGCATCGTACCTGTCGTCAAGCAGATAGACACCCTCGCCGCCGAGTTCCCTGCTCTGACTAACTACCTCTATCTGACCTACAATGGCACCAAGAGCGACATTGAATATGAGAACGACGGCAAATCCGTGATCGTTCTCGGCTCCGGCGCCTACAGGATAGGTTCGTCGGTCGAGTTTGACTGGTGCTCGGTGACCTGCCTCCAGACAATTCAGAAGCAGGGGTACAGGGGAGTGCTTATCAACTACAACCCTGAGACCGTCTCCACCGACTACGATATGTGCGACAGGCTCTATTTCGACGAGCTCACGTTCGAGAGGGTTATGGACATCATCGACCTTGAGGCTCCGCACGGAGTGGTGGTCTCAGTGGGCGGCCAGATTCCTAACAATCTTGCCCTCAAGCTTCACAAGCATAATGTTCCGCTTCTCGGCACATCTGCCGAGGACATCGACAAGGCCGAAGACCGTCACAAGTTCTCAAGCATAGTGGACAGCCTCGGGGTTGACCAGCCGGAATGGAGCGAGCTGACCACCATCGACGAGGTGGACAACTTCATCAGGAAAGTCGGCTTCCCGGTGCTCGTCAGGCCGTCCTATGTGCTTTCAGGCGCTGCGATGAATGTCTGTCACGACGAGGAGAAGCTTCGTCACTTCCTAAGTCTGGCCGCAGAAGTCTCTCAGGAGCATCCTGTCGTGATCAGCAAGTTCTACACCCGCAGCAAGGAGATAGAGTTTGACGCGGTCGCCGACAACGGCGAAATCCTGGCCTATGCGATCTCTGAGCACATTGAATATGCCGGTGTCCATTCCGGCGACGCAACCATCCAGTTCCCTCCGCAGAAACTCTATGTGGAGACCGTACGCAGAATCAAGAAGATCGCAAGGGCTATCGCCGGCGCGTTGAGCATCTCCGGGCCGTTCAACATCCAGTTCCTTGCCAAGGAGAACGCCATCAAGGTGATAGAGTGCAACCTGCGCGCCTCGAGGAGTTTCCCGTTCGTGTCCAAGGTGCTTAAGATCGATTTCATCGAGCTTGCGACCAAGGTTATGCTCGGGCTTCATCCCGCCGCTCCGCAGAAGAGCGCCTTCGACCTTGACTATGTCGGCGTGAAGTCCTCGCAGTTCTCGTTCGCAAGGCTTGAGGAGGCCGACCCTATGCTCGGGGTTGATATGTCCTCGACCGGAGAGGTCGGCTGCCTTGGCGATGACCTTAACGAGGCTCTGCTCAAGTCCGTGCTTTCAGTAGGGCAGAGGATTCCGGAAAAGAGAATTATGCTTTCTACCGGTGACCCGCTCCAGAAGGCCGATATGCTGATGGCCTGCCGTCTTCTCGTGGAGAAAGGCTACGAGCTATACGCCACCGGCGGCACCTACAAGTATCTCGTCGAGAACAGCGTACCCGCCACCAAGGTGCTCTGGCCAAGCGAATGCGACAATCCTAACTTCAAGGGAAGGTTCAAGCCGGCGCTGGAGATGATTCAGAACAAGGAGGTTGATATGGTGATCAACATCCCGAAGAACTTCTCCGCCCTGGAGCTGTCGAACGGCTACCAGATAAGAAGGGCGGCCATAGACTTCAATGTCACCCTCTTCACCAACGCACGTCTGGCAACGGCTTTCATCCGAGCCTTCTGCTCCACCGGCATTGACGACATCCAGATCAAGTCCTGGGATCAGTATTGATCCTGGACTTGATTCCAAATTATGAATAATAAAGGCGACTGAAGTTAATATCCAATCGCCTTTATCATATATTTCAAAATCTATCAGAACGTGTCGTAGTACTTTGCGTCCCGCGGAGTGACTTTGTTCATATTGTCAAGCAGCATATCGTTGGTCTTGTACTCGTCCATCAATTGAAGCATAAAATTCATCGCTTCGGTCGGGTTCATATCGGCGAGAAGCTTGCGCAGGATCCAGATCCTGTTGGCCGCCTCACGGCTGTACAGAAGGTCGTCGCGCCGGGTGCTGGAAAGAACCACGTTGACGGCAGGAAAGATACGCCTGTTGGCAAGGGTTCTGTCAAGCTGGAGTTCCATATTGCCGGTGCCCTTGAACTCCTCGAAGATCACATCGTCCATCTTGGAGCCGGTCTCGGTCAACGCCGTGGCCAGGATGGTCAGCGAGCCGCCGCCTTCGATGTTGCGAGCCGCTCCGAAGAAACGCTTAGGCTTCTGAAGGGCATTGGCGTCAACACCACCGGTCAGAACCTTTCCGGAGGCAGGCTGAACCGTGTTATAAGCGCGTGCCAGTCGGGTAATCGAATCAAGCAGAATCACGACATCGTGACCGCACTCAACGAGTCTGCGAGCCTTCTCCAGAACCATATTGGCAACCTTCACGTGCCTTTCCGCCGGCTCGTCGAATGTAGAGGCAACCACCTCGGCCTTTACGCTGCGGCTCATATCGGTGACTTCCTCCGGACGCTCGTCGATGAGCAGCACTATCTCGTAAACCTCGGGATGGTTGTCGGCGATGGCGTTGGCTATCGACTTCAGAAGCATTGTCTTGCCGGTCTTCGGCTGTGAGACGATCAGGCCGCGCTGCCCCTTTCCGATAGGGGTGAACATATCCACTATGCGGCAAGAAGGATCGCTCTGATGGCCGTGTCCAAGGAGATTGAACTTCTCCTCAGGGAAAAGCGGAGTAAGGAAATCGAACGGGACCCTGTCGCGGATGTAGTCAGGCGTGCGTCCGTTGATGTAGTTGATCTTGACAAGCGGGAAGTACTTGTCCCCCTCTTTTGGAGGACGGATCTCGCCGGTGACCGTGTCTCCGGATTTCAACGCATTGTTCTTTATCTGACTCTGGCTGACATAGATGTCGTCAGGGGAGTTGAGATAATTATAGTCGGAGGAACGGAGGAATCCATAGCCGTCAGGCATTATTTCCAGAACGCCTGTCGCCTCCACCGTGCCTTCAAACTCAATCTCAGGAGCTTTCTGCCTTTGATTAGGATTCTGGAACCCTTGCTGTTGTTTTTGCTGGTTAGGGTTCTGTCCCTGGAACTTGTTCTTCTGCTTTCTGCGGGTCAAGTCGGAATGGGCTGCCGGGTCATCCTTTAAATCGTCAAAAAGCGCATGGATGAACTCCTTGCCGTTTACCGGCTTGTCAGCCTGAACTGATGCTGCTGAAGGCTGCGTGGCTGCGACTTCCTCGGAAACCTCGGCAACCGCGCCATCCGGTTTGACCTCGGGAGCAGCTGCGGCAGCCGTCTGCGGCTGTTCAGCCGTCGCTACAGCGGATTTCGGTTTACGTCCTCTTTTCTTTGGAGCCGGCTTTGCCGGCTGTTCCTGAACAGTCGCGGCTGTCTCGACGCCTTCCTTCTGTTCTTTAGGCTCAACCTTTTCCTTTACCTTCCGCGGTTTCCGATCCTTATTCTCCGCTTTTGCAGATGCAGAGGCTGGTGCAGAGGCCGAGGCCTTCGCCTGGTCCGGCGAAGGGTTCTTGCGCGGCCTTCCGCGCTTGCCCTTCGGCTTTTCTATCGGTTCCTGGGACGCAGCGGCGGCTTGCGCATCCAATATCGCATAGGACAGATTCTCATCCGTCAGTTTCTTAATGTTCTTAATCTGGTGTTCCTGAGCGACTTTCTCAAGTTGCTCCCTGCTCATCTGACTGAGCTCGAATAAATTATAAGGCATATCTTTATATGATTCCGGCATAAAGTCCGGACTGATTAACAGAAAAAAATGGGTATTTTCTTACCGTCAGCTATCGCTGGGAAAATGCAGTGCACAAATATAGGGATAATATCTTGAATATCCAAAAAACACCGCCCGGCTCACCTTCCGGACGGAAAGTACTCCTAATTGTCCCAGTAACTCGTGCTCTTCTTGAACCTGAGGAGATCCGCAAGAGCCGCGGCGTTCGCCGAGATGAGGAATGAATATGATTGGTACATTCCGGAAGGCACCCAAGACACGGAGATATTGAAACAATGCAGGTCATACCGGAACGAGAATTGCGTCGTGGTCATCTTCATTGCTGTGAAATCCCATCCGGACTGGGCCTGAACCGACATCTTGGGAGTCAGTTGGATATTCCCTTGCACTCCGAGGGTCTGAGTATAGTTATCCTTCTTTATGAGCTGATTGTTTGTGTAGTTGTAAGACCTTGACATACTGAAGCTGTAATTGAAATTCAGGCTCCAAGGAACATTCGGGTTGGTGTAGTAAAGCCATCCTCCGGGAATATATTCACCGGTGAGGGGGTGATAATATATTCTTCTGTAATAGTCAGCGGGATTGCCGGAAGAGCCGGAATCGCCTCCGGAGGACTTGGATCCGTCATTACCTTTGACTGTACCTTTGCCCGACAAAGAATATGACATTGAGGCGCTGACATTGGTGAGCCTCAACGGGACACCGTTTTCGAGAATATTGTACCTGTTGACCCTCTGGCCTTTCTCATCGATGGCGTAAGGGTCGAAGTTCATATTGCCATTCACGCCAAGCTTGCCGAATACGGAAGTGGACATTGTCAGTCCCACATTATTCATCTTCAATGAGTCCGCCAGAAAATTGTAGCCTGTGGAAAGGTTGAACTGGTCCAGAATCTTGACTTTCTTCGAGCCGGTGCCGGTCGTGTCCTTCATATCCCGTACCTTGGCCTCAAGGTTATTTCCGATGGAAAGGCTCATAGTGGCCGACTTGCCCTTTCCGGGAGCCGAGTTGATCTGCCCCTGGTAGATGTTGTAGTCGTAGGATCTCTGCACGCCAAGAGTGTCGGTGTAATTGAACGTGCGCCATCCGTTGAAGGCCTTGCCTTTCTCCGGGCTGAAGCTCATACTGACACTTGGAGAGACGACGTGGCGGAGAGCCTGAATCTTATGGTATTTGCCGAAACTGTACATACCATAGAGCCTGGTACTCATAGAGACCGAACCGGAGTAATTATGTGTAGCTCCGAAAGTCCCGAACTGCTTGCCCATCTCAGTCTTGACGCTGTTTGTCTCGGGGTCGAAATACGCCTCGCTCTTCCGGAAGAACCAGTTCATACCATAGCTCACGTTCGGAGCCACGTTGAGATATTTGAACAACGTGAAGTCAGGAAGCTTAATCGAGAAATTATGTGTCATTCCGTTCTGGAATTTATCCATAAATCCCGGCTCGCCGAACTCCGAGGCCTTGAAATTGATCTTGTTCTGTATTGCAGTGTTGTAGCCCAGGGCGAATTTCTCGTAGAAACGCTCCTTGCCGACCCTGTTCTTGATTTTGAACGGGTAGAATGTGGAGACTGAAAACGTGATGTTAGGCAAGGTGAACGAGTAAGAGCTGTCCCTGGAATTCTGGCTATGCAGGGCATTGACGGAAAGGTTGAACTTTCCGTTCCAGTTCTTCGAATATGAGATTGAGGACGAAATCTGATTCTGAAGGGCTTCGGAGACGGAATGGGAATTGTAGCGGCTGTTGGAAGGGCTGGAGAAGTTCACGGACGCGGAAAAGGATGTTCCGGGATGAGCCTTTGAATCCTGTGAATGGGACCATTTCACGCCGAAGTTCTTGCTCTGGAAGAAATCCGAACTCCCTTTCTCTCCTGTCTGGTCAACGGAATAGTTCACGGCGAGATTGCCGCTGAACTTGTACTTCACCATATACCTTGAATTCAGGTTGGCCGCCCAGGAACCCAAAGTGTAATAGTCACCGGTGAGGGACATATCGAAGTAATCCCCCAGGACGAAATACATTCCGGCATCCCTCATATAGAATCCGCGGGCGCTCTCCTCGCCGAAAGAAGGCATCAGCATTCCGGTGGCCCTGTCCGGGCGCTTGGGAATGAATCCGAATGGAATTCCTATAGGAAGGTCAACGTCCTCAACGACAAGGTGGGCCGGGCCGAAGACTGTCTTCTGGGACGGTTTCGTCACCACCTTGGCCGACGACATCTTAAGATAATAATGAGGATGCTCAAGGTCGCAGACGGTGTATTTCCCTTTTGTGATGTTGATGGACCTGTCGGGCATCATCTTGATGTTCTTCCCGTGCATTATTCCGTCATCCTCACGTGTGATCATATTCGTGATCCTGGCCTTTCTGGTGTTGAAGTTGTAGCGGACCTCCTCCATATTGAAGGTCTGGTTCCCCTGGGTCATCTCCGGCTGGCCTTTCCAAGTGCCGTTAAGGCTGTCGTATGTGCCTCTGGCGAACACCGTTCCTGTCGCCATATCATATTCCATATAGTCGGCCCTCAGTTTCAGGTTGTCATAGGAGACCTCCACATCCCCCCAATAGTACATTTTGCGCTGGCCGTTGGAGAAGTCCTGGCGAATGGAATCCTTGGCTCCGGAAAACGCCGGTCTGGACAGGGAACTCTTCTCAAGCATAAACAAAGAATCAGCCCTGGAGACGGAATCCGCCCTGTGGGACGAATCCCTCGCGGCCGTCAAGGAGTCCTTCACAACCGGAACTGTGTCCTTTGCGGCCGTGGATGAATCTGCGGCTGCGGCACTGACGGAATCAGAGACCGTCTCAACCCCCGCAGCCTTCTTCAGGTTGCGGTTTCTCCTCAAATCCTGTCCGAACATCGTCAATCCGGTCAGTCCTATTAGCGCTCCTATGAGGATAAAGTTATATGTATGCTTTTTGAAATGCAATTATTTTATAAATTTGCAAAAGACAAATATACTACATATTTTGGATTTACATCGCAATTTTCTTGCCGCACTCACGGCACTCTCATTCGCGTTGGCAGGTTTTTCAGCCTTCGCGCAGAATCCTGCGGCAGCCATACGGCTATCAACAGTGGTTATTGATCCGGGACATGGCGGCAAGGACGTCGGCTGCGTCAGCCCGAGCGGCAAGACTATGGAAAAGACCATCGTGCTCGACATCGCCAAAAGGCTTGCCGGGATGATCCGGTCAGGATATCCGGACGTCAAGGTCATAATGACCAGAAGCGATGACACCTTTGTCACCCTGCAAGGGCGCGCCGACATCGCTAACAGGAACAACGCCAATCTGTTCATTTCCGTCCACGTGAACTCAGTCGCGAACAAACGCAGCGGCCCGAATGGCTATTCAGTGCATATTCTCGGCCAGTTTACCAGCAAAAACAAAGACCTGTACGCCGGTAATATGGACGTGGTACGCAGGGAGAACTCGGTCATCACTCTGGAGGATGACTACTCCACACGTTATGAAGGCTTTGACCCTAACGATCCGGAGTCCTACATATTTATGAATCTTATGCAGAACGCATATCTGGAGCAAAGCTTCAAGTTTGCACAGGCGGTTGACGATGAAATGAAAGGAGGAGCGTTCCAGCATAGCCGGGGAATATCTCAGGATCCCTTTTACGTCCTCTGGCGCACCGCGATGCCAGCTGTTCTCATCGAATGCGGGTTTATGTCAAACACGGCTGACAGGGAAACATTGATTTCGGAAAAGGGAAGGGCAAGGATCGCTTCGGACATCTACAATGCCTTCAAAAGATACAAGGAAGAATATGACGGGACAAACGCCGCCACCGTCAAGACAGAATCAGCGGACAGTGCCCCTATCGGAAGCGATACAGAAAGTGACGAAGCGGAAACAAAAGAGAAACAAGATGATACTGTTATGTTCGGGACGCAAGTTCTTGTTTCTTCCAAAGACCTGCCCGAAAGTGACCCGTTCTTCAAAGGCAACAAGGTGAAGGTGGTCCGGAGCGGTCAGCTTTACAAATATATCATCGGTTTTTCAGCCGACCTCGGCACGGCTAAAGAGCAGAACCGCACGCTATGCCAAATATACAAGGATTCTTTCCTTGTCAAGATAGAGAACGGGAATGCCACACGCATAAGATGACCCGGGATTATCTGTCATTCCGCTTTCTGCCAACGTGTGTTGACGGGTTGTTTTTAATTTTGAAGTATTCTAATCCATAACTTGCTTTCTCTTAATATAATCGAAAAATGTCGCAAGTATAAAACGCTGATTATCTTAATATTATTAAATTTATCTACTGCGGCGCATCCAATCATATACGGAAAATAAAAAACAAAAACAATACAAAAAAAGATTTTTTATGAATTAATTTTCCCCCATTTTTGCACAAGCATACAAACGAGGGATAGACACTCTTTAATTCACTTTTTTTACATTTAAAGGAATGGATGAACTGGAAAGACATATTTCTGTGTGGGACGAATGTTTGCGTATCTTCGAGAAGAACGTTGAACCGAAACAGTTCGAGGTTTGGTTCAAAACAATAGTGCCAGTATCTCTCGAAGGATCGACGCTGACAATCGAAGTGCCGACCGATTTCTTCAGAAGTTATCTGGAGGATGCTTTCCTTCCAATAATAAAGATGACATTGAGAAGGGTGATCGGTCCGGAAGCCAGACTGCTTTACAGAATTCATCCGGTAAAGAAAGAACGCGCGATGGTCTTCACGGCTGCGCACGGCAACGTACCTGAAAACAAACCGGTGACGCTCAACACTTTCCAGCCGTCGGGCAATCCGAGTCCGTTCGTGTTTCCCGGAATCAAGAAACTTAAAATCAATCCAAGACTCAACCCTGCCTATTGTTTTGACAATCTCATAAAGGGTGAGTGCAACAAGATGGGGTATAACGCCGGAATCAGCATCTCGGACAAACCTGGCAAGACTCCGTTCAACCCTCTGTTCATCTTCGGCGGCCCGGGGCTTGGCAAGACTCACCTTGCGCAGGCCATTGGAATCGCCATACACGAGGCTTATCCGGACTTGGTTGTCCTGTATGTCACCGGCAACGAGTTCAGAACCCAGTACGTCAATGCAGTTAAGGTACAGAATAAATTAACCGACTTTATGGCCTTCTATATGAGGATAGACATCCTCATTATGGATGATATTCAGGAACTCATCGGCCCGGCTTCGCAGAATGCTTTTTTCAACATATTCAATCACCTCCATCAGTCAGGGAAGCAGCTGGTCTTCACTTCCGACCGGTCGCCGGCGGATTTGAAGAATTTCGAGGATAGGCTTCTCTCGCGCTTCAAGTGGGGGCTGTCCATCGAGTTGTCCAAGCCTGACCACGACACAAGACTCTCAATGCTCAAGGCGAGATGCGCGCGCGAGGGTGTCACCGTCGGCGAGGATGTGCTGGAGCTTCTGGCGAGCAGAATCCGCTCGAATTTCCGGGAACTCGAAGGTGCGCTTATCTCATTGATAGCCAACGCCACTCTCTGCCACGAGGAGGTCACCAAGGAATTGGCTGAACAGGTCACGGGCAACATCGTCAGCGAAGACCTGGGCGAGGTGTCCATCGACAAGGTTCAGGATGTAGTCTGCGAATATTTCAACATCACCCGCGAGACCCTGCTTTCAAAATCAAGAAAGAGACAGATCGTGCAGGCAAGGCAGATAGCAATGTTTATGAGCCGCAACCACATAAACGGTTGTTCCCTGTCAACGATTGGTATGGAACTTGGAGGTAAGGACCACGCCACTGTGCTTCACGCTTGCGCCACGGTGTCGGATCTTATGGCCACAGACAAGACATTCAAACAGTACGTGACCGACATCGAAAAGATGCTTGCGCCAGCGGCAAGATAATAAAGATGATGAATTCAGAAAAAGTACTTTCAATCTTCAAGGAGATCACACGGATTCCAAGGGAGTCCGGACACGAGGAGCCGATGACAGCCTTTCTTCAGCGTTTCGCCGGGGAGAGGCGTCTTGAGTGTAAAACCGACAGGACAAACAACGTCTGCATCATCAAGGAAGCCTGCAAAGGCAAGGAGAAGGTGCCGACACTCGTTCTTCAAGGCCATCAGGATATGGTCTGCGAGAAAAGGAGCGGAGTGAGGCACGACTTCCTCAAGGATCCTGTCGAATATGTCATCGAGGACGGCTGGATGATAGCCAAGGACACGACCCTTGGCGCTGACGACGGCATCGGCGTGGCAGCTATGCTTGCACTTCTGGACAGCGACCTTCCGATGGGAAGGATCGAGTGCGTGTTCACTGTTTCCGAGGAGACGGGAATGGAAGGAGCTTTCGGGATGGAGCCGGGATTCTTCACAGGGCATACCCTCATCAATCTGGACTCGGAGGACGAGGGACAGATGTTCATCGGCTGCGCCGGCGGTCTTGACACGATGGCCGTGTTCAATTATGTTCGGGAAGATTTCAAGGAAGGCTACAAGCCAGTCAGGCTGGCAATCGGCGGGGCGACCGGCGGACACAGCGGCGATGACATCAACAAAGGGCGCGCGAACACAGTGCAACTGATGGCCCGCTTCCTGTACTCAGAGATGGCCTATGGACTTCAGCTCGTCCTCTTCAAGGGCGGCAACAAGCCGAACGCGATAGCTATAGACTGCGAGGCGCTCCTCGCCGTTCCGGACCCCGACGCCACAACCGCAAGGTTCACCGCTTTCGGGGAGGAACTGAAAAATGAATATTCCGGAACCGATCCGGACTTGACCCTAACAGGGGAAACCTACAGATGCACGGAAAAACCTGTGCAAAGTGATGTGGCAAGGAGGTTTATAACATCCCTCTTCGCCTGTCCCCACGGAGTTGAGGCTATGAGTCAGGACATCCCTGGACTCGTGGAGACATCGACCAATCTGGCGGCCGTAAGGATGAACAGGCAGGGGAGGATCGAGATCATCACAAGCCAGCGCAGTTCGACCGGCCCCGCAAGAAAGATGATGGCCGCGAAGGTGGAGGCCAACTTCCTGCTCGCCGGAGCCGAAGTGACACACTTCTCCGAATATCCCGGCTGGAAACCTGATCTTGATTCACACATTCTTCGCGTGTGTGTGGATTCGTACAGGAGGCTGTTCGGATGCGAGCCGGAGGTGAAGGCCATCCACGCCGGGTTGGAATGCGGACTTTTCGGCGAGAAATTCGGGAATCTGGATATGATTTCTTTCGGCCCGACACTGCGGGGAGTACACGCCCCGGGAGAAAAGCTGGAGCTGGCATCGCTGGACAAGTTCACGAAGCACCTTGCAGATGTTGTGACAAATTTTGAGTGATATGGTAAAGATAGCCCCTTCAATACTTTCCGGCAATTTCCTGAATCTGGAGCCGGACATAAGGATGGTCAATGACAATGCTGACCTGCTCCACATCGACGTGATGGACGGCAGCCTTGTCCCCAACATCTCGTTCGGGTTTCCGGTGATGGAAGCAATCGCTAAAGTCGTGACTGTCCCTATGGACGTGCACCTGATGATCGTCAATCCCGACAAATACATCGAGAGGTTCGCCAAATGCGGGGCGAGCCTGATAAGTTTCCATCTTGAGGCGGCCGATCTGGCCGGAAAGAATCCCAAGGACATCATCGCAATGATCAAGGACAGCGGAGCCAAGGCCGGAATCGCGATCAATCCTGACGTGCCTGTGGAAAGACTTTTCCCGTACATTGAGGATGTGGACTTCTTCCTGATAATGTCTGTCTTCGCAGGATTCGGCGGCCAGAAATTCATCGCGGAGTCAATCGACAGAATCAAAGCCCTTAAATCCGAGATGGACAGGAGGGAAGTGGTCAAAGACATCGAGGTGGACGGTGGCGTGTCCGCCGCCAACGCAAGGATTCTGGCCGAAGCCGGAGCCACGATGCTTGTCGCCGGAAGCTCGGTATTCAAGGCTGGGAATCCGGGAAAAGCTATTGGCGAACTGCGTTAGATGACGTAACTTATTTCCTTGAAGGCGAACTCATAGCGTTCGCCTTTTTCTGTTTCCAGACAAAGCATTCCACGGTCGGAGACACCGACAATCGCGGCACGTATGGTCTCCCCGGTCGAGCAGACTACATATTCATTGAACGATCCGTAACGATAGAGTCTGGTGGCATATTCATCGGCGTTGTCGCGGCGGCCGAGTCTTCGGCGGATGTGACCGCAAAGTTTTGGCAGCTCGGCCCGGATGTCGTACTCCTTGCCGGTCAGCATCGTCATCGACACCGGGTTCACAAGCTGTGACGGGAACTCTCTCTGATTGACGTTCAGCCCTATTCCTATCACGCTGGCGGCAAGGAAAGGGCCGGACAGCGTGTTTTCTATCAGCATACCGCAGATTTTCCTGTTCCTGACATAGATGTCGTTCGGCCACTTCACTTTGCTGTCTATCCCTTCGGATTCCAGATAATCCGACACGCCCAATGTCACGCAACGGGTAAGGACGAACTGTCCTGATGCTTCCAGTGGAGGAAAAGCATCTTCCCCGAACTTCACGACCATCGAGAATGTAAGATTCTCTCCCGCGCGGGTCAGCCACGAGTTTCCCCTCTGTCCACGCCCGGCAGTCTGATGAACGGCGGCTATCACTGACAGATTGCCGGTCTCCGCCAAATGTCTTGCAGCCTCATTATTGGTCGAATCGACCTCATCCATCCATTGTATGTCAACTTCCTCTTTCATTGGTTCAGAATTTGTCGTATATTTGTACATTTGATTGGAAATGCAAAAATATAAAACATTCTCGATATGATTACACACGATCTGCGGGTTATGGCCGACGCTATGCTCGACAAGAAGGCGCAAAACGTCATTGACATAGACCTCAGGCCACTGGGTACCGCAATCACTGACCATTTCATGATCTGCAACGCTGACTCTACAACCAACGTCAATGCAATAGCGGACAACGTCATCGACAAGATGCGCGCGGAGGGCAGGAAGCCGCTCAGGACGCAGGGGATGGAGAACAATTTCTGGATCATTCTGGACTACGGCGACATCGTCGCCCACATATTCCTGACTGAATACCGCCAGTTCTACAGACTAGAGGACCTCTGGGCTGACGCTCCGCACAAGGAGTACAAGGAAAGGCGCGTTCCTAAAACCAAAAAGACCGAGACTGATGCCGAATAACGCAAACTTGCCGAATGGCAATGATCCAAGAAGGAAGGTGATCCGCGTGAGATTCAATTTCTCGTGGCTCTATCTTATACTAATCCTTGGCATAGGGTGGCTGCTTTTCAACAACAGCGGTGCGAATCCTCAGAAGATAGAATGGGCCGAAGTCCAGGAGATGTTCCTCAAGGGAGACATAAAGGAGATTGATTTCGTGCGGAACGACTTCAAGGGCAACATAACAGTGCGCCCGGACAGGCTCAACAAATATGCCGACAAGTTCGGCGGCAAGGTTCCGGCCAGTTCGCCGCACTTCATATTCCTGGTCTCCGACAAGTTCGACGCGGAGAAAGAGTTCGGTGAACTGAACGCCAAACTCACTCCGGACGAGAGTCAGGTGAAAATCGTTATGGAGAACGACAGCAGGATGTGGTCAAACGTTCTGGAATGGATAATATTCCCTATTCTGCTCATCGCGATGTGGATCTGGATGTTCCGGGGATTCAGCAGGAATATGGGCGGAGGCGGAAGCGGCCCGGGCGGAGTGTTCAATGTCGGAAAGTCCACCGGAAAGCTCGCCGACAAGGAGAAAGTCAACGTCACCTTCAAGGATGTCGCCGGCCTGTACGGAGCCAAGGAAGAGGTGATGGAAATCGTGGACTTCCTCAAGAATCCTAAAAAATATACCGCACTCGGAGGAAAAATCCCTAAAGGTGCGCTTCTCGTAGGGCCTCCGGGCACTGGCAAGACTTTGCTGGCCAAGGCCGTGGCCGGCGAGGCGAATGTTCCGTTCTTCTCCATTTCCGGATCGGACTTCGTGGAGATGTTCGTCGGAGTCGGAGCGTCCAGGGTACGTGACCTGTTCCGTCAGGCAAAGGAGAAGGCTCCGTGCATCGTCTTCATCGACGAGATTGACGCGGTCGGAAGAGCCAGAGGAAAGAACGTCGGCTTTTCCTCTAATGACGAGCGCGAGAACACTCTCAACCAGCTGCTCACGGAGATGGACGGCTTTGACACGAATTCCGGCGTGATCATCCTCGCCGCGACCAACAGGGCCGACATTCTCGACAAGGCGTTGCTCAGAGCCGGACGTTTCGACCGTCAGATCCACGTGGACCTTCCTGAACTAAAGGAGAGGGAGGAAATCTTCAAGGTACACACCCGCAACCTGAAGATGGCCCAGGATTTCAATCTTGGGTTTATGGCCCAGCATACTCCCGGCTTCTCGGGGGCTGACATAGCGAATGTCTGCAACGAGGCCGCTCTCACAGCGGCCAGAAGAAACAAGACCGAGATTGACCGTCAGGATTTTCTTGACGCCGTTGACAGGATTGTCGGCGGACTTGAGCGCAAGGGCTCCATTATGACCCCGGCGGAGAAGAGGACGACAGCCTATCACGAGGCGGGACACGCTACCGTGGGATGGCTGCTGCCGTATTCCGACCCTGTGTTCAAGGTCAGCCTCATACCGAGAGGGGATGCACTCGGCCTTACCTGGTACCTGCCGGACGAGAGGAAGATTCTTTCCAAGTCCTATCTTATGGACAAGATGTGCGCCCTGATCGGAGGACGCGTGGCCGAGGAAATCATCAACGGCGAGCCGGCCACCGGCGCACTCAATGACCTTGAAAGACTCACCCGAATGGCCTACAATATGGTTCAGTACTATGGTATGAGCGAGAAGGTCGGTGAGGTGTCATTCTATGATTCGACAGGCGCAAGGGGATACGACCTCACCAAACCTTACAGCGAGAAGACCGCCGAGCTTATCGATCAGGAAGTTAAGGCTCTCGTCAATGAAATCCACGAAAGGACTTACAGGATTCTGACCGAGCACAGGGAAGGCTTTGTCAAGATGGCTCAGATTCTTCTGGACAAGGAGGTGATCTTCGCCGAGGACATCGAGAAGATTCTCGGCCCTAAGGTGAAACCGCCTGAGGATGGACAGCCCGCTGAAGTGCGGACAGAAAGTGACACCGAGAAAACCGTGACTGAAAATGAATAACGTAGCGGTCAGATCGATTTCAGGCGTGGTCTTCATCCTTGCGATGTTGGCCTGCTTGATGTTCAACAAGTTCCTGTTCGCCGGACTGATCATATTCATAATGTCCGTTATGCTTCTGGAGTTCTACCACATCACGATGGGTAACAGCTACACTTTCTCGAAGGTGCTGGCGATCATCGCGGCGATTTTCCTGTTCGGGATATTGTTCGCAACCGCCTCCTACCACATCCCGATCAGATTTGTGGCGTTCGCTATGGTGCCGATTTTCATCGTTATGATCAACTCGCTGTACGTCAGGGACAAAGAGGAATACGGCAAATTTTCGAACATCTACACAGGATTGTTGTACATCGCAGTTCCGATCGCCCTGTCGAACCTCGTCGCCTTCGACAAGGCCGGGAACTTCAGCGGTAATCTGCTGCTCTGTTTCTTCATCATAATCTGGTGCTCGGATGTCGGAGCGTTCGCATTCGGAATCTCGCTCGGCAAGATATTCCCTAAAAAACTGTTTCCTACCGTGTCGCCTAAAAAGACCTGGATAGGATTTGTCGGGGGTCTTGTGAGTTCGGTGCTGGCGGCGTTCGCCCTCTACGAGTTCGGAATATTAAAATTCCCGCTCATCCATTGCCTGATCCTGTCGGTCATAATGTCAGCAACAGGTGTCTATGGAGATCTCTTTGAGTCCCAATGGAAAAGGGTGTATGGAGTAAAGGACTCGGGCAAGATTATACCGGGGCACGGAGGCTTTCTGGACAGGTTTGACAGCACGTTGATGGCGATGCCGTTCGGGGCAATCTATCTGGCAATCTTCGACCTGCTCTAACTGATAATCTGATAATCAAACAATGAATATACAAGCGATATGAAGAAGATAATAGTTGACAAGGACTCACGGGGAACCATCGGGATAAACTGGACTGTCGTCGCCATCCTTATCGGATGCACTGTATATTTCATCCACAATCCGTACATATATATTCCCCTTATTGTGATACTGCTTGCATTCGCTTTCTTCGTGTTCTGGTTTCACAGGGTTCCTGACAGGGACATTCCGGAAGGCGACAGCAAAATGATCACATCCGTGGCTGACGGTAAGGTTGTCATCGTGGACAGGGTCTATGAAAAGGAATATTTCAAGGACGACCGCATCCAAGTGTCGGTGTATATGGATTTCTTCGATGTCCACACGAATTTCTGGCCTATGGACGGTGAGATTTCATACTATAAGTATCACCCCGGAAAGTACCTGCTCGCTTTCCTGCCGAAAGCTTCGGAAAAGAACGAGCATTCCTCCACTGCCATCCGCAACGGGCAAGGCGAGATCTTGTTCAGACAGATTGCGGGCACGTTCGCCAGAAGGATTGTCTGCTACTCGAAAGAGGGAGACAAGGTCGAAAGGGGGAAACAGTGTGGAATCATCAAGTTCGGTTCCAGAATCGACATATTCCTTCCGCTTGACGCCGAGATAAAGGTGGAGGAGGGGGATTTCACCAGAGCCTGCGAGACTGTCATCGCTGAACTTGGCAAGCGCTAGAGAATACCCTGAGTCTGGTCTTTCTCAATCAGTTCGACAAGACGGTCAACCGCTTCCGTGTCCTGAATATGCTTCAGCACGGGAGTTTTTCCTTTATAGATGGTGACCTTGTGGTTGCCTTCGCCGACATATCCCCAGTCAGCGTCGGCCATTTCACCGGGGCCGTTCACAATACAGCCCATCACTGCGATGACCGTGTTCTTGAGATGTGAGGTTCTGGACTTCACCTCCTCGAATGCCTTCTGAAGATCGTACATAGTTCGTCCGCAGCCCGGGCAGGCTACATATTCAGGCTTGTAGAAGCGTCGTCTTGCCGCCTGCATCAGTTCATCGACAAGATAAGCGCCGATTCCCGAGTCTTGGATGGAGATTGAGTTTCCGGAGTCGTCCACGTATGTCCCCGTGAGTTCCAGTTCATCCAAGGTTTTGTCCAACAGTCTTTTGCCGAAATCGCAGGAGACATCCAACAAAAGTGTTTCTCTGGAAGGGGAGTCGTAATTGGCCACCGCCTTCCTTCCATTCACGGAGACTGATGTCATTGAGGAGACAATCTTGTGGCCATATCTTGTGGCGAGATACCGGGCTACCGGTATCTCGGCCTCCGGGTCCTCCGTGAGGGAGACGCGTACAGTGTCGCCGATGCCTTCAGACAGGAGGGTCGAAATCCCCACGCAAGACTTGATACGTCCGCTGTCTCCGTTGCCTGCCTCGGTGACACCAACGTGAAGAGGGTAGATTATCCCGTTTCTCTTCATTTCTGCCTCGAGAATACGGTACGCCTCCACCATAACAATTGTGTTGCTTGATTTGAGCGACACCACAACGTTATCAAAATCAGCTTCCCTGCACATCCCCAACCACTCCAGCGCAGCCTTGGCCATCGCTTCTGATGTATTGCCGTAGATATTGGTGATATACTCGCCCAAAGAGCCGTGATTGACCCCGATACGGACAGCTGTCCCATTCTCCCGGCAGACATCTATAAGAGTCGCGAACTGTCTGCGGGCCTCATTGTGGTCTCTGTGAAAGTTGCCCGGATTGATTCTGACCTTCTCCACAAACGGGGCTACCATAATCGCAGTCTGCGAGGAGAAATGGATGTCAGCCACGACAGGAACATTGACTCCCATCTCTTTCAGGCTTGACTTGATTGACTTCACGCATTCCACATCCGCCGGACCCGGCACGGTTATGCGAATCATTTCAGAGCCGGCCTCATAAAGCCTTACACATTGTGCCACAGTCGCCTCCACATCCGAGGTGTGTGTGTTGCACATTGTCTGTACCACAATCGGATTACCTCCACCGATCAGCACATCACCGGCCTTGGCTGTCAAATATCTCATTTCTCTGTAGGATTTGGAGTTTGATTATAGACCTGATCATAGGCCTCGCGCCTCAACCGGGCCTTGCCTCGGCCGGTTCTTCTCGTAAGCTGGAAATATACCCCGGCTGTCGCCATAATGTCAAACGGATAGGCGAAGCGGTAATAGTCCTTGCTTACATAGTCCGGATCATAGAGCGTTCCCCAGGAGTAACGGACACTCACATTGAAGTGAAACTCGACCGGGTCGAAGACAAAACCGAATCCGACACCTCCGCAGATGCCATAGTCAAAGCGTCTGTCCGTATCTTTGAAAGAATTGACAAGCGACTCGTCAACGAAATCACCTGTACGCTTGATGTTGAGCCTGTAGCCGCCATAGATTCCAAGATCCGCCATAAGCTTATAGTGCAGCCCGTCAAGATGCAGATGAGCCATCAACGGCACCTCCGCGACATCCATAATGGCCTCGGTGGCACCTTCAATGCTGTAAGTGGTCTTCGTGTCCTTGTTCTCCTTGAACTTGTATCCCTCGTGACTGTAGCGGAATCCGACCTTGAAGCCGAAATAGGGCAGGTAGTTGAACATCTTTCCATACCTTGTGTAGAATATTCCGAAAGTGTTCGGAGCGAACAGGGTAGTCTGAGTCTGCGCCGGATTGAAACTCATTCTGCTGAAGGAGACGCCGTACTCGACACCGACCAAGGAATAGTCATTGATTTCAAAGACCCTGTCCACCTTGACCGTGTCCAGATAGATGTCGGAATAAAGAACCGTTTTCAATGTGTCTGACGCCGGGGTCAATGTCGAGTCCGTGGGATTCTGCGCAAAACTTGCCGCATATGGTATAAGCAGGGCCACAGACAGCAGATATTTCATAATCGTCTTCATTCCTTTCATCATTGGTTGAAGAATTTGTCAAGGTCAAGGTCCTGACTGATTTCGCTCCGCTCCGGGATATCGAACAAATCACTGTCCTTTGTCGTGAGGAACTTCACTTTCTCAGGTTGCTTGCGCGCTAGCAGGTTGCCCGTGTCCACGATTCCGTTGCGGTTGAGATCCTCGGTTATCCTTATAGAATACTTGCCTTTCTTAAGGTACGGGAACAGAAGAGCGGAGTCATTGTCCACAATGTAACTGCGCAGAACCGAACTTTTCCGCTCATCAAGAAGGTCAACAATGTACCTGTTGCCCTTCACGCCTGTCAGGTTCAACGAGAAGGAACTGAGTGCGTCGTCATTCGGCAATGAGACCTTGACTTCCGTGCTGTCGTTCCAGAAGCCGTTGATGTCTTTGAATGTCCTTTGAGGGACTTTGAAGACATATTCATAGCCCGCTTGAATCTTCAATTGAGGTGTGATGCCGTATTTCCTAAGATTGAGTGAATCCCTCTTTATGGTGAACTTCTCCGCCTGTTCCTTCTGTTTCGGGTTTATTGACTTGAATATCAACGAGTCGAAACTTCCGAGGATAGGAGGAAAGTCAAATGTCAACGAAATGCCGTCCTGCTCGAAAGTTTCCGGTTCCGCCTTCAGGGTCAGAGCGCAGACCGTGTCCTTATGCTCGATTTTCTTTCGCACGGACCTGGACTTAGGTTTCTTTTCGTCAACCAGACTGACTTTCTCAGTCACAGGCTGCAAAGTCCCCAGGGTATCGGTCTTCCAGTATTTCACACATAGATGAAGTGAATCCGGCATAGTTCTCTGATCGTTCAGCCAAAGAAGAAGACTGTCCTGTTCTATGTTGAACTCCGTGATGACCTTGCTGGCCGGATAACCTTGGAACCAAAGGGAATCTATCCGGGCCCCAGGGGCCATAAATGTTATGTAGGCCGCTCTGTCAGCAGTCCTGACCTTGTTCATAATGAATTGCTTCGACGGCTTCTCGCGGAATACATTCAGTTTTATCTCGGCTTTTCTGGCAAGGCACGCCACCGTGTCCTTCATATCATACTTCATAAGTTCCGGCACAGTGTCATTCACGACATTTACCGGACGGAAAAGAGTGTCCAGAAACGCTATCCTGTCCTCGTCCGGATCATAGATGTTGTTCCCGTTGCCATCGACGACCGCATAGACACGAAAAACCGTGTCCTGGATATTCTGAAGTGTGAAATAGCCCCAGTCATCGGTCTTCACGGCAGCGACAGGGCGTTCCAGAAAGACCGCCGAATCCCTCTGGTCCTTATAGAGCATAACTGTTGCCCCTTTTAGCGGCTTCAATGTGTTGCAGTCCTGGACAATGCCGGTAACGTACATCGAATCAATCACATCTCCTGTGGAGAACACTGTCGTGAATCCCGGAAACATATTCCCTTCGTTATTGTCGGCAATAGCACCTGTCAGATCCAAAGTGTATGTCGTGTTCGGAAGCAAATCTTCCTCGAAATAGACAATCACCGTCTTGCCCTTCATCTTGTACTTTGGACTTTTCTTCTGGGGAGGGGAGAGAAAGATTCCCTTGGGATCCTTCACGGTGACATATTCATCGAAAGTGAACGCTATCTTCGTTCCGCGGACAGGAACGGACACCGAACCGGACTGCGGAACCACCCTTCTTACCACCGGAGGGATGGTGTCCTTAAGGCCACCGGTCGGTGCCTGTGTCGTGTTGGCGCACGAAGGCTGGAACACGGAAAGAACCAGAAGGGCGACAGCCGGGACCAAAGGGAAGTATCTTGATACAATGTTTTTCATCGCGGATTGAATATATTCAAAAATCAGGCTTATATGTCAGTCCTGACTACACTTTTCACACCGTCTATGGAATTGAGCTTGCGAATCATCCTTTCCAAAGCCTCCCTGTCGTGGACATTGAAATCAATGTAACCGGAAAATATGCCGCCATCGGTGCTGAGGCAGACCTTACGCATATTCACTCCCATCACAAGGGAAATGTACCGGGAAATCTCGTTGAGAAGGCCGACCCTGTCCAAACCTTTTATGGACAAGCGGACCGGGAAAGCCTGCGCCTCTTCGTCATCCCATTTCGGGACGACTACCCAGTCTCCGTGCTTGGAGGCAATGCTGTCGGCGACAGGACAAGACTTCTTGTGTACAGTCACGGTGCCGTCGGGAGACTTGATTCCGATGACCGGATCACCAGGTATCGGACGGCAACAGGAAGCGATGACATAGTCGTTCTTTCCTTTCTTCTGAGCCTCTTTTTTCCTGCCTGTCCACCACTGGAACCAGGAGTGGCTCTTGTCGGCCTTGCCGGAAGCCAGAACATCGGAAAGGTCTCCGAGCTTCAGGATGCCGATTCCTATGCGGAAAAACATTTCCTCTGAATTGCCGCCCGGAATGGCGAAATGCTCCAGAAGAATCTCGATGGAATCATTGTTCATTCTGTAGCCAAGTGATTCCAGATGCTCGGAAAGCATCTTCCGTCCAAGTTCGGCGATTTCTTTCTTTCGGCTCTTGAAATAATCAATCACTATGTTTCTGGCGTGCCTTGTGACAAGGAACTGAAGCCATTCACGTTTAGGCTGCTCGACCTCGGCTGTGATGATTTCGACCTGGTCGCCGCTCTTCAGCACGTGGGAAAGAGGGACCAGCTTGAGATTGACTTTGGCCGCAATCGCCTTGTTGCCGATCTCGGTGTGGATGCTGTAGGCGAAATCCAAAGCGGTGGCTCCTTTCAGGATGGACTTTTGGTCTCCTTTAGGCGTGAACACCGTGATCTCGCTGCTGGTCAAGTCATTGTGAATGATGTCAAGAAGTTCCAGAGCGTTCACGTCCGGATTGACCAGAATCTCCTTGACCTTGGCGAGCCACTTGTCCATCTCGTTGTCGTTCTCACTGATGTAACCTTCCTGCTTGTAGCTCCAATGGGCGGCGATGCCCTTCTCGGCGATGTCGTCCATACGCTTCGAGCGGATCTGCACCTCGATCCATATTCCGGTCTCGCTCATCAGTGTGCAGTGCAGAGCCTCATAGCCGTTGCTCTTGGGATGCTTCACCCAATCGCGCACACGGTCAGGCTTGTAGCGGTATATTCCCGTGATGATGGAGAATATGTGGTAGCACTGGTCCCGCTCGCTTTCCTTGGCGTCAGCCGGAGGTGTGAAGACAATCCTCAGGGCATAAAGGTCATAGACCTGATCGAACGTGATGTTCTTCGTCTGCATCTTATGCCATACTGAATATGGAGTCTTGACCCTCTTGCGTATCTCGAAATTGAATCCGGCCTTCCTCAATGCCTCGTCGATAGGTTTGATGAAGTCATCTATCTGTTTCCCCCTGCCGTTCAGGTTGCTGTCAATCAGACCGCTGATTTCCTTGTAGGCATCAGGCTCCTTGTACTTCAGCCATATGTTCTCCATCTCCGACTTTATCTCGTAAAGGCCGAGACGGTGAGCGAGAGGAATGAATATGAACATAGTCTCACTGAGGATTTTGTCCCTCTTGTACTCCGGCATGAACTCGATTGTCCTGCAGTTGTGCAGACGGTCGGCCAGTTTGATCAGCACGACCCTGACATCGTCATTGAGAGTCAGAAGGATTCTCTTGAAGTTCTCAGCCTGGAGACTTCTGGCATTGCTGTCTCCGAGTTTCTTGCTGCGGTCCTCGTTGTCGAGCACATTCTTGATCTTGGTCAAACCGTCCACAAGGCTGGCTATCTTGTCGCCGAAAAGCTTGCGGATGTCATCGACGGTGTAGTCAGTGTCCTCGACGACATCGTGGAGCAAGGCGGCGGCAATCGACTTGTAGCCGAGCCCGATGTCGCTCACGACAATCTTGGCCACTTCGATCGGGTGGATGATGTACGGGCCTCCCGAGCGTCTGCGGACATTCTTGTGAGCTTCGTTGGCGAAATCGAAGGCTTTCTGGACCACATCCAGTTCCTGCCGGTTCGCGCACCGTTTCTCTGCCGCCGCTTTGAGCTGGGCATAACTCTGACGGATAAGTTCGTAGTCTTGTTCTGTGAATTGTGAGAAACTCATATTTCAACCAAATCTTTATCTCTTTTCATAATCGCCTCCGACACCCCGGGCAGCCCTTTGACGAAACCTCCTTCGTTGACGGTCTGGAATGAATAGGAGAACTGCGCGCCGTAAAGAATGATCTGCCAGCCGAACCTCATCCATACCATAAAGAGCGGAATGGCCGCAATCGTCCCGTAAACCGTGTTGAGACGCATCACAAACACCTGTGTCTCAAGATACAGGTACTGAAGAACCGAGAATGCGACTCCGGCTATCACCGCGGCCTTCAGCGCATAGCGGTACTTCACGTCCACCGCAGGGATGAACTTGTACATCGCGGAGAAAATCAGCACCGTGACCGCCCAAGCCACTATCCAACCGAGGAATGACTTGATTTCATCCGTCGCTCCGATCCAGTTCGGAATGAGGTCCAGCACGTGCGAATATATGATTGTACCTGAATACAGCAGCAACACCACAAACGGAGCCAGCAGCAGTATGACCACATCTATCCCGATGCGTTTAAGGAATGCTCTCTGAAGTTTCCGGACTTTCCAGACATTGTTGAAGACAGTCTCCACCCTCATCATCATCCAGATGATGAGCCAGACGAATGTCAGAGCGCTTATCAGTCCGAACAGACCGTTTGTCGCCGAGACGAGAATCTTGTCGGCCGCGCTGAGCATAATGTCCATTATGCTCTGGCTGATGTCCCAGGAAAAGAGCAGTTCTTTGAGTTTGTCTGTCAGTCCGAAACCGTTAGTGACGGCGAAAGCCACGGCGATGAAAGGCACGAAAGCCATTGTGCAGAAATAACTCAGGGCGACGGCCTGAAAACCAATCCTCTGTTCGGCGAAGGTCTGGAATGCCACCGTCACTATCCTGACATCCTTGACAAGGCGGGCCTTGGCCTTTGAAAGCTCCGTCTCGTCCAGGCTCCAGAGATCCTGGCCGAAGAACTTCCTGACCCGCCGGAACCAAAGTCCGCAGTTGAATATCAGTTTTCGGAATCCTTTCATCCTCAAAATCTTAAAACATCCCCGAAAACAGGTCTGGTTCAACACTCTGTTCCTCGGCGGCGATTCCGGCGGATGACTGAGGGAGCATATTCCTGAACTCTTCCTCGCTGACTACCCTCACGCCGAGATCGGCGGCCTTCTTGATTTTCTCCGGCCCGGGTTTGTTGCCCGCCAGAAGGAAGGATGTCTTGCCGCTGACGGACGAGCTGTTCCTGCCTCCGTTGGACTCGACAAGACGCTTCATCTCGTCTCTTGAGACGCTGAAATTGCCGGAAATCACTATCGTCTTTCCGGACAGGGCGTCAGACGCGGCAGCCTTCGACTCCAAGGAGAATTGGACTCCGGCAGCCTTGAGCCTTTCGATGCCGGCAAGATGTCCGGAATCGCGGAAATAACCATAGACGCTGTCAGCGATTACCTCGCCGACATCTTGAACCTCAAGCAGTTGTTCCTTGGAGGCCGAAGCGATGGCATCAATGTTACCGAAATGTGCGGCTATTTCCTTGGCGGTGGTCTCGCCGACGTAGCGGATTCCAAGAGCAAACATCACGTGGTCGAACGTCACCTTCTTGGATGCCTCCAGACTGTCCAGGAATCTCTGCGCGGAGCGTTCCTTCCAGCCGTCCAGCAGAAGCAGCTGGCCCTTGGTCAATGAATAGAAATCCGCCGGCGTCCTGACAAGGCCGAGAGCATACATCTGCTCGACTGTGGCGTCTCCGGCCAGCACGTTCATCGCCTTGCGGCCAAGGAAGTGAACCAGCTTGCCCTTGATCTGGGTAGGGCAGCCGTCGATGTTCGGGCAGAACCATTTAGCCTCGCCCTCCTCCTTGACCAATGGGGCGCCGCAGTCCGGACAGACCTCGGGGAAAACTGGCCTTACCGCATCCGCTGGCCGGAGCGAGAGATCCACATCGATGATCTTAGGAATGATCTCACCACCCTTGATGACGGTCACTGTGTCGCCTTCGCGGATGTCCATCTGCGCGATAAAGTCCTGATTGTTAAGTGTCGCCCTCTTCACAACCGTTCCGGCGAGCTGGACGGGCGCCAGATTCGCCACCGGAGTGACGGCCCCCGTGCGGCCTACCTGATAGGTGATGGAAAGCAGTTTTGTGTGCGCCTCCTCCGCCCGGAACTTGAACGCCACGGCCCAGCGCGGAGACTTGGCCGTGTAGCCAAGCGCCGTCTGGTATGCCAGTTCGTTGATCTTGATCACGATTCCGTCAGTGGCGTAAGGGAGGAACTTCCTTTCCGTGTCCCAGTAGTTGATATATTCCTCGATCCCGTCGATTCCGCGGACGATTCTTCTTTTGTCGGAGACCGGCAGCCCCCACGAGGCAGCGGCGTTCAGTGCGTCGTCGTGAGTCTCGAAAGAGACACTCGGGCTTGGAATATGATAGAGCGTGCACATCAGTCCTCTTCTGGCAACCTCCGCCGGATCAAGCAGTTTCAGAGACCCGGAGGCGGCGTTCCTCGGGTTGGCGAACGGCTGGTCCTCATTGTCCTCGCGCTCCCTGTTGAGCCTGTCGAACGATTCGTAAGGCATCAGGATTTCCCCCCTGATCTCGAATTCATCCGGCCAGCCGGTACCTTTCAGCCTTTCTGGAATATTGCCTATCCTCAAAGCATTGGCGGTCACGTCATCCCCGACAACTCCGTCACCTCTTGTCAAGGCCCTGAACAACTTTCCTTTCCTGTAAGTCAGGCAGATAGCCGTCCCGTCAAACTTCAGTTCACAGGAATATGTGAACCTGACGTCTCCGAGATCCTTTTCGGCCCTGCGCACGAAATCCTCGATCTCGCCGATGTTGTAGGTGTTGGCCAGCGAGAGCATAGGGTATTTGTGGGGGAACTGGGCGAATTCCTTGCGGACGCCGGGTTCCGCATTCTGTCCCATACTTTGGTCAAGGTCGCTGCCGACCGTCCGGGTAGGAGAGTCGGGGGTCGTGAGGTCTGGATATTCCCTTTCCAGATCCTCGAGCTCGCGCATCAGGCGGTCATATTCAAAATCGCTCATCGTCGGAGCGTTATCCACATAGTACCGCCTGCTGTTCTCCCGGAGGGTCTCCCGAAGTTCCTCCACACGTATTTTAGCCTGCTTGTGATCCATATCGGCGAAGTTCTTTGTAAGTGATTACTGAAAATAACTTTTTCATCATCACTAAGAAGCTGTTTAAAAATAATTCCTTTTTTTTCTTATGCGGCCTTTCCGGCCATTTTCATCTTTGTCATCGGTCACGTA
>CAVCPY010000154.1:0-3047 GCA_963604245.1 Eggerthellaceae bacterium
AAATGGCCGGAAAGGCCGCATAAGAAAAAAGAGAAATTATTTTTAAACAGTTTCTTAGTACGCCATATTCCACATAGCATTCTGGGCGGCGCTGCTCTTTGAGGCGTCCATCTTGCCGAAGTTCCAGGTGAAGGAAAGGACAATCCTGCGGCCAAGCACGTTAGTATAGGAATTCTGAACATAGTCATCCTGGACAACACGCCTGAGAGACCTGGCGCTGTCAAGAAGATCCTGAGCGGAAAGCGTGATGTTGAAGGACTTGATGTTCTTTCCTACGCTTAGGTCCCACCTGACATAGTCGTCATCATAACCCGAGCCGTACCCCCTCAGTATCACATAGGAAAAATCCGAGGAGAATTCAAATTCGTGAGGCGACGTGTAGGACGGGCGTACGGACAGGAATGTCTCCCAGACATCCGTGTCTGCCTTCGAGTCCCGAGAGTACCGGGATCTTGAGTTCTTGACCACGGGACCGAGCCTCAGCGAGAAACGCTCAAGGTTCAGTGTCAGTCCAATGCTCAGATTGGTCTTGAGGCTCCGGGTCGTACTTTCCCGGAATCCGCTTTGGCCGGAGTAGAAACGGTCACCGGAAGCGTCTCCCCAGAAATCATCCATAAACCCTGAATAGTCAAAGGAGTCAAGGACAATCCCTTCCAAAGTTCCTTTGCTCTGGTAACTTACAGACCTGCCGACTGCGATTCCTCCCGTGAGGGAGAACTGCAGCCTACCATCCTTGGTCAACGGGGCGAGGAGATTGAAGTCCCCGCTGCCGCTGTAGGAAGGCTTCCGTGTGTTCACCGGGACGGAGTATCTGACGCTGTTGTCGTCAAACCAGACCGCAGACACCTGCGAATTGGACGAATAATCCCCGAAGACCCATCCGTTGAACCTGACCTTACCCCAGGTACCTCTGTAGGAAGTGGTCACAGATTCTGTGGTGACAGGCTTAAGGTAGATGTTCCCCGCCGTGATTCTTGTCGGGTTGACAATGTTGAAAGTCGGCACGATGCTGGCGGCCGAAGGCCTTGCCGTACTGCTGGAAAGCCTGAAATAGACGTTGCTTTTCTTGTCGGAATACCGAAAGGTGACGAAAGGTGACCAAGTCGTCTGCCATTCGTCCACGCCGGTCCTGGTGTCCAGCCCGAAAGAACGTGCGTAGTTCTCGTTCTTGTAGAGCCTGACCTGGCCTCCGAACTGCACATTTGTCTTGCCCTTGTTGTACTGGGCAAGGATCTGTCCCTCATTGGAGAAATAATAGTTGTCAGACACGGAGGAATAGTAGTCGTTGGCTGACCCGTCGGCGTTCGCCGCATCGCTGCTTGACTTCCTTACGCTGTAACGCGAGCTCAAGGTTGTGGAGACCGCCCAGTCCGCTCCGAACGGCTCAACATATTTGACAGAACCGCTTATGTCGCTGACGCTTCCGTCATTGTCGTAATGCAGGTCGCGGATGTCCTTTTCGCCTGACAGGGCGAATGTCGTAGAGGACCACTCGGCGGAATTACCGTCGGTGGAACTCAAAGTGTAGCCAAGGTCAAGGGTCAACGCCCGCCTGTCCTTTCCAAGCTTCTTGACCCCTGCGCTCAAATCTCCGCCGGCAGTCACCCCGCTCTTTCCGGTGAATGAATATGACTCCGAACGATTCCTCTCCTCGCTTCCAGAAACCGAGCGAGTGTCCTCGTTGACGGTGGAGGAATAGTCATACCACGAAAGATAGGGATTGAAGTAAAGGGTGGTCTTCTTCCTGTTCTTCTTTCTGAACTCGGCTCGGACGCTGAATTTGTCCAGAGAGCCATCCTCGAAACTCTCCGCAGTGTCAAAGAGATTGTCCTGACCCTCCTTGAAAGTCGTGCGGGCGGTTCTGGAATGCAGGTCCACGCTCTCGGACGAATAGACCGCGGAGGCGTTCGTCTCAAAGCCTTTCACGGCATCGGAATTCAGATTGGTGCCGACCTGCCATCTGGTATGCATCCCGCTGTATGGCAATGTAGGGATTTCGCTTGCGTTGCCGCCGAAAAGAACGGCCATTCCGGAACCAGGAGCTAAAAAGTTGTAACCGCTGGCGATGGAAGTCAGCTGGTTTTTATCCCCGTAAACCGAGACCATACCTGAACCGCTGAACAGCAGATCCTTCTTTTCCTTGAAGCCGTTGTCATCATTTCCGGAAGCGGTCGTCCCCCCCGAGAGTTTCACGTTGCCGAACCATCCGCTCTTGTATTCCTCCTTCAACTCGACGTCCATCACCTTTTCCTTTTCGCCTTTGATGCCGGTGAACTCGGCCGATTCGGATTCCTTGTCTATGACCTTTACCTTGTCAACAATCTTGGCCGGAAGGTTGTCAAGGGTGGCCTTGTTGTCGCCAAAGAAAAAAGTCTTTCCTCCGACCGTGATCTTGCTGACCTCCTTGCCGCCGACCTTGACGGTCCCGTCCTCGCCTACCTCCACGCCGGGCATCTTCTTCAGAAGGTCGGCCAGATTGTCACCGGACATCACCCTGAAAGACGAGGCGTTGTAAATCACCGTGTCCCCCTTGATCTCCATCGGGGTGCCGACCGCCGAGACCTTCGCAGCCTTCAGCACCTTTTCGTCAGGCTGCATCAGGATGACCTTTGCGTCATAGTTTTCAGAACGGACGAAGATTTTCTTATAGACTGGTTTGTAGCCGAGATATTCAATGCAAAGCAGATGCTCTCCTTTCGCCACTTTCTTCATCTCAGCCTTGCCGAGCGTGTCCGTCAAGGCGAAACTGGTGATGACAGTGTCCTTAGGATGCCTGAGATACGCAGAAGCGAACGCGATCGGCTCCCGTGTCAGCGAATCAAGTACCTGCGCCTTCACCGTGAATGAAGTGCGTCCGAACATATCTTCTGAGATGACTATCTGAGCGTCAAGTCTGAATCCAAATGAAACCGCTGTCATTAACAACAATGCGGCAAGAATCTTTTTCATAAAAGTGGCATCATTATGAATATAACGTAAACCAGTCATATTTAGTGATTCCTAAAAAATAACTTGGTGCTTTTGCTCGTCTTTTTGGTCTGAATTTA
>CAVCPY010000155.1:0-11296 GCA_963604245.1 Eggerthellaceae bacterium
GCCGGAAAGGCCGCATAAGAAAAAAGAGGAATTATTTTTAAACAGCTTCTTAATGAATATGCCGAAAAAGAAACATTTTGATCCAGTCTTCCAGCGGCGTCACACACAAAAAAATCAGGCCGCCAGAAAGACGGTCTGATAGTAATCTCGAATTTGGCGTGAGCTTATTACTGCTCGTCGAGCAACTGGAGATGCTGCACATAGATGGCCTTCATCTTCGCGGCTCTTCTCTTTACAGAAGGCTTCTCGAAGGTCTTGCGGGCGCGGAGCTCGCGGATGGCGCCGGTCTTCTCGAATTTTCTCTTGAATTTCTTCAGAGCCCTTTCGATGTTCTCGCCTTCCTTGATAGGAACTATGATCATAATGCTGTTACCACCTCCTTTTTCTCTTTTTCGGCGATCTTTTCTGGTCCATATTCCTTTTCTCATCAGTCATATGTCCCGGCAATTTATCGTCGCCGCTTCTTTTGCGGGTGCAAAGATAGGAAAAAAATGTTAATTTTGTCAAAACAAAAATGTTATTTCGATGGATAGCCCGTTTTTGTACAACAGATACGTCACCGGCCAGCATTTCATAGGCCACAAGGAAGACTGCACCATACTCGGCAACCTGCTGATGCAGAGTGAGAATGTGGTCATCGGCGAGCCGTTCGGAGCAGGAAAGAAGTCCCTTGTCCATCAGGTTTTCACCAAGATGAAAGTGAATGGGAGTCAGTTTACGGTGGGCGAGATGACTGCCTTGGACATCAGGGAGGGGGAAGCCTTCGTCAAGAGGCTCGGCGCCGCCGTCATCCGTCTTGTGGCGTCAACCCCCGATGAGTACGAAAGGATAGTCACGACCCACCTTGGCGGCACTCACTGGGTTTTCGACCGCAAGGCGTTCTCTGATCTGGACACGATTCTTTCCACCAACTGGGATCTGGATGCCAGCGATCTGAAGGCCGTCCTCAGGCTGCCCTACGCTCTCGCTGCCGAGAGAGGCGAGAAGACATTCCTGATCATCGACGAGTTCCAGAACGTTGACCTTGCCGATGACGGCGAGCGGATTTTCAAACTGATGGAGGAGGTGATGGACGAAGCCAAGGCTGAAGGCACGAAGTTTTTCTCCTATATATTCATAGGCTCGCAGGTCAATGCGATGGAGGACATATTCGTGAAGCGTCATTTCTTCTACCGCCGCGCCACCCGCCTGAGACTGGGCAGGGTCGAAGAGCGGGAGATTGTTGAGCACATAATCAAGGGCTTCCTCGCCAGCGGAAAGGTCATCGACAGGGACCTCGTCAGCGGAGCGTGCCGCCTTTTCAAGTGCAACCTGTTTTACATCAATCACTTCATCTCGGTCTGTGACTCTCTCTCCAAAGGCTACATAATGGAACCGGTTCTGCTGGAGGCCCTTGCGACTGTGCTGGCGATAAACCGCGGCCGGTTCGTCTCGATGATGAACGACCTGACCACTTTTCAGGTGAGCCTCCTCAAGGCGGTCATCGACGGCTACTCCAAATTCAGCACGGCGGAAGTAATCCGGAAATATTCCCTGAACTCTTCGGCCAACGTGCGCCGCCTCAAGGACGCCCTGATGAAGAAGGAAATCCTTACCTTCGCCGGCGAGGACAGTAAGCCTGTGATTCTCGACCCTCTTTTCGAATACTGGCTCAGGAACTATTATTTCAAAAAGAATCAATAATCTACGAATATTCCATCTTGCGGAGCGCCATCTGCGCACGCACGGAGGAGCGGAGGCAAGAATATGAAAGCGAAACAGAAGATCGCAGTCCTGACCGGCGCCGGAGTGAGCGCCGAAAGCGGGCTGAGCACATTCAGGGGCAACAACGGACTTTGGGGTGAATATGATCCCGAGGAGGTCGCGTCAATCCAGGGGTGGTACCGCAACAGAGGTCTTGTGCTGGATTTCTACAACGGTCTGCGGAGGAGGCTCGCCGAGGTGAAGCCGAACGCCGCGCACTGCGCCATCGCCGATCTGGAGAAGGAATATTCAGTGACCGTCATCACACAGAACGTTGACAATCTGCACGAAAGAGCCGGCAGCACGAGGGTTCTGCACCTTCACGGGGAAGCGACAAAGGTGCGTCCCGAGGATGGGGAATATGACCGGACATATTCGGAGAAGGAGGTCTTCGACATCGGCTACGGTGAGGTCCATTTTGGGGACAAGGCTCCGAACGGCAGCCAGCTGCGCCCGCACATCGTCTTTTTCGGAGAGGCCGTCCCGAACATTGAGAAGGCTATCGACATCGTCTCCGCCGCCGACATAATGCTGATTGTCGGCACATCGCTGAACGTCTATCCCGCCGCAGGCCTCTACCGCTACGCCCCGAACGGAGCCCCGATCTACCTGATCGACCCCGAGGACGTCGCCGTCCGCGACCCCCGCATCACCCACATCCGCGAAGTCGCCACAAAAGGTATGGAAACCTTCCGGAACCTGCTCGCAAAGGCGTTTTAAGTCTTTTTTAACTCCATAGTTAATCCTCGATAATCGGGAATTATCCCGAAATTATAGTGTGGTCGCTAACTTTGTACAAAAAAGTGACCACAGATGACATTTTTCTTTCATCACCGGTGAAATAGTAAATAAATAAACATAATGAGACACAAGAATCTGATAACGATCGCACTGGTGCTTCTTGCCACCGTACCGCTCTCCGCACAGAGCAGACATTTGCAGAAATCGGCCTATCCGTCCTACAAGGGACTTATTATGGCAGGCTATCAGGGGTGGTTCCACAACCCTGGGAAGGGGAAGATGTTCACGGACTCGACGAGGACGTACATCGATGCCTGGCCTGATGTCAGTGAATATCCCGAGACCTACCCTACATCGTTCCGTCATACCGACGGAACGACAGCCCGTTTCTTCAGCTCCGATGACGAAAGCACCGTTGACACGCATTTCAGATGGATGAAGGAATATGGCCTTGACGGTGTGTTCGTGCAGAGATTCTTCGGCAGTGTGAAAGGCACGGCCAAAGGGAAGGACGTCTCGGTGACTGTGCTGAGGCATGCGCTCAAAGCTTCAAGGAAATATTCAAGAGCCATTGCGGTGATGTACGACCTTTCCGGTCTGAATCCTGGCAAGGACGACTGCACTGCCATCATCAAGGATTGGAAGTACCTGGTGGATTCTGTCAAGGTGACAAGCTGGTCGAAGGACAATATGTACCTCCAGCATAACGGCAAGCCGCTCGTCGTGATCTGGGGTGTAGGTTTTCCTGACCGTCCTTACGACATCCGGAACATAGCCCTTGAAAAACTGATTGATTTTCTGAAGAAGGATCCGGTCTATGGCGGTTGCAGCGTGATGCTCGGAGTTCCGACCTTCTGGAGGGATCTCAACGCGGACTGCATCCACGACCCTTATCTCCATGATCTTATCCGCAAGGTGGACATCGTGCTGCCTTGGATGGTGCAGAGGTTCACTCCGCTCCTGCACTTTGACATGGACAGGTACCGTGACGTGATGCTCGGTGACATGAAATGGTGTCGGGAGAACAACGTGGACTACGTTCCGCTTGTCTATCCGGGATTCAGTTGGTACAACCTGAGCCGCGGAGCGGAGGGGATCGGAGGCCAGAAGCCTCTCGCTTCGATTCCACGTCTTGGAGGAACATTCTACTGGTCACAGATTTACACTGCTGTCCGCAGCGGAGCGCAGATGCTTTATGTGGCGATGTTCGATGAGGTCAACGAGGGAACTGCCATATTCAAGTGCACAGACAATCCTCCGGTGAGCGGCTCCGTCAAATTCATTGATATGGACGGAAAACCGTCGGATCACTATCTTTGGCTGACGGGTCAAGGGGCGAGAATGCTCCGCAACGAGATTCCTTTGTCAAGTGAAATGCCTGAAAGAGAATAGTTTATGAATATACGGAATACACTCCTTGCGCTGGCGGCGCTTGCCTGCGTGTCCACCGGTACATCAGCCAAGGGAAAAGCTAAGGAACCAGTGGATTATGTCAATCCTTACATCGGTAACATCAGTCATCTGCTTGTTCCGACGTTTCCTACGGTCCAACTCCCTAACTCGATGTTGAGAGTCTTTCCGGTCAGGGCGGATTACACTTCGGAACTTCTTGACGGACTTCCTGTTCTGGTGACCAACCATCGAGAGCCTTCTGCGTTCAGGCTTTCGGTCACTCAAGGTGATGAACTCTGTCCTGAGATCCCGATGACCTATGACAACGAGCATATAACCCCATATTCATTTGATGTGGATGTGGCGGACGGATCCGCAAGTGTCAGATTCGCTGTGGCCGAGCGTTCGGCTGTCTATAGTGTTCATTTCAACCGGCCCGGCCCTTTCACGGTGCTGCTTACGTCGATGAACGGGACGGTCAAGGTTGACGGGAACACTGTGTCTGCCAGCCAGAAACTTGACGGCCGGACAACCGTTTACGTCTATATGGTGTTTGATTCCGAGCCGATGTCCGAAGGGATTCTGACCGATGGCAGGATCGGTATGTCCGCATCGGCAGAAGGCCGGATGGTCTGCGGAGCGTTGAAGTTCGCGGAAGAGACGGTCGGAATCCGTTACGGTGTCTCTTTCATCAGTGTCGAACAGGCGAAGTCCAATCTCGAAGGGGAGATCGATGATTTTGATGTTGACGCTGTCGCATCACGCGGACGCTCGGTCTGGAACGAGGCTCTGTCCAAGATAAGGATCAAAGGCGGGAGTGAGGATGACAAGACCGTCTTCTATACCTCCTATTATAGAACGTTCGAGCGCCCGGTCTGCATCAGCGAGGGCGGACGCTACTGGAGCGCTTTCGATGGAAAGGTTCATGATGACAATGGAACTCCTTTCTACACTGACGATTGGATCTGGGACACCTACCGCGCCGCCCATCCTTTGAGAACGTTGGTGGACGTCTCCAAGGAGGAGGACATTCTGGCCTCGTACCTGAGGATGGCCGAGCAGACGGGCGATATGTGGATGCCGACTTTCCCGGAGGTCAACGGAGATTCAAGGCGAATGAACAGCAACCATGCCATTCCTACGTTCGCGGACGCAATCGCCAAAGGGTTGAAAGTGGACAAGGAAAAAGCCTTCGAGGCCAGTTACAAAGGCTTGAAGGAAAAGACATTGGCTCCTTGGTGCGGCAACGCTGCCGGATGGATTGACGAGTTCTATTGGAAACACGGCTACGTGCCGGCTCTTAAGGAAGGGGAGAAGGAGACGGATCCGAATGTCCATCCGTTCGAGAAGAGACAACCTGTGGCGGTCTCTCTCGGAACCGCATATGACTGTTGGTGCATCAGCAAGATAGCCGAGTCCATCGGCAGGAAAGAGGATGCCGAATATTTCCTTGAGCAGTCGTTCAACTACCGCAAACTGTTCAATGACAAGACTTCCTTCTTCCATCCGAAGGACAGGGACGGCAACTGGATAGAGCCGCTGGACTATGATTTCCCCGGCGGAATGGGTGCAAGGGAATATTACGACGAGAACAATGCTTGGGTCTATCGCTGGGATGTCCAGCACAATATCCCTGACTTGATTGCGCTGATGGGCGGCCCGGAGAAGTTCATCGCCAATCTGGACTGCACCTTCACCAAGCCTTTGGGAAGGAGCAAGTTCGAGTTTTTCGCCAAGCTTCCTGACCACACGGGCAATGTCGGGCAGTTCTCTATGGCCAACGAGCCTTCGCTCCACATCCCTTACCTGTACAACTACGCAGGGGTTCCGTGGAAGACCCAGAAGAGAATCCGTCAGATGCTCCGCACCTGGTTCCGCAACGATCTGATGGGTGTCCCCGGTGATGAGGACGGTGGAGGACTGACATCATTCGTGGTGTTCTCCTTCGTGGGGCTGTACCCTGTGACCCCCGGTGATCCTGTTTACACGATCGGAAGCCCTATGTTTGAAGAATCCGAGCTGCACCTTTCCAACGGAAAGAAATTCAAGGTGATAGCCCATAACGTCTCGGATGACAACAAGTACATCCGGAGCGCCAAGCTTAACGGCAGGCCATTGTCCCGGCCGTGGATTTCCCACGAGACTGTGATGAACGGCGGCACTCTTGTCCTGGAGATGGGCAACTTGCCGAATAAGGAATGGGGAACGGAAACGGATTAAACTGGAACTCTGACATCAGAGGTTTTTTCTCAGACTGCAACTATTCGGATGGCAGTAGGGACGAGGAATACAGGAGGCTTTATCTCCGGTGGAAAGAATTCGGAAACTTGCCGTCAACTGGCTCGAAATGATTAAAAAAGCATTAAAACAACGATTAATCTAGAAATTAAGTTCTGTTTCGTGTGTTTTTTAACACGTCGGAGTTTACTTTGCGATGCTTTCCGGCGATGATGCCGGAAATATTGGACAATAATCAATAGTATTTAATAACACTTTATTTATCATCATTATGAATAAACACTTTTTTAGAGTACTCGCTATCGGTGCGGTTGCGCTGTGCCCTGTGCTTGCGGTCTCTTGCGGAGACGACAACAGCGATCTGGAAACAAGAGTCACTGTGCTTGAAGGAATGATCCGTTCTTTGGAGGAGGATCTGCAGAAGGCGATTGTGACAGGAGCCACAATCATCAGTTCATCACAGGATGCCAAGGGGGTCTGGACATTGAGCCTTAGCGACGGGAAGACGATCACCATCAACCCTTCCACAGGAGATGGAGGTTCCGACATAACCGTTGAACAGCGTGATTCCGAGGTCGTCATCAAGGTGGGAGACAAGGAATATGTTCTTCCTCTGGGCGGTGGCGGCTACACGATGGTCTATTGCCCGGAATATTCAGACGGCAATGTGGTGATGGACGCCAACGGCTCCGCCGATGCCGCTTTCCTTGTGACTCCGGGCCTGTCCGCTGACGAACTTTCATCGGCCAAAATCACGGTGGCGGACGCGAGGGAACTCAAGACACGTTCCGATGCGGCAAAGTTTGAGGTCAACGGCGCTTCTTTGGAAGATGGTCTTGTGAAGGTCAACATCGGTCTTGCTGACGAGAGTGCGTCAGGCAAGACATTTACTGTCGCGGTTAGGATGAGTGTAAAGAATTCCGAGATCAGCTCGAACTATTTCACCCTTGTCGTTCCTGGAGGGATTACCCTTGATGAAGATCTCTCAGGCTGTAAGTTCGTGGATGCGGTAAACCCTCAGCTTCAGGGTGACGGCTCGTGGAACATCACCCTTTCCGGTGACTTTGACTTCCTTGGTGAGTTTGACCTGAACAACCTCTTCGCGGAAAAACCGTCAGGTACAGTCAAGTTCGGTCTCGCATCCGCCCAGACAGGCAACGCCGCCGACAAGTTGAGTTGGCTCCAGTCTTGCCTGAACGGCGGCAAATGGAAGTGTGCGACCCGTCCGGGCGCGGCCTTCCCTGACGGAATCCTCTTTACCCTCAAGGTTGGCAACACCACAAGATGCAAGTTCCGTGTGGTTGTTAACGATCCGCTCGCCGAGGTTGACTGGAAGAAGGCGACATTGTCCCCTAACGGTCAGCACTTCGAGTACGGTTCTGTCGTGGCTGTCGGAGGAGGTCTTGCGTTTGATTTCCAGAAGATGTTCGGAGACTATGAGAACTTCGACCCGGATGTGAAGGGTGAAAAATATATGGGACACGGAGACGCCAAGAAGTTCTGCGAGGCATGGTGCGGCTATTCCGTTACATTTGACGGTGAGGATGTCGTTTATGTCGAGGATGGTTACCTCAAGGTCGGAGACGTAGGCAAGAAGTTCTGCAAATTCTCAAAGGGCGTCTATTGGGTTCCGGGACAGACCTCAATCGCAGCCAGCCAGCGCCAGAACTGGAGCATGACTGACGAAGAGAAGAAAGCTTTCGCCGGTTCGGACTGCAATGGTGAGATCATCGGCGGATGGGACGGAATCTCCGGAGAGGACATGGCCGCCTTCGGAATCGGTGTCTCAGAGGATGGCAAGATTGAGTTCACGGACAAGTATCAGGGACATGCATGCCGTGTCGCTATGGGACCTAAGTTCCAGTATGACTACGGTGAGGTTGAGATCGGCAATTACTGGACCGCGTTCGTTTGGTTCAACCGCCGCTTCTCTCCTGACGGAGTCAAGGATCCTGCTTCAAGGTAGTTAATTGTCAAGGACATTCTATGAAACATAGGTTTTCAATATTAATAATGGTTCTGATGATGGTTCTCCCATTGTCGGCCTATGCCCAGCAGCGATTGGTGCAGGGTGTGGTTCTGGACAACCTCGGAGAGCCCCTCATCGGGGCAGGTGTTCTGGTGCAGGGAACCCGAACCGGAACCATCACGGACGTTGACGGAAAGTTCTCGCTCTCTGCTTCCGCAAATGACAAGCTTGTCGTGAGCTTTCTGGGCTATCAGGAGGTTGTCATCTCGGCTGAATCAACCGACATCAGGGTCGTGCTCCAACCGGACGCCAACTTCATCGAGGAGACTGTGGTTGTGGGTTACGGTGCAAGGAAGAAGGCTACAGTCACGGGTGCCATCTCCGCTGTAAACAACAAGGAGATTGCCGTCACCAAGAACGAGAATGTCGTGAACATGCTTTCCGGCAAGATTCCGGGCGTGAGAATCACCCAGAACTCTTCCCAGCCTGGCGAGTTCAACAACAACATCGACATCCGAGGTATGGGAACCCCTCTGATCATCGTTGACGGAATCCCGCGTGACCAGGCTTACTTCTCGCGTATGGACTCCAATGAGATCGACAACGTGTCCGTCCTCAAGGATGCCTCCGCCGCCATCTATGGTGTGCGCGCCGCCAACGGTGTCATACTCGTGACCACAAAGCACGGTTCTTCCGCCACGAGCGGCAAGTTCGACATCAACTTCAGCGGCAATTACGGATGGCAGAGGTTCCTTTATCTGCCGTCCACTGCGGATGCCGCGACCCATATGCTCATCATCAACGAGAAGCAGGCTAACGGGTTCAACAGCAACTATCCGATCAGATCCACGCCGAAGTACACTTGGGATGAAATTCTGGCATATTCCTCTGGTGAGAAACAGGGAATAAATTGGACTAAGGAACTTTTTGATGATGTCTCCCCACAGTCTCAGTACAACCTGAGCGTGAACGGAACGTCTGACAAGATCGACTACTTCTTCAACGTTGGTTATATGGAGCAGATGGGTTCCTACAAGAGCCACTCGCTCAACTACAACAGGTGGAACTTCCGCAGCACTGTGGACGTCAGGATCACCAAGAGGCTTCGGTCCACGGTGCAGCTCAGCGGCTATGCTGACGAGAAGAACCAGCCTAACACTACTATATGGTCTGTTTATAAAAAGGCTTGGACCTACAGACCGACCTCTCAGGCATGGATAAACGGTGATCACGAACTCCCTGGCTACGACACCGAAATGCTTGAGTCAGAGAACCCGGTTGCCGCCACAGACAGCAAGTTCGCTGGTTACCGCAAGGAAAAACGCTACAACTTCAACGGCAATATCTCGCTCACTTATGACATCCCCGGTGTGGAGGGCTTGAACGCCAAGGCTTTCTACAGCTACGACTACTACACCACCGACAATTCTGAATATCTCCGTACCTACAACCTGTACGACCTTGACAGCGAAGGCAATCTGAACAGCTACGTCAGGAACAGTCCCGGTACGGTGCAGAGAAGCACGAGTCCTAATCTCGGCACGGTGATGCAGCTGTCCCTCAACTACAGCCGCAAGTTCCGTGACACCCACAATGTCAGCGCTATGGTCCTGTACGAGGAACAGTACAACAAATGGGACAGCTTCTATGCGAAGAGAGAGATGCTCCTTGACAGCGAATATCTTTTCGCGGGAGAGGACGAGAACCAGGTAGGCTCGATGGACGGACTCGGCGACATCAGCCGCCGCGCGTGGATCGGCCGCCTGGGTTATGACTACAAAGGCAAATACATCATCGATTTCGCCGCCCGTTACGATGCCTCCTCAAGATTCCCGAAGGCGAACCGCTGGGGTCTGTTCCCTTCAGTCTCCGCCGCATGGCGCCTGAGCGAGGAACCGTTCTTCAAGAACAACTTTACGTGGGTCAACAATTTCAAGATCAGGGCTTCGTGGGGACGTCTCGGAGATGATGCCAGCGCCGGTACCTATCCTCCGACCGTTGTCGGCTACAACATCGAGAAGAACAGACTCGGATGGTACTACGATTCATCCCTTATGGTCGGTGTGTCTCCTACCTCCATCCCTAACCCGGATCTGACATGGTACACTTCCGACACTTACAATTTAGGTGTTGACCTTGATCTATGGAATCAGAAATTGGGAGCCACTTTCGAGGTCTTCGAGCGCCGTCGCCATGGTCTTCTTGCCACTTCGTCAGTAGTGCTTCCGGGAATCGTGGGCGCGTCAATGCCTCAGGAAAACATCGAAAGCGACATGACTTACGGTTGGGAGATCCAGCTCACTCACCGCAACAAGATCGGTGACGTGAACTACTGGGCTTCCGTCCAGCTCTCTGCCACCAAGAACCGTTGGATCTACCATCTTGACTCACAGGCAGGAAACTCTATGGAGAATTGGTACAGAGGCTCCGTCTCCGGACGTAACAAGGACATCTGGTTCTCCATCGAGGAGGGCGGCCGCTTCGAGAACTACGAGCAGATCCAGAATCACGGGACAACAGGAACCAATTATGGCCAGGGAACCCTTCCGGGCGACTATTGGTACAAGGACTGGAACGGAGACGGAATCGTGGACGGCAACGACAGCCATCCTGCCGCCACCTACAACATGCCGGTGTTCAACTATGGCATCACCCTCGGAGTGCAGTGGAAAGGGATTGACTTTTCTGCGAATTTCGCCGGTGCCGCAGGCATCTACAACCTTTACGATGAGGTGTTCACCGAGGTCGGGCCGTTCAATGGAGGGGCCGTGCTTGACATCTACACTGACCGTTGGCATACGGTGAATGTGGACGATGACCCTTGGAACCCCAACACAGAATGGGTGAAAGGTTACTATCCTGCCACAGGCCACAGCTTCAATGAAGGAACCACAGGAATCAAGAACACTTCCTATATGCGTCTCAAGACTCTTGAAATCGGCTACACTCTTCCGGAAAGACTTCTCAAGGCTGTCAAGATCAAGGATGTCCGCATCTATTTCAGCGGTTACAACCTCTTGACATTCTGTGGAATGAAGGACATCGACCCCGAACGTCCGGGGGCTTCCGGCGGGGTGGGCGGCACAGTCGCGTTCTACAACTATCCGGTCAACAAGACCTACAACATCGGTGCGACACTTAAGTTCTAAGTGATTCCTGAAAAATAACTTGGTGCTTTTGCTCGTCTTTTTGGTCTGAATTTATTTGTTCATC
>CAVCPY010000156.1:0-10384 GCA_963604245.1 Eggerthellaceae bacterium
CACACCAGTTGGGAGAGTAGGTCGCCGCCGTACTTCGGGAAGCCCGGACATCGTTCAGATGCCCGGGCTTCTTTTTTTGTGTTCTTTGCTTCATTCATTTGTTCATAACCAGACTGTATCTGACGGTTCTTCTCATTCTGTTTCCTTTCATTCCGCATTAACTCAATCGAAATCAACTGATAGGGTCAATGTGTGTGGAAAGATGCGTAATGAACGTAATGAATGTTACAAAGCTCCTGTCATTGAGGCCGATGTGCTGTTGGTTCTGGTGAATGTGTACACCTTAACAGGACCTCCGCTTACACGATCCCGACCACGGACGACTACTACATACAGAAATGTAATTCATCCTATGGGCGTTACTTCCTGCTGAATGTCCGCTATGAACTACGTAAGAAAAACGCGTTCCGGCGGTGATGCCGGAACGCGGGAAAGTTTTTTCCAGATGACCGGAACCAGTACGGCCACGGTCTATGAATATTCCTGTGTGTCTATTCAGGTAGGATGTCGGCCTCAAGAGCAATCTTGTAAACCTCGATGTTTCCTATCTTTGCGTCACCGGTTTCTCCAGGGTAGGCGATGTAGCCGACACCGTCCGAGTTGAAGGCTATCCGGAATCTTCCGCTGACAGAGTTGTTGACTGCGCTTTCCGTCAGGGTGAAGTTCTCCCACTTGAGGCTGCTGTTCAAGTACTTGAATGTGACGGCGTGATCTGAATCCTCAACTGCTGCGACAGTAAGGCCGGTCGGCGAAACCGAAAAGGTTGACGCTTCGTTGACTCCGGAATTTGTGCTGAAAGTAGAGGGTATGCCTTCTCCGTATTCAACGAGTTTCTTGTTAGTGAAATCTACCTTGTAAACCTGCATCTTGGTGGCCGCTACATCATAAACGTAAACAAAGAGGTTGTCTCCGTCGGTAGCGATGTTGAAGTTTGATGAGACACCGTACTCGGATTCACCCGGTTTGAAATCGTACACCACAGGGTTCAGGACGCAGCCGTCACCGACTTCATACACGAAATAGCCCCACTTGTTGAAAGATGCCAGCATATAATTCTTTCCGTTGAATTTCGTAAAGCATGAACCGTAGAACATACCGGCGCTCCCTTCCGGCTCTCCATACTTTGGAGCGATTCCGCTTTTCGCTGCGGAAGGCTGTTCAGTCCATTCTGAACCATTGAAATAGGCTGAAGCTATTGTCCGTTTGTTAGGTGCTGAGTTGTTATTGAAGAAGAAGGCCGGGGTCCCGTCGCTCTGGATGTATTGTGGCGAAGGATACGTTGTGTTGATGTTCACCGAGTTGAAACCTGCTTTGCCCACGACTTCCCAAGTTGTGGTGTACTTCCTGACGGTGTTCTTGCTGGCAACCTCTCCTCCGATGTATTTGAGGTAGGCTGTGCCGTCGCTTGCGAACGCAAGGGTAGGATCCTTCGCATCCTTCGTGTCAGGGTCTGGTTTGATGTAGGACTCGCCGACAAATGAGAAGGAAGTCCCGTCGAACCTCTGCACGGCCACCCTGTCGAGTTTGTCGCCGTCAATCTCCTTGTAGTAGGCGATCCAAGGGTTGCCGTCCTTCGGGTTGATGGCAAGGTCGATCGAACCGAAGATCTTTGTGCCGTCGGAGATGGAGGCTACCTTTGTGACGACATATTCAAGCACCTTGCCGACCTTAAGAACGTAGCTTGCGGATGTGCCGGCGACTGCGTCGGTCACCGTGATGTCGATAGGGAAGCTGGTGTCAACCTTGGTCTTGCCGCCTTCCACTTCCTTGCCTCCGACCTTGACCACATCGTTCAGACCGGCCTCAACGGTAAGGGTGAGCTCCTGCCTGAAGGCGGCAGCCGGGACGCGCGCGATCATCTCCGCTGCGATGGCCTCAGGGGCGACATCATCGGTAAGCACTGTGTTGTCAGCCTTGAGGAAAGAGACTGACTTGAGTTCGGCGGCTCCGTCGTTCTCCTTAACGGAGAGGGTGTAGGTGGCGGTAAGCTCGGAAACCTCATCTGTGACGGTGAGTTTTGCCCCGTCGGTGACGCTGATCGAGGTGACGCCGCTGGTGACGACCGTGGATCCGACCTTGACGACATCGTCATCAGTCGCCGTGAAAGTAGGGATGAACGAGCTTCCGGAACCTTCCGGGAGTACAAGGCTTATAGTCTTTGCTGTCTCGTCGATGGCTCCTGTCACGTCGGACGAGAGAGACTGGTTGAGAGAGGACTGAAGCGAGAAGGATTTGATCTGGACCAAACCGTCCGCTTTCGGGTCGTTGTTGCAGGACACCGTTCCGGCAACGACAATCAGCGCGATGCTGAAAAATGAAATAATTCGTTTCATAATACACAAATTGGTTAATATGATCTACTTATGTTTTTTGTCTTTAGGGTTCTGTCCCCCTGACATCATTTTGGGGAACCTCTAGATTTTCGTGAAAACGAATGACAAACCCTTTCTGGCAGGCCCGGGGTAGCCTAACACCATACCCTCCAGACTGCTTCCTGAAAGTCTGATGGTCAGGGTGTTGTCCTTGGATGAATCCGGTGTGTCGGTCTTGAGCCACAGGATGCGGACCGGCAAGGTGTATGTCCCGGGGCTGAACGTCAGAGGGCTTGCCGTCGAAGGCTGGATTCTGAAGTCCACTCCTTCTTTCAGTCCGTCGCCGACGATTACCTCGTACTCGATCGAGACCGGCTCTGAGAAATGGTCCTCACTCACGCTGATTGAGACTTTCAGCTCGGACAGTATGCTCTCGACCCCTTTGCCGAAACGGCTGTCAATCGTGGAGGACGAGCCTCCGGCATTGTCAAAAACGCTGGCGAACGGGGTGTCGAAAAGGACATCCTCGTGCCACTCGCAGCCGCAGCACAGAAGGGCGGCCGCCAATATTCCTAAAAACTTTCTTATCATTCCCCGATTGTTTTTCTTCCGGTGTAGCCTTCGTTCTGAACCATATAATCGTTCGCCTGCATCTCAAGCTGGCAGATGGGCAGCGTGTAGTGGATGTCCGGCCAGGAGAGGGACTTTTTCGTCGATGTGGTGCCTGCCGGCCGGGTCAGACCTTCCATACGCCTTTTGATGTCGAAGAAGCGGTGTCCCTCGAAGCAGAGTTCCTTTTTCCTTTCCTCCTGAATGATGGAGTCGAGGTCGGAGGCTGACGTCCAGTTCAGGGCGATCTTGTCAGGAGTTGTACCATAGGCTCTTGCCCTGAGTTTTCTGATGTCGTCGGCAGCCTCGGAGAGGTCTCCGGAAGCTCCCTTGCAGAGAGCTTCGGCGTGGATGAGGTACATTTCCGACACCCTCAGCACGAAAAAGTCGCATCTTCTGTTCTTCTCGTCGCTGACTCCGCTTTTTACCGGAAGGTACTTGCTGACCGTCGTGAATGACTTGCCGGCGTACGTGTCGCCGTCCTCATCCTCTCCGACATATTCAAACAGCTCCTTGCGCACGTCGCCGTCATCGAAGCTGGCGATGAATTCGGGAGTAGGCTCCAGTTTCTGGGTTCCGGTAGGGTCGTAGAGGGAGTTCATCCCGAGACCCTCGTCGTAGGTGTTGAGACGGAGAATTCCTTCCCCGGAGCATTCCTGCGCCTTGCGGAACATTTTGACATACTCGTCCCTTCCGGTCAGGGGCACTTTCTCCATCACTTTCGCAGCGTATTTCGCTGCGTTCTCATAGTCGCCTTTGTACAGGCAGACCCTTGCAAGGAGAGCCTCACAGGCCAGTCCGGAGATGTAGGTCGGGTCTGAAATGGTGTCGCCGCCGAAATATTCCAAAGCTTTCTCCAAATCCGAGACCACTCTGTCGTAGCATTCTTTTATGGTGTGCCGTGAGAGTTTGTCGTCGAATCCGGGGATATAGTCGATTGCCACGACACCGAGATGCGACGCGTCCTCGGTAGCCCCGTAAGGCAGAGCGAAGCAGTTGCACAGGTCGAAGATAGCAAGAGCCCTTGCGAAATAGGCGTAGGCGAAATGCGTCCTGACGATGTCTGCGTACTCCGGGTATTTGTCAAGGAGCTGCTGCCCGTAGTAGAGTATGTTGTTGGCGTTGGTCGCGATGACGTAGCCGTTCTTCCAGAGGGTGTAAGGGTAGCCGGAGTTGTCCTCGGCGTAGTAGTCGAAGTCGAACAGCCTCAGAAGGGACTCGTCGCAGTTGACCCGGGAGGCGTTCTGGGTGTCTCCGGAGATGTCTGCGAACCGCAGGTACGAACCGTCGTAGAAATCGAGTATTGTCCTGTGCAGTCCGACACCGGCGGCCTTGAGACCGTCCACATCGGAAAAGAATCCCTCGATTGTGCTTTTCCCGAGGGTCTCCACATTGAGGAATCCCGTGCAGGAGGAGACCGCCGCCGAGATTGCCAATGACACTGAAATGATGATATTCTTTCTCATATTAGAAATCAATTGAAAGCTGCCCGGACACGGACCGTGTCACTCCCATGGCATAGGTGATCGTCTTGTAGCTGTTGTGTGACTTGCTCTGTCCGGGGCACCAGAGGTAGAGGTTGTCGCCCATCACGGAGAAGGTGGCTCCCGAGAGCCTCAACCTGCGGCACAGCGACTGCGGAAACGAGTACGACAGGGTGACGTTCTTCAGCTGGACGTTTGTCCTGCTGTAGAGGAACCTGGTCGAACTCATCGTCGAGAGATTGGAACTCTTGTAGACATATTTCGGGTTTGCGGAGACATCTCCCGGCTTCCTCCAATGATCCAGATCCTCGACCACGGTGTTGAAACCGATGATGTTGTGTCCGTCATCCTGGGTGTAGGACGTGAGCGCCCAACCTCCGATTGTGTACGTCATCATCACTCTCGCACTGAAAGGTCCGAAAGAGAGATTGTTGGAGAGACCGCCGCTCAAGTCCGGCTCCTTGCTGTATTCCGGCAGGAGGACGCGGTTGTCGTAGGAGAAGGTGTAGGTCAGGTCGCCGTCCACCGTGTACCACATCGGGCTGCCTGTAGCAGGATCCACTCCCGCCCATCTGCTGAGCCACCAGTCGCTCTTGCTGGCTCCGACCATCCAGACGGTGTCGAAGAAACCGGTGTGCATATCCTTGTAAAGCTCCCTGATGACGTTCCTGTTGAGAGATCCGTTGAAATCGGTAGTCCATTTGAATTTCGGGGTGTCGATGTTCTTTGTCGTCAGGGTGAGCTCGAGTCCTCTGTTCTCGATCGCTCCGACGTTGCGTACAACTGTCCCGTCGGTGATGATCGAGGAGACGCGACCGTTGTAAAGAAGACCTGAGGTGTACTTGTCGTAGGCCTCCACTTCAAGGTCGATCCTGCCTCCGAGGAATGACACGTTGACTCCGGCGTTGTAGATGTAGGTGTTCTCCCAGCTCAGTCCAGGGTTCGGGGCTGAACTCTGCGTGGCCCCCATAATGCCTCCGTAGTAGTTGCCCGAGGTGTAGGAATATGTTCCGTAGGCGGCAGCCGTGTCAACCCTTGAGTTGCCGCTGTTGCCGAATGAGGCCTTCAGTTTGAGCTTGTCCATAAGCGGGACACGGAACCACTTCTCGTTGTGGACGTTCCAAGACAGTCCGACTGAGGAGAAGTCTCCCCATCGTGAGTAAGTGCTGAACGAGGAGTAGCCCTGCCGCCGCCAAGAAAGGGACAAGTAGTACCTGTTGTCGTAGGAATATGTTCCCTGCGCCATATAAGAGAGCGACCGGCTGTTGCTTGCGGAGGAATAGCCCCTGACGGAACTTTTCAGGGCGTAGGCGATCTCCTTGATGTTGTCGCTTGCGAAGCCGTAGCCAGTGGCGTAGAGACTGCGGTTCTCCTTGTTGACGAACTCGGCCCCCGCCAAGGCTCCGACGGAATGCTTTCCGAAGCGTCTGTTGAAGTTCAGACGGTCGATGTTGTTCCAAGTGAATGCGTAGGCCGCCGATCTGCGGGAGTACCCATCCTGCTCCGAGTCCGTGATCCCGTCAAGCGTGTGTTTCGAGTCGTAGATCAGCTCAAGCCCCGACAGGATGCTCGCTCCTCCCTGAACTGTGGCGGACAATCCCTCGATGATGTCGTACTTGAATGAGATGTTGCCGTCGGCCGAGACAGTCCGCTGCTTGTTGTCGTTGTACTTTCTGTCGGCCACGGAACTGTAAACGAATTTGTACATCTGAGGGTCATATTTGTTGACCTCGCGGCTGTAGTAGTTGTAAAGCCTCGGGGTGATGCCGTCCTCGTCGTAGGGGGAGATGATAGGGATGACCTTCAGCTCGTTCCGGGACACGGACAGGATGTCGTTCACGTTGTAGGAGAGTGACATCTTCACATTGGCGGAGAGCTTCTCGCCGAACTTGTAGGTGGATCTGTCGCTGACCGAAAAGCGCTGTTGCTGATTTCCCTTGACCACGGTCTTCTCGTTGTAGTAGCTCAGGGACAGGTAGTGTCTTGCCTTGCGGCCTCCGCTGCTGGCCGACACATTGTACTGAGCGTTGGAGCCGGTCCCGAAATACACGTCGTACCAATTCGTGCTGGTCGTGGAGTAGGAATTATGCTCGTTGTCCTGATAGGGGAAATTCTCCATCGAGTACCCGGCGTTGGTCCAGCCTTCCTCCGCCAGGGCCCACCACTGCTCCGTGGAGCAGAGCCTCAGAAGTGTCGAACGGTCCACCTGTGAGACTCCATACCTGACGGACGCGTTCACGCGGGTCTTCGAATCACCCTCGCCTGATTTCGTGGTGACGAGTATGACCCCGTTCGCCCCGTCCGCACCGTAGAGTGCCGTGGTGGCAGCGTCCTTTAGCACGGTCATCGATTCGATGTCGTCCGGGTTGATGAATGACAGCGGACTGATGCTGTAGCTCATTCCTGAAAGCGTGGCCGATGTCCTTGTCCCGGTGTAAACCGGAACTCCGTCGATGATCCACAGCGGTTCGGAACTCGCGCTCAGCGAGGCGTCTCCGCGCACTCGGATGCTGTATTGCGACCGGCCTCCCGTGGAGCTGTCTTTCTCCTGAATCGTCAGTCCCGGAACCATCCCGTCGAGCAGGTTGTCAATCCGTGCGGCCGGGAGCTTCTCAAGTTTCTTGGAATCGACCTGATAGGCCGATCCGGTCATATCTGACCGCTTCTGCGCCAGACCGTAGCCGGCCACGATGACAACCTCGTCAAGCTGGTTGCCCTCAGGATACATCACCACATCCACGGTCGAACGCTTGCCGACCTTGACTTCAGCAGGCTTCATCCCCAGAAAAGAGAACTCGAGTTCCGTTTCCTCGGTCAGGCCGGAGACAGAAATCGTGTAACGGCCGTCAAGGTCTGTCAGGGCATAGACTTTCTTTGACTGTCCCTTGACCGTGACAGCGGCGCCCGGCAGGGGACTGCCGGTGTCATCTTTGACCGTGCCTGAGATTTTTTTAGAAATCTGGCTCCATACGGGGATGCCTGAAGCCAGAATCAGCAGGATTGCCACCAATCTTTTCATCACTCATAACCAATTATTCAATCAAGGTAGTTAATAATTCTTAAAAACCAAGCGATTTAGGGGATAAAAAGTTTGGTAAAACGATAAAACTTAACTATTTGCGTTTATTTCGATTTGTAATCGGCCAGAGCTTTCTCCAAAACTATGAGTGAGCGTTCAAGGTCTTCGGTCTTCAGAACGTAGGCCATTCTGACCTGGTTCCCGCCAAGCCCGGGAGTGCTGTAGAATCCTGCCGCCGGCGCCATCATCACTGTCTCGCCGGTGAATCCTTCCGGCGTCCCGGCATCTTTGTAAGCGAAGTCAGTCAGGCACCAGGCGCAGAAGTCCTCCGCATCGTCAACCGGCAGTGATGCTACTGTGTAGAACGCTCCGTTAGGCATAGGTGAATAGACTCCCGGAATCCTGTTCAGCCCTGCGATGAAGAAGTCCCTGCGGGCGAGATACTCGTCAAAGCAATCTTTTGAATATTCCTCTGTCCCTTCTATTGAGGCTTCCGCCACGATCTGGCCCAGAAGCGGCGGGCTCAGCCTCGCCTGGCAGAATTTAAGTATGGTCTTCATCACCTTGGCGTTGTGGCTGACCACCATCCCGATTCTGGTGCCGCATTCAGAGTACCTCTTGGATACGGAGTCAATCACGATGACATTCTCCTCGATTCCTTCGAGATTCAGTGCCGAGAGGTACGGCGCGTCCGTGTAGCGGAACTCCCGGTAAACCTCGTCGGCAAAAAGATAGAGGTCGTGGTCGCGGACAATATCGCGCAGCCTGTAGAGTTCCTCCTCCGAATAAAGGTAGCCGGTCGGGTTGTTCGGATTGCAGATGAGGATAGCCTTCGTCTTGTCAGTGATCGCTTTTTCGAAGTCCTCGACTGACGGCAGGGCGAATCCGTCCTCTATGTGTGATGTGACGGTCTTCACCGTTATTCCGGCCGTGACGGCGAATGAGATGTAGTTGGCGTAGCCAGGCTCGGTCATAATGATTTCGTCGCCCGGATTCAGGCAGGCTATGAAAGTCAGCAGAAGAGCTTCGGAGCCTCCGGCGGTCACGATAATCTCATTGTCGGTGACATTGATTCCGAAGCGGCCATAGTAACCGACCAACTTGTCTCTCAATGATTTAAGTCCTTGGCTCGGGCTGTATTCAAGGGTTGTCCGGGTTATTGTCTTCAAAGCATCCAGCGCTTTCTTCGGCGTGGGAAGATCCGGTTGTCCGATGTTGAGATGATAAACTTTTACCCCTTTGGCTTTTGCCGCATCAGAGAACGGGGTCAGTTTTCTGATAGGCGATGCGGGGATTTCCTCCCCGCGCTTTGAAATGTCTGGCATATTAGTGATGTGTTTGCCCAAATTTAAGAAAAATGTGGCTATCTTTACAGAATCAAGACGTTTTTTTTCAAATGACTGCCCGTATTCTTGTTGTCGATGACGAAGAGGACATCTGCGCGATTCTCAAGTTCAACCTTTCCAAGGAGGGTTTCGATGTAGTGACCGCCAATTCCGCCGAGGAAGCCTTGGCGGAAGACATTACATCATTCAAGCTGCTTCTTCTGGATGTGATGATGGGCGGGATGTCCGGCTTCGAGCTGGCCCGGAGACTCAAGTCCGAACCGTCTACGGCCGGGATTCCCGTGATTTTCATAACCGCCCGCGACACCGAGGACGACGCTGTCGAGGGGCTGGATCTCGGGGCGGACGACTACATTTCCAAGCCGTTCTCCATAAGGGAGGTAGTCTCCCGCGTCAAGGCCGTTTTGAGGCGGACGGCCGGGAAGGATGTTCTTGCGGGGATATTCATTGACGACGAGAAGAAGGTGGTGACAGTGGACGGGGCTGCTGTGGCCCTGACCAGAATTGAATATGAGATATTCAAGCTCCTGTTTGACAGCAAGGGGAAAGTCTTCCCGCGTCAGGACATTCTTTCAAGGGTCTGGCCGGACGATGTGATCGTCACGGACAGGACTGTGGACGTCAACATCACCCGTCTGCGCAAAAAGATCGGGGAATATGGTGACAGGATAGTCTCGCGTCACGGGTTCGGTTATCTTTACGAGGAAAAATGAGCATATTGTTGTCAGCAATCATTGTCTTGCTTGCCCTTGCACTGGTCACGATGCGCGGGCGGTATGTCCGTCTCAAGGATTCCATAGAGGAAGGCAGGATGAATATGTACGACAAGCTGCGCGACAGCGAGGAGGACAAGGCGCGCCTCAAGAGGCAGCTCACGCAGAATGTGGCCCACGAACTGAAGACCCCTGTAAGCAGCATCCAGGGCTATCTGGAGACGATAGTGTCCGATCCGGACATCGACAATGAGACGAAGGATTTGTTCATCCAACGATGCTATGCGCAGAGCCGGCGCCTGTCAAGCCTGCTGTCCGACATCTCCACACTCAATAAGCTTGACGACGCTCCTCAGGGCTACGAGTTTGAGGGAGTGAACATTCCGGAACTGCTTCAGTCCATCCGGAGGGACGTGTCGATGCAGATGGAAACCAATCACGTGACGTTCAGGGCTTTGGTTGAACCGGGAGTGGTGGTGGACGGCAACCCGTCGCTGCTGTACTCGATTTTCAGAAATCTGACTGACAATTCGATAGCCTATGGCGGCGAGGGCGTGACCATAACCGTACAGGTTCTCTCGGAGGGTAAAGACTGTTACACGTTCAGCTTTTCCGACAACGGCCCGGGGGTCGCGCCCGAGCATATTCCTCATCTTTTCGAGAGGTTCTACCGAATCGACAAGGGGCGTTCCCGCAAGATGGGAGGCACCGGCCTCGGGCTTGCCATAGTCAAGAACTCGGTCCTGCTTCACCGCGGCACAGTTTCGGTTCGTCTCGGTGTGTCCGGTGGCTTGGAATTCGTGTTCACATTACCGAAAAAGAGATGACCAGAAAGACGCTTTCCGGTCATTTTCATCTTTGTCATCGGTCACGTAGCTACTGCTACGCTCCCTCTTCCAAA
>CAVCPY010000157.1:0-5369 GCA_963604245.1 Eggerthellaceae bacterium
GAACTGAGCATTCTCGGCCGATGCACTCCGAACGTGAGATAAGGCACTTTGTCACAGGTACTTTGTTACTTGCGAAAGTTGAATTAATAATCAATAAAGGAACAAGTCAATTTCCTTATATTTATGTCAAACAAATCAATCATCGCCGTTGCTGTCGCAGCGCTCGCCCTTGCTCCAGGAGCAATGGCACAGACCAACCTTCAGACGTTCTATGATTTCGATCGTGAGTGCATCACCTCCACCATCGAAATGTTCAAAGGTGACAAGTGGGGTAACACGTTCTTCTTCATTGACTATGATTATCAGCTCAAGAAGAAGAATGGTACGGTTGATTCTCCTTCAAGTACGTATTTTGAGATCGCGCGTTGCCTCAATTTCTGGCAAGACACCGCTCTCGGGGCTTTCAGTGCGCAAATTGAGTATAACGGCGGTGTTGGCACAATAATGGCTCCGGGAACTCGTGACTTCTATGGTGTGAACCACGCTGTTCTTGTCGGTGTTGACTATTTCCTTCATAGCAAAAACTTTAATAACACTCTTAATCTTAAGGTGTTATATAAGAAATTCAAGAATCTTGAGCAGAAGGTTCCGCTCCAGTTCACCGCTGTCTGGGGATGTCAGGATCTTTTCGGACTCAAAGGGCTGCGTTTCTCAGGTTTCGCCGATGTCTGGTGGGAGGGCAAGTGCGTCTTCCTTTCCGAGCCTCAGATCTGGTATGGATTCGGTGAACACTTCAATATTGGTAGTGAGATTGAACTCTCAAGCAATTTTGCCGGTTACGATGGTTTCGCTTGCCGTCCGTGTCTCGGCGTTAAGTGGGTGTTCTAATAATTGTGTGATCATCTAACAACCAATCATTATGGCAGAAACAAAAACACAGACCGACGGGTCTAAAGGCTGGTTGACCAGACTGTTCGGTTTCGACCCGTCCACAATGAAGGTGTCCACAGAGATCGTCGCGGGCATCACCACCTTCCTCGCTATGTCCTACATCCTTGCCGTCAACCCTTCGATCCTGGCTGACTGCGGAATGGACAAGAACGCCCTCTTCACCACCACGGCGGTGGCCTCCATCCTCGCCACCCTCGTTATGGCATTCTACGCGAAGCTTCCGTTCGCCCTCGCTCCGGGGATGGGCCTGAACGCATTCTTCTGCTACACGGTCTGCCTCGGAATGGGCTACACGTGGCAGTTCGCGCTGACCGCGGTCCTTATTGAAGGCATAATATTCATAATTCTCACTTTGACGAGTGTCCGCGAAGCGATCGTGAACGCCCTGCCGCTGTCGCTGAGGAAGGCGATCGGAGCCGGCATCGGCCTGTTCATCGCCCTCATCGGCCTGAAGAGCGGCGGAATCGTCGTTGACGACCCGGCCACCCTTGTGAACCTCGGCGACATCACCAGCGGTGTCGGACTGCTCTCCGTCATCGGCCTCCTCATCACGGGAGTCCTTGTGATTTTCAATGTTCCGGGTGCTCTCCTCATCGGAATCATCGCCACTGCGGTCATCGGCATCCCTATGGGAATCACCCAGTTCCGGGGATTCGTCGATACCCCTCCGACGATGAAGCCTATCCTCTGCCAGTTCACCACGGACACGACGCAGATTTTCAGCCTCGATATGCTGATCGTCGTGTTCACCTTCCTTTTCGTGGACATGTTCGACACGATCGGGACGCTCGTCGGTGTCACGACCAAGGCCGGAATGACCGACAAGGCCGGCAGACCTGTCCGAATGAACCAGGCCTTTATGGCTGACGCCATCGGTACTGTCGCCGGCGCCTGCCTCGGAACCAGCACCGTCACCACCTATGTCGAGAGCGCATCAGGTGTGGCCCAGGGCGGACGTTCGGGTCTCACCGCTTTCGCTGTGGCTGTCTGCTTCGCTCTGGCTCTGTTCTTCGCTCCGGTCTTCACCGCCATCCCGGGTTCCGCTGTCTGCCCTGTGCTCGTGATTGTGGGGCTCTTTATGCTCAGCCCGGTCAAGGACATCCCGCTCGACGATTTTTCCGAGTCCATCCCGGCATTCCTCACTCTGATCCTTATGCCGATGACCTATTCCATCTCCAACGGCATTCTCCTTGGCCTCGTCGCCTATGTTGTCCTCAACATCTGCTCAGGAAAGGTGAAGAAGATCAGTTGGTTTATGTATGTGCTGTCAATTTTAGTAATTCTAAAATACATCTTCCTCTAATACGCTTATTCGTAATAAATTAACAATTAAGTTACGTAATTGTTAATAACTTTAGGGAGATTTTTGCCCATAAGGCGGAATTATCTGCTATCTTTGTGAAAGTCGGTTCGACCCCTTTGAAAAGGATCGGGCCGACTTTATAACCGGAGAAAACTCTCTTTTCAATACTTTGGGATACAACTGTTTTTTGCTGAAATAATTGGCGAATAAATAATTTACAGGATATGGATGTTACTGTACGCAAGACCAACGGCTCCTATGAGGAGTACGACAAGGTCAAACTGATGAACGGCATACGCGAGGCCTATAAGACCGCCGGGGAGGAATGTCCTGAGGCCGTGGTTGTCTCTATCGCGGAGAACCTCTACATTTACGACAAGATCACCAGCCGTGAGATCAGGCGTCAGGTCGAGGAAAGTCTGATGTCCATAAACAAGAAGGTGGCCGTGGCCTACATCGAGAAGTTCGACGCCGGTCTTGACCTTCGGAAGAAGCGCGATTTCATCCGTGACTACATCGCTGCGTCCAATGCCGCCACCGGCTCCAAGTTCGACGCCAACGCCAACGTCACCCGCAAGAACATCGTGACCCTCGGGCAGGAACTCTACAAGGAGAACAACATCAAGCAGAACCGCTACATAATGAAGGACAAGATCAAGGCCCTTTACGGCCGTTCGCTCGCCAGCCAGTACATCAAGGATCTGGAGAGCCACGTCCTCTACAAGCACGATGAGAGCGGCACTCCGGGCTATCCTTACTGCGTGGCCATCACGATGTATCCTTTCCTGGTGGACGGCCTCATCAAGCTCGGTGGGGTTTCAGTGGCCCCGACCGACCTCAAGTCGTTCTGCGGCGAGTTCATCAACCTTGTATATTCAATCTCCTCCCAGTTTATGGGCGCCGTCGCGACTCCGGAGTTCCTGATGTACCTTGACTACTTCATCCGCAAGGACTACGGCGACGACTATCTCGATCACCTTGAGGACGTGGTCGAGATGAACGCCAAGAAGAGGACTCTCGTCAAGGTCATCGACAACTACTTCCAGCAGGTGGTGCATTCAATGAATATGCCTGCGGGCAACCGCGGCTACCAGACCGTGTTCTGGAACATCAGCTACTTCGACGAGAGCTATTTCCGCGGCGTGTTCGGAGACTTCCGGTTCCCTGACGGCAGCGAACCGAAGTGGGAGACCCTTTCCTGGCTGCAGAAGCATTTTATGAACTGGTTCAACGAGGAGAGGAACCGTTACATCCTGACTTTCCCTGTCGAGACGATGGCCCTGCTGACCGACGGCAAGGACGATTTCATCGACAAGGAATATGCCGACTTCACCGCCGAGATGTGGTCAAAGGGACACAGCTTCTTCTGCTACCTGTCCGACAGTCCGGACAGCCTCGCGAGCTGCTGCCGTCTGCGCAACTCAATCACTGAACTGGACAAAGTCGATGAGTCGCACAACCACACCACGCATCAATATTCAATGGGGACAGCCTCCGTGTCAACAGGCTCCAAGTCCGTGATGACCATCAATCTGAACAGGCTTATCCAGCTTGCCGCCAGACGCTACTTCCTGGAGAGGAAGGGTGCGGTCATTGACGGCTCCAAGGCCCTTTCGAGAGGCGACTATGACAAGAACCAGCTTTATGAATATATCCGCGAGGCCGTGACCGAGGAGACCGAGAGGGTGCACAAGTACCAGAAGGCATTCAACGAGATCATCAAGGACTTCCTCGCCGCGCATATGCTGGATGTCTATCAGGCAGGCTTCATAGATATGAAGAGGCAGTATCTTACCATCGGTGTGAACGGTCTTACCGACGCTGCGGAGTTCCTGGGCCTGACCATCAGTCCTAATCCGGAGTACAACGAGTTCGTGGATGTCATCCTGGAGACCATCAACCGCTCCAACAAGAAGGACAAGACCTCAGACACGATGTTCAACACCGAGTTTGTCCCGGGCGAGAACCTTTCCGGCAAGAACTACAAGTGGGATCAGAAGGACGGTTTCTACGTCTCTCCGAAGCACAATATGTACAGCTCGTACTTCTACAACCCGGAGGATGACTCGCTGTCGATGATCGACAAGTTCAAGCTGCACGGCAACGAGTATGTCAAGCATCTTGACGGAGGCTCGGCCCTGCATATGAACGTGGCCGAACACCTGTCCAAGGACCAGTACCGCCAGCTGCTGAAGACCGCCGCGCACTACGGCACCAACTACTTCACATTCAACTGCCGCAACACTGTCTGCAACGACTGCGGGTACATCAGCAAGGACACGCTTGAGGTCTGCCCGAAGTGCGGAAGCCATAATCTGGACTATCTGACCCGCGTGATCGGCTACCTTAAGCGAGTGTCGTCGTTCAGCGAGATGCGTCAGGTCGAGGCCGCCCACAGGTTCTACAACCACGACGGAGTGTTCAGGGCAAAGGAGGAGGTTCCGAAAGCATGATCAAATATGTTCCCGGGATGACCTCCGTGGTCATCGAGGAGATTCCGGACAGAGTTACCTTGGCGGTTGACATCAGCAACTGCCAAGGTGATTGCATTGGATGCCATTCCCCGTTTCTCAAGGCCGATGTCGGCGTTGAACTGACAGAGGAAGTGATTGACTCTCTGGTCGCTGACAATTTCGGAGTGGACTGTTTCCTGTTCCTCGGCGAGGGGAATGACCGGGAATCCCTGTTGAGGCTGGCCGCCCACGTCCGCTCGAAGGGGCTCGCCGCCGCCTTGTACTCAGGGCGGAAAAAGGTGGAGGATAAGATATTCACTGGTTTTGATTATGTGAAGGTCGGCCCGTACGTCGAGTCCCTCGGCCCGCTGAACTCCAAGACCACCAACCAACGTCTTTATAAAGTTTCCCATCTCGGGGCTGGCTATGCTCTGGCTGACATCACGTCCCGCTTCTGGCATCGCGGAATTGATAAGAATGTGAAATAGGAAGGTCGCTTCGACAGGCTCGGCGACCGCCAAATATAATTGGTTTCTTCTGCCGTCGGGTCTGTCGAAGACAGTAAAACGATTTCCGGCTATCCTGAAATAATATTCTTGAAAATTTGTAAATATTCTCTTGCGCATCCGAAAAATATTCCTAAATTTCGCATTCGTTTTTCGTGTTTTAAGAAGCTGTTTAAAAATGGTTCCCGCATTTTATTATGCGGAATTTTCGAGACA
>CAVCPY010000158.1:0-2799 GCA_963604245.1 Eggerthellaceae bacterium
TCCCTCCCCCGAGGGGAGGGATTTAGGGAGGGGGTAACGTGAAAGGCCCTGAGGGATGTGCGGAGCACACTCCCTCCCCCGAGGGGAGGGATTTAGGGAGGGGGTAACGTGAACTTAGCATTCTCGGCCGATGCTCTCCGAACGTGAGATAAGGCATTTTGTCACAGGTACTTTATTACTTGCGAAAGTTGAATGATTAGTAGTTAGAAGCAGCCTGTTGTACCTGTTCCGTTGCTCCATCTTCTGAAAAAGTTTTGCGAGAAACCGTCAGTTGTTATATCTTTGCAAAATAGTAAAACATTATACTAATTTTTCTACAGATGGAGAACGGCAAGACTGTCCCCGCGTTTTGGGGAAAAGAGGACTGGCAGGCAATCTGGATCGGCGGCATCGTGATCGTCATCGCCTGCATCGCTGTCCTGACCAAAGCATTTGATTTTTCGGCGGTTAAGTTTGCGACCTGGACCCTCGGAGAGAATCTCTCGGAGGCAGCGGCGGCAAAGGTTGTCCCTCTGGGTGAACAGCTTGGAGCCTGGGCATTCTGGCGCAAGTTCCTCGTGACGTTCATCACCCTCGGGACACTGTTCACAGTGGGAGTCAAGCTTCAGGGCGAAAGTGTGAAGAAATATATTCCCGCCATCATCGGACTGTTCGTCATCGCCCTTGTGGTACGCCTCATCAGCGCCGAATACACCCTCAACCGCTACCTTGAGTGGGCCTTCTGGGCTCTTCTGGTCGGCCTCTTGATCTCCAACACGGTCGGAGTTCCGAACTGGCTCAAGCCGGCCATCAAGACCGAGTTCTACATCAAGACAGGTCTTGTGATTATGGGATTCTCCGTGCTGTTCTCCAACATCGCAAAATTCGGCCTATACGGCCTCGGAATAGCCTGGATTGTGACTCCGATCGTGATTCTGTTTATGTGGTGGTTCGGAATCAAGGTGCTGAAGATGGACAACAAGCCTCTGGTCATCACGATGGCCTCGGCCACCAGCGTCTGCGGAACCAGCGCGGCCATCGCCACTGCGGCGGCCTCAAAAGCGAAGAAGGACGACCTCTCAATCACTGTGTCTATTTCCATAATATTCACAATCCTTATGATGGTCTTCGAGCCTGTCATCATCAAGGCCTGCGGAATGTCGCAGATTATGGGTGGCTCCCTCATCGGCGGCACCATTGACTCCACCGGAGCGGTTGTCGTGGCAGGTACTGCCCTCGGCCCTGAGGCGCAGCAGGCGGCCGTGCTCGTAAAGTCCATCCAGAACATCCTCATCGGATTCATCGCTTTCTTCGTGGCAGTGTTCTTCGCCACGAGGATTGACAACAACGGAGCGGCAAAGGTGGGTCCCGGAGAGATCTGGGTGCGCTTTCCGAAGTTCATCCTCGGCGTCTTCATCGCCTCGATGGTGGCGTCGTTCCTCATCCAGCCTCTGTGCGGAGCCGACCAGGTGGGAGCCATCAACAAGGTGCTCGACCAGTACAAGAACTGGGCTTTCGTGCTGGCCTTCACCAGCATCGGACTGGACACCAACTTCAAGGAAATCATCAAGCAGATGCAGGGCGGCAAGGTGCTCTGGCTCTACATCATCGGCCAAAGCTTCAACATCGTGCTGACGTTCTTCGCCGTCTGGCTTCTCCTTTCCGGCAACTTCTTCCCGATTCCGACTCTTGACTGATGGCCTTCACCAGTAAACGAATCGTCAAGGTTCTTACCCTGACAGTTATAGGGGCGACCGTTCTGGCCGCCCTTTACATAATGGCGCGCGGTCTCGGGCTTCAGGACTCTCTCGATTTCGGGGCCGGGGCTTATTACTACGCCGACATCCCGGATTACGACAAGCTCACCCAATGCACACATTACGCCGCCAGACTGCCTTTCTGGGTCTATGTGGCACTCTTTCTCGCCTGGGGAGCTCTGATGTACAAGGTCTGGAAATGGCTTGACAGATAGAGGGGATGGAACATTCTTTCCCGCCAATCAAACCGGCGGCAATGAATACAACAATCGGATTATTAGGATTATTATAGTGTAAACGAATATGTCAGAGAAAGTTACTGCCACCTGCACGGCCTGCGGAGAAAAGCACGGAGTCGAAGTCTGGAACCGGATAAATGTCGGGGAGAATCCCGAGTTGAAGGCAAGGGTCAAGGACGGTTCGCTGTTCGTGTGGGAATGCCCGCACTGCGGCAAGGCCAATCTTGTCCAGGGTCAGACGCTCTACCACGATCCTGCGGAGAAACTGATGATCTGGCTGATGCCTGACGGAATCTTGCCTGAAACACAAGAGAACGCTCTTAAGGCTCAATTCGAGAAGATCTCGGAAACGCTGGAAGGCTACACCCTCCGCCGCGTGAGCGACATCGGCTCGCTGATCGAGAAGGTGAACATCTTCGATTCCGGTCTGGATGACTGCGTGATCGAGATGTGCAAGTACATCACCAAGATGGAGATGATGGAGAAAGGTGAAGCCAAAGACCTGCCTGACACTCCGTTCAAATTCTACCGCCTTGACGGTCCTGACAACGACATCGAGTTCTCCTACCCCAAAGACGGCCAGATGCACGGTCTCCGCATCGGTTTCAATGTCTATGAGGACTGCGCCGGCATCATCCGCCGCAATCCTTCCGTCAAACCTTCCCCCGGCTTTTCCCGCATCGACCCCGCCTGGGTCACCCGCTTCTTCAGATAGAATAATCCACAAATCACCGAATTTAACTTGCAATTCCTTGATTTGTCGGCTTTTAGAAGCTGTTTAAAAATAATTCCTCTTTTTTCTTACGCGGCCTTTCCGGCCATTT
>CAVCPY010000159.1:0-5601 GCA_963604245.1 Eggerthellaceae bacterium
CGAAAATCCCACATAATAAAATGCGGAAACCATTTTTAAACAGTTTCTAAAAATGGCTCCTCTTTTTTCTTACGCAGCCTTCCGGCCATTCTCATCTTTTCTCATCAGTCACGCAGCAGCTGCTACGCTCCCTCTTCCAAAACCGAAACTGTCTCGAACAATCCGCATAATAAAATGCGGGCACCATTTTTAAACAGTTTCTGATTCCGGATGGCAAAGATACAACTATTTTCGTCAATCCAACGGATATTTAAAAACTTGAAAATAATAAACTGAATATGATTTGTTTTTTTTTCGAGGATAGAGTTCTTTTGGAAGAAGGAGTGTGCTGGAAGTACACGACTGATGAGAAAAGAACCATAGACCGGAAAGAATGAAAACGTTGATGCGGGTTATTTTTTTGAATGTTTATTAGTATCTTTGTTCTTTAAGCCACGGACGCAGACCGCCATGGCCGAAGGTTGTTGAAAAAGGCGCTTAAGATATTCTGGGGTATCATAGTGGCGATTGCCTCGCTGCTGTTCGCCGGCTGGATTCTGTTGCAGACTCCGGCGGTTCAGACATTTGTAGGCAGGAAAGTCATCGGGATGCTGGACGGAGTGATCAACGGACGGATAGAGTTCTCCAAAATCCACATAAAGCCGTTCACTGCCCTGGTACTCAAGGATGTGGCACTCATCGACAACGAGCCGGCCACCGACCGGGACGGCGAGAAGGCAGACACCGTCGCCAGTGCAAAATCCATAGTGGTGACATTGTCTCTCAAGGGATTGCGGAATGACGGGACGATTCACGTCAAACGGTTCAGCGTCAGTGACGGTTCATTCTCTCTCGTCAAGGACGGACGCGGAAGCAACATCAGCCGCTTCTTCAGAAAATCTGAAGTGAAAAAAGAGAAAAAGCCGATGCAGCTGAGAATAAACGCCGGCAGACTCAACCTGAAAAACTTCAGATTCAGACTCATTAACCTTAACAATGACAAACCATTACGCGAATATGGCATCGATTGGAAGAATCTGGATGTGACCGCTCATATTCTTCAGGCGCGCGACATCAGTTTCTTTGGCGGAAAGATTGAAGGCACGGTAGAGAACCTGAAGGCCGGCGAGCGGAGCGGCTACGAAATCCTGGCGATGTCCGGAAAAACCACCGTGGAAAAAGGCAGGACTTCCATCCGGGACCTGCACCTTCAGGACACGTGGTCAGACATCAGGATGACGGAATATTCAATGGAATATGACAACGCACATTCATTCTCCCGCTATATGGAGGAGGTCAGAATGGCAGGAAGAATGTTCTGCGGCAGGGTTGATTTCAAGAGCATCTCCTATTTCGCACCGTCACTGCGAAAGATGAGTTCCATCATCAATGTCAGGGACGCCGATGTCTCAGGCCCTGTCTGCGACCTGATGATAAGCGGATTCGACTTCTCAGAGACATACAGCGGAGTTTCAGGAAGGATTGACGGCAGACTGTCCGGACTTCCCAAAGTCAAAGATATGCGGATGGATTTCAAGGTCGATGGCCTTGGATTCACGTCCGACGGCCTTGGAACATTCATAAGGGGGTTCGCTCCGAACGCCGGTACTGACCTGTCCAGATTCGCCGCCGGAACACGGATGGTCTTCGACGGGAACGCCAACGGTACTCTTGACAAACTGAAAGTCAAAGGCAAGCTGACATCATCACTTGGTTCGCTCACGGCTGATGCCGACATCCGGAACCTGATAGACAGGAAGAAGGCAATGGGATTCGGAGGAAACATCGCCACCTGCGACCTGAATGTAGGAAAACTGACAGGGGTAAGGCAGGTCGGCGAGGTCACGATGCGAAGCGCTCTGGACGTGTCCCTTGGAAAAGGTCAGACCAGCTTGAGAATCGACTCTCTGTCTGTGGACAAGATGTCCGTCCTGGGGTATGACTACTCGGGCATAGCGGCCGCGGGGACATATTCAGACAACGCCTTCGACGGGCGCATCGTGTGCAGCGACCCGAACCTGAACTTCCTCTTCCAAGGTCTGTTCACACTTTCGGACAAAACTCGCAACGGGCTGTACAAGTTCTATGCGTCAATCGGGTACGCCGACCTGCACGCTCTGAGGCTGGACAAGAGGGAGAACTCCAAGATTTCAGGAAGAATCAACGCCAACTATATGAACATCAGCCGCGGAGACCTGATCGGAGATCTGGACATCCTCGGGCTGACCCTTGAGAACGACAACGGCTGGCACGAAATTGGGGACATCTGCGTCAAGTCTCACTCCAACAACAACGTGAACAGGGTGAACCTTACTTCCGGCTTCGCCAACGGCAGCTACATCGGCACAAAGCCATTGACCAGCCTGATTGGCGACCTTCAGGCCTTGACGGTGCAGAAGGAACTGCCGGCCCTGTACAAAGGGAGCATCTCCGAATGGAAGGGCGATGAATATGACCTCGGCCTCGACATCGGTGACGCAAGGGACATCCTTTCGTTCGTCAAACCTGGGCTGTACGTGGCCCAAGGTACGAAAATACGTCTGAATGTCACCAAGGACGGAAATGTGACAGCCTCCGTCAAGTCCCCGAGGGTGGCGCTCGGGAAGAACTACCTGAAGGACATCGACCTTGCATTTGACAACCGGGACAGCAGCCTGAACGCCATCGCCGGCTTCTCGGCCATCTCCATTGCGGGTCTCAGTCTTCTGGAAGACAACCTTATTCTCTACGCCAAAGACAATGGCTTCGGTGCGGGGTTCACGTACGACAACGGTACAGACCTCGCCAACAAAGGCGAGATCTACCTCTCCGGCAGTCTCAACCGGGAACACAACGGCGGCCTGGCCATCCGCGGACGCACGCTTCCGTCTTACATCTGGTACGAAGGCTCCGCCTGGGACGTGAACGAGTCCGCCATCGACATCATCGGCAAAGACATAAAGGTTGACAATCTCGCGGCGGGATGCGCCGACCAGTCCGTAAAGGTCAACGGAGGATATTCATTCACAAAGAAAGACACGCTTTCTGTCAATCTCGTGAGATTCGACATTGGACTGCTGAACAAGTTCCTTGGCGACGGTTTCGGGATTTCGGGGCTTGCCACCGGTCACGCCATATTATCTTCTCCCTGGGACGGCAACGCCGGCCTGATGATGAACCTCACATCCGATTCCACGGAAGTGGCCGGACAACGGATGGGCACTCTACGGCTTGCCGGATCGCTGGACGACGGAAAGATGCGGTTTCTCGCCAAGAATGACATCGGCGGGGACAGGACGTTGGACATCGTCGGGGACTATTTCCTCAAAGACCGCAGCCTCAACGCATCCGCAACCCTCGACGGACTGAATGTCGGTTACTTGGCTCCGGTTCTCAAATCCGTTTTCAGCGAGATGGACGGTACGATAAGCGGCAATGTGAAAGTAAACGGAAGCCTGGACAATCTCTCGGTTTCCAGTGAGGGTACAAGGTTCGACGATGTTCTTCTCAGGGTAGGCTTCACAAACGTGGCGTACTATGCCGACGGCCCGTTCTCCGTGACGGACAAGGGACTGTTCTTCGATGACGTCACGCTCAAAGACAGGTATGACGGCACGGGAAGGATTTCGGGCGGGCTGCTTTTCGACAGGATGAAGGATTTCAGGATGGACACGAAGATAACGATGAACAGGATGGAGGCCATCGACTTGACCGAGTCCGACAGCCAGGCCTTCTATGGTCGCCTGTTCGCCAGCGGGGACGTTCTGGTCAAAGGGCCGTTCGAAGCCATCTTGCTGGACATCAATGCCAGGACTGACAAGGACGGACGCATACATATTCCTATAGACAAGGCCTCGAACGACGGGAAGAATGACCTGCTGACGTTCAAGGAGGATTTCAAGGAGGTCTATATCGATCCGTATGATGTTATGATGAACAATCTGGTTGAGCGGAAAGGCAAAGGCAGCGATTTCGGACTGAAGCTCAGGATTGACGCCAACCAAGGCACAGAGGCCTACGTCGAGATTGACAGGTCGGCCGGCAATGTACTCAACGGCCGCGGACGGGGCACCATTGACATAGAGGTGCGCCCCGGCAGGGACCTTTTCACCATCAACGGCGACTACACCCTCCTGTCAGGCAATTTCCATTTCAACGCAATGGACATAGCCAAAAGGGATTTCACCATCTCAGACGGCAGCTCGGTCAGGTTCAACGGGGATGTGATGGACAGCGACCTGAACATCAAAGGAATATATTCGACAAAGGCATCGGTGGCGACTTTGATCGCCGACACGACGACTGTCGCCGCCAGGAGACTGGTGAACTGCGGAATCGGAGTCTCCGGAAAACTGCGCGAGCCGAAACTCTCGTTTTCAATTGATGTTCCGGATCTCGACCCGACCACAAAGTCAAGGGTCCAGAGCGCCTTGAACACGGATGACAAAGTCCAGCGCCAGTTCCTTTCCCTTCTGATCTCCGGCAGTTTTATGCCTGACGAGCAGTCCGGCGTCGTGAACAATAGCAACGTGCTCTATTCCAACGTCGCGGAAATCATGGCCGGGCAGCTGAACAACATTCTTCAGAAACTGGACATACCGCTTGACCTTGGGCTGAACTACCAGTCCAGCGAGAGCGGCACGAACATATTCGATGTGGCCGTCTCGACACAGCTTTTCAACAACAGGGTGATAGTCAACGGCAACGTCGGAAACCGGGAATATAACAGCTCGTCCTCGTCCGGGGCGGATGTGGTCGGCAATCTTGACATAGAAATCAAACTGGACAAGTCCGGGCAGCTGAGAATGAATCTTTTCTCCCACTCGGCGGATGACTACACCAATTATCTTGACAACACCCAGAGGAGCGGAATCGGTATCGCCTATCAAAAGGAGTTCAACTCCTTCGGGGAGTTCTTCCGCAACCTGTTCACCGGCAGAAAGAAACGGGAGCAGAGGGCCGCTGCCGAAACCCGAGACAGGGAAATGAAGCGGATATCCATCCTGCGGAACGGCGTGAAAACCAAAGACTCAACAAAGTAAACAATTAATATTCAAGAATATGATAACAAACATCGCATTAGTGGCACACGACTCCAGAAAGCAGGAGTTGTTGGATTGGGTCCGCTTCAACGCCGGGTCTCTCAAGCATTGCCATCTTTTCTGCACCGGCACGACCGGACGTCTGGTCTCCGGGGCGCTGACGGAGAAACTCGGCCCGGAGGCTCCGTCCGTTGTGTGTATGCTCAGCGGCCCGCTCGGAGGTGATTTCGAGATCGGCGGGATGATCGCCGAGGGAAAGATCGATATGCTTGTCTTCTTCTGCGACAACCTTATTATGCAGGGTCATCAGAACGATGTGATGGGTCTTACGCGCCTCGCATCCCTGTACAACATTCCGTTCGCCACCAACCGCAGCACCGCGGACTTCATCATCTCCTCCCCTCTCTACACCAGCGAGAGCTACAAGCGCATAATCCCAAACTGCATCGACTCTTACAAGAACCGTAAGCTTTAGCCCTCCGGCGCACCTACCGCTCCACTCCCAGAGTGTCCGAGTCTGCCAGCACATCTTTTTCCGGGATATTTAGAAACTGTTTAAAAATGGTTTCCGCATTTTATTATGTGGGATTTTCGAGACAGT
>CAVCPY010000160.1:0-3389 GCA_963604245.1 Eggerthellaceae bacterium
GTCTCGAAAATTCCGCATAATAAAATGCGGGAACCATTTTTAAACAGCTTCTAAAGGTTCGGCAAGCTTATCAACCGGACGGAGACCGGAGCGGATGCGGGCATATTCATAAGTTTTTATTATTTTTGTGGGATATGATTAATAAGGAAAAGAAATTGGGGGCGTTCGAGCGGGCTCTTGAGGTGATGGACAGGCTTCGGGCCGAGTGTCCGTGGAACCATACGCAGACCATCGACACTCTGCGGCCTATGACTGTCGAGGAGGTCTATGAACTCAGTGATGCCGTGATGAAGAAGGATGAAGCGGCTCTTGAAAAAGAACTTGGTGACGTGTTCCTTCACGTGATATTCTATGCCAAAATCGCCGAGGAGGAAGGCCGCTACGACATAGCAGACGTGATGAACAAGCTCTGCGAGAAGATGATATACCGCCATCCTCACGTGTTCTCCACAACAAAGGTGGCCGATGCGGAGCAGGTGTCCGAGAACTGGGAGATGCTAAAGGCCAAGGAGAAAGGCGGCAACAAGCGCATCCTTTCCGGAATTCCGGACGCTATGCCGCCGATTCTGAAGGCGTTTTCAATGCAGGACAAGGCCCGAGGGGTGGGCTTCGACTGGGAGGAGAAGCGTCAGGTCTGGGACAAGGTCAAGGAAGAGCAAGGGGAATTGCAGACCGAGATGGACGCGATGGACTCCGCCGCCTCCGAAGAAGACAGGAAGGCGGCCGCTGACAGGGCGGAGGAGGAGCTCGGGGACTTCTTGTTCGCCACAATCAACGCCGCAAGGCTCTATGGCCTGAATCCTGACACGGCGCTCAACCGTGCCTGCGACAAGTTCCGCCGCCGCTTCACATATCTGGAGGAAAACACAATCCGCAAAGGAAGAAATCTTAATGAAATGACGCTTGCCCAGATGGACGAGATTTGGGATGAGGGCAAGGCCAAAGGTCTGTAAGGGGAATCTTTGCCGGACTTCGATAAACTTTACACGTCCGGATTTGTCAAAAAAAAGACATTTTCTTAAATTTGCGGACGCCTTCTTGAGAAAGAGGTATCGTAGAATGGATATTTATGCCGGATTATAAAGTAGTTGAGGTTGTGAGCAGAAGGGATCTGATGAAGTTCATCAAGTTCCCTGACAAGTTGTACAAAGACTGCCCTCAATATGTTCCCGCTCTTCACAGCGACCAAGTCAAATCTTTGACCAAAGTCTCCACCCTTTCCTATTGCAAGAGGAAAATGTGGATGGTTTTGGATGGAAAAACCGTTGTCGGACGCATCTGCGGAATGATAAACCCCCGTTACAATTCGCTCTACAACAAGAAAAGAGCCCGTTTCGGATGGTTTGACACCGTCAATGACATCGAGGTCGCGAGATTGCTTCTTGGTACGGCGGAGGTGTGGGCAAAAGCGAACGGGATGAACGAGATTCACGGCCCCTTGTACTACAACACCCTCGGAAAGCAAGGAATGCTCGTGGAGGGTTACGAGAACATCCCACCTTTCAACTGCTTGTACAACTATCCATATTACAATGACTTCGTTACGGCTCTTGGCTATGAGAAGGAATGTGACTGGGTTCAGTACAAGATTGTGGCCGACCAGCCTCTTCAGGAGAAGATTACAAGGATCGCCGGACTTCTGAAACAGAGGTACAATCTGCACGAGGGGAGTCTGGACAAGCTCAAGAAGGACAAAAAGATGGTGCGTTACTTCTTCGATGTCTATAACGAGAGTTTCGCCAAGTCGGTCTATAACTTCATTCCTTTCACCAAAGAGGAGATAGAAGAGGAGGCGAGCGAGGTCCTGAGGTTTGTCTCGGACAAGACGAGCAGCATAATATTCGATGACAATGAGGAACTTGTGGGATTCGGAATCACGTTTCCTACCATTTCTCCTGCGCTCCAGAAAGCGAAAGGTCATCTGTTCCCTTTCGGCTGGTTCCATTTGCTGAAGGCGATGTACAAGTATGACACGGTGGATTTGATGATCAACGGGGCGGTGCCGAAGTGGCAGAACACGGGTGTATCTTCGATTTACCATTGCGCGATGTCTGAGAAGTACCGCAAAGCCGGCACCAGATGGGCAATCTCGAATCCGCAGATTGAGTCCAACGGAGCGGTCAATGTTTGGGGCAAGTACGAGCACGAGCTGTTTATGCGCCGCCGCTGCTACCTCAAGTCGATTTAGGAATATACCAACCCCGGTCCCCGAGCAAGTCGAAGGGCCGGCACTATTAAAAAATATGGCAGAGAACACATTGGTGGACAAGATCCTGGCTCTCCGGGACAAATACGAGTCACTTCAGACGCAGCTTGCTGACCCTGAAGTGATAGCTGATATGAAAAGATACGTCCAGCTCAACAAGGACTACAAGGAACTTGAGCCGATTGTCAAGGCCGGCCTTGAGTACAAGAAGATGGTCGATGAACTTGCGGAGGCCAAGGACATTATGATCAACGAGAAGGATGATGACCTTCGCGAAATGGCCAAGACCGAGATCGCCGAGATCGAGCCGAAGATTCCTCAGATGGAGGAACAGATCAAGATTCTCCTTATTCCTGCCGACCCAGACGACAGCAAGAATGCCATCATTGAGATCCGCGGCGGAACGGGCGGTGACGAGGCGGCCATATTCGCCGGTGACCTTTTCAGAATGTATTCCAAGTACGCGGAGAAGCGCGGCTGGAAACTTGAGGTCAATGACGAGACTCCGGGCACTGCGGGCGGCTACAAGCAGATAGTGTTCAAGCTTTCGTCAAACGACGAGGGGGTTTATGGCATTATGAAATATGAGTCCGGCGTGCATCGTGTGCAGAGGGTCCCTCAGACCGAGACGCAGGGCCGGATTCAGACTTCGGCGGCTTCCGTGGCCGTTTTCCCAGAGGCTGGCGAATTTGATGTTGACCTTAAATGGGATGACATCCGTCTTGACCTGTTCTGCTCCTCCGGACCCGGTGGCCAGGGAGTCAACACGACATATTCGGCCGTGCGTCTTACCCACCTTCCGACCGGTCTGGTCGTCCAGTGTCAGGAGGAACGCTCCCAGCTGAAGAACAAGGACAGGGCATTCGAGGAGTTGAGAACCCGTCTGTACAACCTTGAGCATCAGAAATATCTTGACGAGATCGGAGCCAAGCGCAAGACGATGGTATCCACCGGAGACCGCTCCGCGAAGATTCGCACGTACAACTACCCGCAGGGCCGCGTCACCGACCACCGCATCAACTGGTCGATGTACAACCTTCCGGTCTTTATGGACGGTGACATCCAGGAGTGCATCAACCAGCTCCAGATCGCCGAAAACGCCGAGCGCCTAAAAGAGGCCGGAGAGTAAGAAACTGTTTAAAAATAATTTCTCTTTTTTCTTATGCAGCCTTTCCGGCCATTT
>CAVCPY010000161.1:0-2416 GCA_963604245.1 Eggerthellaceae bacterium
GAGAACTGCGTGGGACGCAGCAGCGCCAACGGCATCAAGTTCGGGACGTACACCAGGGGCAAGTTCAAGCACTTCAGGTTCAGGAACATCACTATTTTCGACACCTACCGCAGCGCCATCACGATAGCCTCCGTGGACGGGGCCCGGATCGAGGACGTGGAGATCGACAGCCTCCGGAGCATCCACACCGGCAACCCGATCTTCCTGCGCACCGGGACGAGGAACACCAACCCGTCGCAGGAGCCGTGCCTCAAGGACATTGTGATAAAGAATATGTACGCCGAGGTCCCGCTTGACAAGCCGGACGCCGGCTACGGCTACGAAGGCCCGGTGGAGGACCTCCCGCGCAACGTCTGCCCGAGCATCATCGCCGGGCTCCCCGGCCTTCGCATCGAGAACGTGCGTCTTGAGAACGTCGAGATAGTCTATCCGGGCCACGCCGACCCGGAGTACGCCTATGCCGGCACCTCGAAGGAGGAGCTGGACGCTATCGAGGAGCAGGAGACCCGCTACCCGGAGTTCTCCAACTGGAAGGAGCTCCCGGCCTGGGGGTTCTACATACGCCACGCCGACGGGATAGTCTTCGACAACGTGAGGCTCACCGTGGCCGGTGAGGACTACCGCCCCGCGCTCGTCACCGATGACGTGGACGGCCTCAGGATGAAGGGTCTCCGGATCGGCCAGGAGACCGCCCCGAAGGGCAAGAAACAGATAATCACAAAGGACACCAAGAACATCAAGAAGAAATGAGAAGGACATTGTTGTTAGCGGCTATGCTGCTGTTCTCCGTCCTGGGATTCTCCCAGAACGTCTATAAGGCATCCAGGTTCAACATCAAGAGCGACGGTCTGCACGACAACACGACGAGCATCCAGGGGGCCGTCGACTTCATCGCCTCCAAGGGCGGCGGGACGCTTGAATTCAGCGTCGGGCGCTACGTCACGGGCGCCGTGCAGCTCAGGTCCGGGGTCAGCATCCGTCTCCGCGAGGGTGCTGTGATCGTCGGCTCCACGAACATCTACTCCTACAGAGGCCGCAGGGCCATCTTCTGGGGCGAGGGCGTGGAGAACTTCTCCATCTTCGGCGCTGGCGTGATCGACGGCCGCGGCCCGGCCCTTCTGGAGGACATCGCTGAGCAGACCCGGATGAAGCACATCCCGGAGGACTTCGCCGTCCCTACCCTCGTCTATCTCAAGGACTGCCGGAACGTGACCCTGAAGGACTTCATCCTCCGCTACCCGGCCACCAAGGACGACCTCTACATCATCGAGGGCGGCTCTGTCACCGTTGACGGCTGCTACTCAGATATGCGATAAGACCCGTGGAGGCCAAACTCCTCTGAATGAGTATTTTGACTCACCCTCCTCCCTGCCGATATGATGGGGAGGAGGGTCTTTCTTTTGGTTGATGTTCAACGAGTTGGCCTCCACTGTGATGGTCGCTTCGGCAAACTCTGCGACCTAGGTGATTCCTAACTTGGTGTTTTTGGCCTAAATTTATTTGTTCATCAGCCTTTGTGCCACCGGCACACTCCTTCCTCACAAACAAATTGCTCCGCAAAAAACCTTCACAGAACCTTACCAACTTATTTTCTCATCATCACTAGAACGTGAAGCTGAGGCCGCCTTGGATGGAGAACTGCCAGGATTTGGCTTCGGCTGAGGTGAAGACATCCGTGCTGCCGTCGTGGGTGTAACGAGTTATGTACATATCCCTGTAATTGTCCGTGATGAAATAGTGCACCGATGGAATGGCACTTAGCTCGAAACGCCATATTCGGAAAGACAATCCCAGACCGGCGTCGGCGCTCAGGCTGAACCGGGAGTTGAGCCTCATATACCATTCCTCTCTGCTTTCGCCGTGGTATTCTTCTCCGTGACCGAAAATGTAGCCGGGAGTCAGACCGGCGAAGAACTCAACCCTGTTGAACAATCCTAAGAAAAAACTTCCGAGCGCACTTTGTACATCAGGATCTGAGTTGTAATAAGCCTTGTCGTGGTAAGCTCCCCAAGCAGCGTTATCAACTCCTTGCTTGACAGACTCTTTGAATGTTCTTTTGCCACTGCGCCAAGAAAAAAGCAGAGGGACACCGAGGTAGTCGTCTATGCTATAGTTCTCGAACATCCACTGCACTCCTGTCCTGAAACCTAAACCATTGTGGAAGTATCTACCATAGGTGAGGGTCATCACCTCGCTTTCCATCGCACTGGTTTTCTCGATAGGAATCCTCACGCCGGCAGTGAAACGGATATCCTGATTGTCAGAATGCACCTTTTGTGCGAACGCCGCACTCCCCGTCAGCGAAATCACCGCCAACACCACAAGTAACTTTCTCATTTCATTAATAGTTAGTAAGCGATAAAAAATAAGTTGGTAGAGATTTATGCAGGATTTTTGAGGCTATTTTTCTTTTGGA
>CAVCPY010000162.1:0-9801 GCA_963604245.1 Eggerthellaceae bacterium
AGCAGTAGCTACGTGACCGATGACAAAGATGAAAATGGCCGGAAAGGCCGCGTAAGAAAAAAGAGGAATTATTTTTAAACAGCTTCTAAATCCTTCAACGAGACTCCTATGCAGTTGGTTGGAGATATGCCCCGTATGGATTCTTTCCGTTATGCTTGTCTGCCTTCTATTTGCGTTGGGCCTCGTAGTCGGCCTTGACTTGCTCCAGGAGCTTGTCGGCTTTGACGTAGCCGTCTGCGGGGGCCTTCCAGATGATGGCGAAGAGGATCACTCCGACGATGCCGAGGGCGATGGCCACCTCGAAGACTGAGTTCCAGCCGAACTTGTCGGCGAGGGCTCCGAAGACGAGTCCGGAAATCGCGGTGCTGGCGTAGCCGAGGATGCCGGCTATTCCGTTGGCGGATGAGGCGACACGCTTGGTGGCCTGGTTGGACAGGCATATTCCTATAAGTGCCTGTGGCATATAGATGAAGAAGCTCGCAAGGATGATGAGGGCAACGGACAAACCGTTCATATCTTTAGGCGTGAGCCAGAAGAGGATGAAGCAGGCGGTCGCGCTGGCCAGGCCGATGAGGCAGGTCCTGTGGGCCTTGCTGCCGAAGAACTTGTCGGTCGCCCAGCCGCCGAGAAGGGTGCCAACGATGCCCAGCACCTCGGTGACGCCCACGACAGTGGCGGCTGTCTGGATGCTCAGCCCCCTGTCCTGCGTGAGGAAGGTCGCTCCCCAGTCCAGAATAGTGAAGCGGATGATGTAGATGAAGAAATTCGATGTGGCGAGAATCCAGATGATCGGGTTCTTGAACACCATCTCCTTGACGAATCTCTTGTAGGCGAAGTCGGTGAACTCCTTTGGCTCTGCGACGACCTCCTTGACCGGAGCGTTGTCGTCGATTTCTTCTGGAGCGGGCAGTCCTACGGAAGCCGGGGTGTCCTTCAGTCCGAAGAGAATCAGGACTGCTCCGGCTATGGCCAGAAGCGCCGGGACGAAGAAGCACCACTGCCAAGCCGAGTAGGAGAAGTGGTTCAGAATGAATGTTCCGCAGAGGAACGCAACGAGGCTGGCTCCTATGGAGTGCGAGCTGTTCCAGATGGCCTGCTTGGTCGCAAGCTCCGAAGGCTTGATCCAGTGAGCCATCAGGCTGCCGCAAGGAGGGAAGCCCATTCCTTGGGTGTAACCGTTTATCAGCCAAAGGCTTCCGATAAACGCAACCATTCCCATCGTGGCCTTGCCCTCGCCGTCCATAAAGTTGAACAGCCCGTTCATCTCGGGGCTTAAGCCGATGAGTATGTTAACAAGCGCGGAGAGGAAAAGACCAGCCGCCATCATCTTCTTGCGGCTGACGCGGTCGGCGATGAATCCGTTGATGAACCTGGAGACGCCGTAGATGATTCCGTGCAGGGTCAGGAACAGGCCGAGCTTGACCTTGCTGATTCCCAGTTCGGCCTCAAGGGCCGGCATCGTGATGCTGAAATTCTTCCTTACGAAATAGAAAAGAGCATACCCGATCATAAGGATGATGAGGGTTCTCCACTGCCAGTAGTTGTACTTTTTCTTGATAGATTGATCCATTGTCAAGCGTTTTGAAAACGTGGTTGACAAAGATACAAAAAACGGCATTCTTAATGAAGAAATTGTTACTTTTGTAAGTTGTGAATATGAGCGGCCGCGGAACTGGTGGCTCGCCGCTCGCCGAGCTTGTCGAAGCGAAAGTAACGTGAGCTGAGCATTCTCGGAAGATGCACTTCGAATGCGAGATAAGGCATTTTGTCACAGGTACTTTGTCGCTTGCGATAGTTGAATTGAAAAAATATGAATATGACAGAAAACTATAACAAGTCTCTCTCCGCAGAGCAGAAGGCCAAGCTTCGCCGCCTGAGGCATCTTGCCTTGGATATGGACGGCACCATCTATATGGAGAACAGCATCTTCCCTTTCACGGTAGAGGTGCTTGACACGATGAAGAGGAATGGGGTGGGGTATTCATTCCTGACGAACAATCCGACCAAGTCGGTGGAGGATTACCTCAAAAAACTCGCCGGAATGGGAATCCCCGCCGATGAGGGGAATATGTACACGACCCCTATCGCCACAATCGATTATATTAAGAAAAATTATCCTGACGTGAAGAAACTCTTTATGTTGGGAACCCCGAGTATGATCGGGCAGTTCGAGAAGGCCGGCTTCGTCTCCTGCTCCGATGATCCTGATGACGTTCCGGATATGCTGATCGTGGCATTCGACACCACGCTGGTATATTCACGCCTCTGTAGAGCCACCTGGTGGGCGAAGCAGGGCGTTCCTTATGTGGCGACGAACCCGGATTGGGTCTGCCCGACCGACGCCAGGACCATCCTCGTGGACTGCGGCTCGCTCCAGAAATGCATCGAGGCCGCTTCCGGCAGAAGGCCGGACAAGGTGATGGGCAAGCCGGATCCTACGATGCTTGACGGAATCCGCGAACGTAACGGTCTGAAGGCCGACGAGATAGCGATGGTCGGCGACCGGATCTACACGGACATAGCGATGGGACACAACGCCGGAGCGGTCAGCGTGCTGGTGCTTTCCGGTGAGACGACCCTTGAGACCGCCCGGAAAGTGGCCGAGGATGCCCGCGTGAACCCCCATCCGGAGTACTATCCGGCCGATTTTATCGTCCGTGATCTCAAGGAACTTGGCGACCTGATTCTTGAGAGCCACAAAGACTGACAATCCTTCTGAAATTTCCGATGAAAGTCCTTTTCATCCACGGCCTTGCGTCCTCCGGAGCCTACAAGATGGCCTCTTCCTTGCGGATTCTTCTGAAGGGAAGCGAAGTCATCGCTCCGGACGTACCCATCGAACCTGACGAGGCATTTAACCTTCTTGAAGGAATATGCCGGGACGAGCGGCCCGATCTCATTGTCGGTCTCTCCCTCGGAGGATTCTGGGCGCAGAAGCTCCGGGGCTACCGAAAAATCCTCGTCAACCCCGACTTCCACATCTCCCGGCTCCTCCGCACGATGAAGGGGGAGCGTGAATATCTTTCCCCTCGCCGCGACGGAGCATTGACTTTCTCTGTCACCGATGCGCTGTGCGATGAATATGCCCGTTTGGAAGACGTTGAATTCGATGGACTCACTTTGGAGGAAACAGCATTGACCACCGGAATGTTCGCAGACCGTGACGAGATGGTCAACTGCAAGGATGAGTTTGAGACCTTTTACCCCGGCCGCTCGCATTCCTACCCCGGGACGCACCTCCCGAATTATCCTGAAATCAAGAAATATATCCTACCTGTAATCGAATATGAAGTATCTGATAAATAACTCCACCGACCCGTACTTCAACCTCGCGTACGACGAGTACTGCCTTGAGAACATCCTGTCCGAGGAGCCGTATTTCTTTCTCTGGAGAAACCGTCCGGCGGTGATCATCGGCCTGAACCAGAATGCCTACAGCGAGGTGAATCTGGACTACCTCAATGCTCACGGAATCACCCTGGCACGCCGTGTCACCGGAGGCGGAGCCGTCTATCACGACCTCCAGAATATGAACTACACGATCATCGGCAGGAATCCGTCTCCGCAGCCGATGGTGGATGCTCTGCGCAGTCTTGGCGTTCCCGCCGAGCTGACTGGCCGCAACGACATATTCGTGGAGGGAAGAAAGGTCTCCGGTTATGCCCGCCGCGTCTCCCACAATCAGGAGATTATCCACGGTACATTGATGTATGACGTTGACCTTGAGACTCTTGTGAAAGTTCTCGACACCCCGACCTCGAAGATGCAGGCCAAAGGAATCGCCTCGGTCAGGAGCCGTGTGGCGAACCTGAAAGAGTACTTGCCACAGTTCAAGTCTCTGGATGAGCTTCAGGCCAGGCTTCAGGAAATCCTCTCCGCCGGTGACGGTCCGATGCCCCTTTCTGACGAACAGATCGCCGAGGTCAGGAAGCAGGCTGCCCAAAAGTTCTCCACTTGGGATTTCATCTACGGCCATTCCCACGAGGCCGATTTCCGCTGCAAGGCGAACCTCTCCTGCGGCACGGTCGAAGCCAATCTCCGCATAGACCGCGGCCTTATAACCCGACTGGATTTCACCGGCGATTTCCTCTTCGACACTCCTGCCGAAGAGTTGTCAGCCAAGATGACCGGCCTCCGTTACGACCCTGCGGACGTAAAGGCCTTCCTTGCTTCCCAGCCAGTCGCCACCTATTTCCGCGGAGCCTGCTCTGACGACATCGCCGCCCTCCTCTTCAGGCCGACTGCCGAGTGACTGCCCTCATCGGCCGCAAAACCACCCGAAAACGCTCCCGTCGGCACAATCATCTGTGTCCACCTTCTGCGTCCGAATTTTGCAAAAATCTAGGAAAGGTGTATATTTGCCGTTACTAAAAATCGCGGAAAGGTGTATTAAACCACTCTGCGAAACCTTAGGATTCGTGATTATGAAAAGAAAGATTTATGATAAGCTACTTCAGTGGAAGCGAGAGAAAAACGGCGCTACAGCCCTTATGATTGAGGGCGCACGCCGTGTTGGCAAGAGTTACATCGCTCGGGAATTCGCCCGCAATGAATATGACTCATTTATCCTCATCGATTTCAGCAAGGCCCCGCAGCGAGTCAGAGGCTGGTTTGATGAGTATCAGGAAGATGTCGATACGCTCCTCCAGAACATCCAGCTCCACTATAAGAAAAAGCTTGCACCTCGAAAATCCCTCATTATCTTTGATGAAGTCCAGAAATGCCCTAAAGCCCGCGAGGCCATCAAAGCACTGGTGGAAGACGGTCGCTTCGACTATCTGGAGACAGGCTCACTCATATCTATCAAGAAAAACGTTGAGAACATTGTAATTCCATCCGAGGAGGACGGTATAGATATGTACCCCATGGACTTTGAAGAATTCCTTTGGGCTATGGACAACGAAGTCCTGATGCCCTATATTCGGAAGCAGTTTGAGAAATGTAAGCCCATGGGTGACTTTCACAGAGAGGCACTGCACTATTTCCGCCAATACCTCATTGTTGGTGGAATGCCGCAAGCCGTAGCCGAATACGCTGCCTCTCGGGACTTTACAAAAGTGGATGCCATCAAACGTCAGATTCTACGCCTCTATAAGAACGACATTAAGAAATACGCCGGGGGCATGACGGCCCGCGTCAGCGCCATTTTCGATGCCATTCCCGGCCAACTCCAGAAGAAAGAAAAACAATTTACACTCACGGCCCTCAAGGATGAGGCTCGTATGCGTGAGTATGACAGTGCTTTCTTCTGGTTGGATGATGCCAAGTTGGTAAATATCTGCTACAACACCACCGCGCCCAACATCGGGCTCCAGCTTAACGAAGGCCGAACTACCCTCAAATGCTATTTCTGCGACACTGGTTTGCTCATATCCCTTGCATTCAGCGCCCGTGGTATCGTCACTGATGAAATCTACCAGAAACTCATGTTTGATAAGCTGGAAATCGATGAGGGGATGTTAGTGGAAAATATTGTCGCTCAGATGCTTAAGACCGCTGGAAGTAAGCTGTTTTTCTATAACAACTACGACAAGGAAGAGGCGGAGAACCGCATGCAAATAGATTTCCTTATCCAAAAGGAGGTCGTTACTTCCAGGCATAACATTTCCCCCATAGAGGTGAAAAGCAGCACAAACTATACGCTTACATCCATCAAAAAATGTATCAAGAAATATGGCCAGTATCTTTCTACGCCCTATGTCTTGCATACCAATGATGTGGAGCAGAAAGATGGGATCACCTATCTTCCGCTGTACATGACTCCGCTTTTATGAGACTGATACCCGTCGGATAAACAGGCTCTTAAGCATGAATTCTTTCATCGGTTGCTTTTGCTGGAATGCTGATAACCTTCTTGCAGTATCCAGACGAAGCTGGCAACCCGGAAGAATCTTGCGGATATGCAAAAATTAGTGTATCTTGGCAAATATTGATAGACAGGAACATACTGCACAGGACATTACTAGCAATTATACAGAATCGACCATGGCAATAGCACTGAAGCAAACACGCAGCTACACCCCGGACTTGAACCTCCTCCCACGACTTGGCATGCTGTATTTCTTCGCCCAGATTGACTATTTTCTCGGATGGTCCCGGGAACTCGAGGAAGGCTACGATCACCTGTTGAACGGCCTGTCCCGGGAGATAAGCGCGCAGGAGTCGAATATATGGTTCGCGGACATGATCGATGAAGTAGAAAAAGAACTCTACGAATACTTTAAGGACAAAAACCGCTGCACGGGTTTCTGCTTCGAATTCTGGAGCAGGAAGAAAGCCCTTTTGGCGAGACGGGGCCTTGAATGGAGAACTCCAGGCGAGATGAACCCGAGAGTGATATTTGATTGAAATCATGAACATGAAAAGAGCATCCGCATATCTGCTGGCCTTTTTACCGCACACGGAGGGGACACCTGTCCCGGAAAAGAAAAAGGTCGCGCGCAAAAAGAAAAGGCTCCCGGAGAGACGCCGGCTTGTCGCCATCTACGCCAAGGAGTCCTTGTCCATAAGGAAATCGAAGAGTCCGACTGTCAGAATGCCGTTGTCATCGCGCCACGGGGTAATGTCGTCTCTGACCACGATGATTTTCTGGAAAGAGTCATCGATGCGCCGGAGCGATGCCGTCTCCTGGCTTCTTTTTTCCTCATCCGGTATGGACAGGGCGGACTGGATATAATACCGTTTACCTCCGTCATTGGCGACAAAATCCACCTCGAGCTGCTTGCGTGTCCATTTTCCCTCCCTGTCGACAGACCGCTGCTCCAATGTCCCCACATCCACTTTCCAGCCGCGTCTGCGCAGCTCATTGTAGATGATGTTTTCCATCAGATGCGTCTCTTCCAGCTGGCGCATACCCAGACAGGCGTTTCTTATGCCGGTGTCGGTGAAATAGTATTTCGACAGACTGCCGATATATTTTCTTCCCTTTATGTCATATCGGACGGCTTTCTCAAGGAGGAATGCGTCTTCCATATAACCAAGATAGTTATCGATCGTGGCGGAATTGATGGAGATTTTCTTCTTGCTGCCGAATGTGTCGGATATTCTGTTGGGGTTTGTCGGGGAGCCGATGCCGGATGCCGCGGTGCAGGCCAGTTCACGGAACTCAGCCTTGTTCTTGATTTTATGTCTCTCGATGATGTCCACGAGGTAGACGCTCTCGAAGAGGTTCGTCAGATAGCCGGTTTTCTTCTTCGGATCTTCAAGAGACAGCACCTGTGGCAGTCCTCCGTAGGTGTAATAGTCTCGCCAGGCATCCCGCGGCGAGAGTTCCGAACCCTGGCAGTATTCGCCGAGCGAGAGGGGATAGACCCGGATCTCGTCGCCCCGGCCGCGGAACTCGGTGACGATGTCGCTGGAGAGGAAGCGCGAATTGCTTCCGGTCACATACACATCGGCGTTCTCCATCCGCAGAAGGCTGTTCAGAACCTCCTCGAATTTTGGGACAAGCTGTATCTCATCGAGGAGAATATAATAACACCCGCTGTCGGTCATCCGGGACTTGATTTCCCGCAGCAGCGCGAGAGGCTCTCTCAAGGAGGAACTCTCGATATCATCCAAAGCGATCCGCACGATATGGTCTTCCTGAACCCCGCTTGAGATAAGATGGCTGTAGAAGAGTCTGAAAAGCAGATAGGACTTGCCGCATCTGCGTATGCCGGAGACGATTTTCACGAGTCCGTTGCCCTTGCCTGATATCAGCTGATTCAAATAGAAGTCGCGTTGAATTACCATCTTGGAACAAATTTTTGGCAATTTTGCCAATATTTTGCTGCAAATATAAACAAAAACAACAATCTAAAGAAGATGTTGCGAATGATTTTTGGCAATCTTGCCACAAAAATGCCGTATGGCCGAAAAGAAAAGGCTCCCGTGTGGGGTTTAGGGAAGTTTACAGTAGTATTTCAGAAAGAAGGGCTCTCCTGCAAACTTCCGTGTCATTTTGCCGTCCTTGACCGGCAATCTCTTCCCTTCGACAGCAAAGACGCCCGATCACGTCGGGCGTGACGATGAGATAGGGTGCAAGACGCCCGATTAGGGGAAGGCTACACTGATATGTATTCCCGCTTGTCAACACACGCTTTTGCTGGTGAGCCGAATTATTCTACTTTTCCAGTGATTGTTTACCCTTCAAGCAATTTCTTCTCGTCCGTTTCATTCAACACGCGAAGTTGCTCGATGGCCATCTTATTCAGCCGAATCGCTCTTTCAGGGCGTGACAGCCCAAGTTTGATAAGTTCCGCATTCATGCTTTCAAGATTCACAAGTACAATCAATTGGCGCAAAGAGGCTTCGTCCCTTATGTTGCCTTTTGCATCGGGATTCTCATCCCGCCACATGCGAGCAGTCTTCCCAAAGAGAGCAACGTTGAGGACATCAGCCTCACTCGCGTATATGAAAGATTGAGCCCGAGACGAAATGTCCTCCGGAATCAAATGTTCCTTGATGGCATCCGTGTGAATCCGGTAGTTAATCTTTGAGAGCTCCCTGTTAAGGTTCCAGCCCAGAGACAGCCGACTGTTCTCTTCACTTTTAAGCCGTTGATAGTCTTTGACTATGTACAGTTTGAACTCAGGGGAAATCCAAGAGGCGAATTCGAAGGCGATATCCTGATGGGCAAATGTCGCGGCATAGCGTCCCTGTTTGGTCACTATGCCTTTGGCTCCGGTCTGCTCCACCCACCTCTTCGGTGTCAGGACGAAACTGTTCAAACCAGCCTCGCGCTCAATTGCCTCGAATTCGAGGTAATTGAATTCCGGATTATGGAAATGCTCCCAAAGACCAAGGAACCGAACTGTGTTTCGAGTCCTCATCCAGTTCTGGATCACGTACCCAGGATTCTCGGCAGTCCGGTATTTTGCGATGTCGGTAAGTGAAATATAGTCTCCGTATGCACCTCCGTAGCGAACCTCTACCTGCAATCCGTTTGCATCTATGTTGACTTTCTTTGCCATAAGCGATATTTTCACAAAATTAACCATTCTTTCGTCAAGTCCTGCTACAAATTGGTGGAATAAGTTCAAAGGAATCGTTGCAGGTCGCTCTACCACAGGCTCCTGAACAGCGGACTGGCGGCAATGTCACTGCGTGATGGGTCTTTGCGATGTCGGAGAGGCCGGAGACGTCGCTGGAGAAGGAGATGTCGGTGACGGCGGCGGGGACGAGGGGAGCGGTCTATGCTCGGAATGTCGCGGCTGTCTGGCGGTCGAATTCTTCCGAGAGGGAGTCCCAGAAAAGTTGGAGGCGGACGGTACGGGGAGATCATTTACAACTGGAACGGCAGCGAGCTGCGACAGGGGCGCAGCACCTACGGTACCGTCCTGTACAACTGGGACGGCAGGAATATCAGGCAGGGAGCCGGCCGCTATGGGACGGTGCTCTACAATTGGCTTTGTCCGATACATCACTTGCCCGTTTATCTCTCCTCCTTCTGTTTCCTTCCGTATTTTCCGAGGTCAATCGGGCAGAGCGAGCGGACCTTCTTGCCCTGAGAGAGAGCGTAGGCAATCTCCCGTGAGGTGCTCTCTCCGACATAGCCGCCCGGGTTCACGACGAAAATCTCGTCCGCCATGTCGATCTTGCTCAGATGCATCTCGTCCAGCATCTCCTTCGTCCCCTCCGTCCAGACCTCAGCGTCGCCGCTGTGCCCGAAGAGCCCGACCGAGATCACGATGTTGCCGTCCAATGTCAGGCGCTTCTGCGCCTTCATATATTCGTCCCGGAAGCGGGTGCTTCCGCAGAGGGTTATGACTTTGAATCTGCCTTGCATACTATTTCGTCACTGCGTTGTACAAGTCCTGA
>CAVCPY010000163.1:0-4898 GCA_963604245.1 Eggerthellaceae bacterium
TGTCTCGAAAATTCCGCATAATAAAATGCGGGAACCATTTTTAAACAGCTTCTTACCAACTTATTTTTTCATCATCACTAATAACTCTCTGAGAATTGAATATTCAGAAACAAGGTCGAGGTTGACCTCGCCGAAAAACAGGAAAAAGGAGCTTGACTAATTCTTTTTAGTCAGCCCCATCATTTCTAATCAGCTTCAGACCTTTGGGATAAAAAAACGTACGAATGATATCCTGTAATATAATATATTGAATATCAATTAAATACCCCCCCCCAGACAGGGGACGTTTCTGAATAAAAGGCACAAAAAGACCGAAAAAAGTTTTGCGATTAAGAAAAATAATACATATCTTGCCGCCGAATGAAACAGAATAATACGACCTTTTATGTATAGACTTGCTCCAGACAGGCAGTAAAAATCATTAAAAGTGACGGGGAATCGGCAGTTCCCGTCTGAGGCTTGAAATAATACAAACCTTCTATTAAGGAAGCGTATTTGTAGCACTATCCTCTTGCGTCGGCTTACCGGGTTTAGTCGCTCCGGTCAAGAAACGGGACGAAGAATCTAAAACAGCAGACTTGAACCAAACAAAGTCCCGGTTCAGTAACTTTCCCTTGTTGTCCCCTTTGTGGTGACAGATTCATTTAACTATACAGGAAACCAAGGCTTAGGCCTTCCTTCCCTGCTATGGCTATATTGTGTGAGCTTATGTCTAAACAACTTCTGAAACCTATAGCCTTTATCCTGGCTCTCTTCGCCGGTGTAGGCTCGATGTCCGGGCAGGACTTTGCCGTAAAGACGAACCTGTTGCACGACGCCACGGCGACGGTCAACGCCGGAATTGAATTTCCTCTGGCCAAAAGATGGACGCTCGACATTTCCGGCGGCTACAACGGATGGTCGGCCACAAACTCCCTCAAGAGATGGAAGCACTGGATGGTGCAGCCGGAGGCCAGATGGTGGTTCTGCAACCGCTTCGCCGGCCATTTCCTCGGCATCAATGCAATGGGAATGGAATATAATGTCGGTGGTGTCGACCTGGGATCCTTCAGGCTTCCGGGTACGGATTTCCGGAAACTGAAGGACTACCGTTACGAGGGGTATGCCGTCGGGGCCGGATTGGCCTATGGCTATGCCTTCGCGCTCGGCCGTCACTGGAATCTGGAACTTGAGATAGGGGCCGGCTACGTCTTCTCCTGGTACGACAGGTTCCCTTGCGAGGAATGCGGGCGCAAGATCGATGACGGCGTCCATCACTATTTCGGCCCGACGAAGGCTGCGATAAACATTGTCTATCTGTTTTAATCAAGGAGGAGCGGCTTTATGAATATTCAAATGTCTAAATTACTTTTGTCCGGCGTCATTCCTCTGGTTCTGGCTTTCGGCGCCGACGCCCAGGAAAACCGTAGTCTGACCGGAGGTGCGGCAGTGGAGAACGTGAAGGTTGAGCGTGTCGCCAAAGACAGGATGGATGTCACCTTTGACCTCGATCTGTCGAGGCTGAAACTTAAAAACGAGAAGGCCTGTCTGCTCACTCCTGTGCTGGTCAGCGACGACAAGTCGCTTGATCTTCCAGCTGTCGGACTGTACAGCCGGGGTAGCTTCATCCAATACCTCCGCAACGGCCGCCGGATTCTCTCCGACAACGAGAGTATGACATATCCGGTGAAGAAGGCTCCTCCGACGGTGAGTTATTCCGCGAGTGTTCCTTGGGAGGACTGGATGGACGGGGCTGAGCTTCAGATCCGTTCCGACCTCTTCGGATGCCGCGGCTGCGGCGAGGGGAGCAGTGTAGTACGTGGCCTGGGGGGCTTCAATATGCCTACATTCTCATTCGTACCTGAGTTCGTCTATGCCCGTCCAGAGGCGGAGGTCAGGAAGAACCGCTCGATTTCCGGTCAGGCGTTCGTCGATTTCGCCCAGGGAAAGACAGCGGTCGTGGAGTCCTACCACTCCAACGCCGCCGAACTTGCGAAGATTCGTGCGGGAGTGGATTCTGTCCGCACGGACCCGGACATCACCATCAACGGCATCACACTCAAGGGATTCGCATCCCCTGAAGGCCCTTACTCCCTTAACGAGAAGCTGGCCAAGGGCAGGACGGAGGCAATCCGGAACTATGTCCGCAAGCTCTACGTGCTCGACAAAGGTCTGTTCACCGTCTCGTTCGTCCCGGAAAACTGGGAGGGGTTGAGAAAATATGTCGCGGAGTCGGCGCTGCCTCACAGGGCGGAGATTCTTGCGGTCATCGACGACGACAGCACGTTCAAGAATCCCGACACCAAGGAATGGAGGATAAAGAGCGTTTACAAGGATGAATATGCCACCCTGCTCTCGGACTGCTACCCTTACCTGCGGCGCACCGACTACCGAATAGACTACACCATCCGCTCCTACGCCACCGCCGATGAGCTTGAGGAGGTCTTCAGAAGCCGCCCGCGGAACCTCAGTCTTGAGGAGTTCTATCTTCTGTCAACCAAGTACAGACCGGGGGAGGAGGAGTTCAACAGAATATTCCTTGAGGCGGTGAAGACCTACCCTGATGACCCGGTGGCCAATCTGAACGCTGCTATGGCGAAGATTCAGGCCGGTGACTACGACAAGGCCCAGGATTACCTCAGGAAGGCCGGCGACGGAGGGGAGGCTCTCTACGCCAACGGACTTTTCCTTGCGCTGATTGAGGATTTTTCCGGAGCGGAGGAATACTTCTCAAAGGCTCTCTCCGCCGGTGTCCCCGAGGCCGAGGCCGCACTCGGACAGCTTCGGGTGAGAAAGGAAGTTCTCTTTCTGCAATGATTGTGAGTATATTGTCAATAACATACAAATCACTTATTTACCAATTTAATTATTCGCCCTATGAAACACATTGGATTTTTAACGGGAGTCTCTATGACGGCCCTTGCCCTCCTTGCCTGCAACAAAGAGGAAGTCAAAGTTGATGACGGACCGATGAAGTCCGTCGAGGTCAACCTCACCAACATTCTCACCCGTTCGGCCGGAACAGCCATCGCCGACGGCACCACGATCACACTCAATGACTGTCACATTCTGTTCACTGACGGAACAAGCTTTTTCCCGGGAAAGACAGCCGACGGGAAAGACGCGACGCAGTATTTTGTGGGACGCGATGTCCCTTCCGCCCCTGTAAGATTCCACTTCCTCCCTGCCGCTGTCAACAAGGTTGTTGTGGTCGGGAATAAGGGCGCCGCCGTCACTGCGGCCAATCTTGCGGCTCTTGAGCAAGAAATAATGATTGAAAACCAGCAGGATGCCGAGTCCCTCCTCCTCTACGGGGAGAGCGGACTTACCCTCACCACTGCACTTGACGAACACACTCCTCTGTACAAGGCGACAGTGAACCTCGTTCCTCGCGTCGCCCGCCTTGAGGTGAGCGGATTCGAGTGTGAGTTCAGCGATCCTCCGATGTATCAGGAGGTTGTCCTCGGCAAGCTCGCTCTCAACAACTATCACTCGAAATCCAAGTTAGTGGCGCCGGCCCCGAGCGTTCCGGTGAACCAGACCATCGAGGAAGGCACTGTCTTTTCCTGGATCAACGGCCTGACAGGTTGGCGTGTGGATCAGGTGGGTGTGACGCTTACCCCTAGGGCGTCGGGACCAGACAACACCAAGACACTCGTCTATCACACATTCCCTGCGATGGTTCCACAGCTTGTTGTCACCAGCGTGAATGACAACGCTCCGGCTTATCTGGCTACCAGCGGCCTGAAGCTTCAGAACGGCACCGCCATCACCGCTTTCGAGGCGGGCAAGATCTACAAGCTTGCGTTCAAATTCAAAGACACCGATTTCAACCAGCCTCTGAAGTGCATAGACGTGACCGTCACAGTCGCAGCCTGGAAGGTTGTCCCTGTGGTGCCTTCATTCTAGCGCGTCAAGTCTATCTCTCCCGTCGGCCGGGCGGGTGTGGAATCCCGGCCATCCTTTACCTGTAAGACAAAACAATTGAAGACACGGATATGAAACCACTACACTTTCTGCTTGTCACAGCGTCCGTCTTCCTTGCGGCGGCGACCGCCTGCATAAGAGAGGACCTGAGCGCATGCCGTTCCACGAATGAGTTGATCCTCAGCTATAAGGGAGACGGCGAGACGGAAATATTCAAGGACAAGGTCCGCAGGGTTGAGATCTTTGTCTTCGACTCAAAAGGCAACCTTGTGTTCTCGGGTGTCCTGCCGCAAAGCGATGTTGACGGGGCCAGGACAGTCCTGCCGACGCTTGACCCCGGCGACTACACCATCGTCTGCGTCGGGAACACCCACGACACAAGGATAGACAAGGTGGCGGGGGATTTCGCAAAGACTCTCTTCGGCCCGGAGGCTCAGTTCGGCTCCGGGACGGTGACTGGGACGGACTCCCTCTACTTCGCCTCCAGAAAGTTCACGGTGACGGATTACGACTCTTCCGAAGTCATCTCGTTCAGGAGCTCCCACTACAAGGTTGTCGTGGAGGTGCTTGCCGACGGAGAGATTCTCGGAGCGCTGAAGGCTCTTACCGTCTCCGGACTTTCTCCTTACACTGACTTCAGCGGCGCCCCGCAGGGGTCGCCGGTCTCCTACAGCCCGCTGTTGACCGCAGGTTCCGGGATGAAATCATCGAGGTTCAACATAATGAGGAACAAGAGCTTCGATGATGTCTGGGTCGTACTGACGACCTCCGCCGGAGTTGAGGTCGCCAGAGTCAATGTGGGAGAGTTCCTCAAGGCTCATCCGGAGATCGACGTCTCCAGACAAGAGTGCCTGATTCCGATCAGGATCGTCTTCTCCTCCGCCGGAATCGAGATAGTGGTGCCTGAATGGTACGCCCGGTACGTCAACCCTGAATTTTAGAAACTGTTTAAAAATGGTTTCCGCATTTTATTATGTGGGATTTTCGAGACA
>CAVCPY010000164.1:0-4865 GCA_963604245.1 Eggerthellaceae bacterium
AAATGGCCGGAAAGGCCGCATAAGAAAAAAGAGAAATTATTTTTAAACAGTTTCTTAAACAGCTTCTTAATGTCTTTGAAGAATATGTCGGATTATATCCTTGGAATCGAATCGAGCTGCGACGACACATCGGCCGCCGTGATCAGGGACGGATTCCTGCTCTCCAACGTGATAGCGGGCCAGCAAGTCCACAAGGATTATGGAGGAGTCGTCCCTGAACTCGCCTCCAGAGCCCACGAACAGAACATCGTGCCTGTCGTAAGCCAGGCTCTGGACAAGGCTGGAATCAAGGCCTCCGACCTCACTGCAATAGCGTTCACAAGAGGCCCCGGGCTTCTGGGCTCACTGCTTGTGGGCACATCTTTCGCAAAGGCGCTTGGTGTTGCCTTGAATATCCCCATAATTATGGTCAACCATCTTCAGGGGCATATTCTCGCAGACTTCGTGAAGCAGGAGGGAAAGGAGAACCGCCAGCCGGCTTTCCCGTACCTCTGTCTGCTGGTTTCGGGAGGTAACTCGCAGATTGTCAAGGTGAACAGTCCGTTGGACTACGATATTCTAGGACAGACCATCGATGACGCTGTGGGCGAGGCGTTTGACAAATGCTCCAAGATGATGGGGCTTGGTTATCCCGGAGGCCCGGTGATTGACAGGCTGGCCAAACTCGGGAACCCGGACCGCTTCAAGTTCGCAAAACCGCACCTTCCGGGGCTGGACTACAGTTTCAGCGGAGTCAAGACATCGCTGCTGTATTTCGTGCGTGACGAGATGGCCAAGGATCCCGAGTTTATGGAAAAGAACAAGGCGGACATCTGCGCCAGCTTCCAGAAGACGTTGATTGACATCCTGATGGACAAACTGGTCAAGGCTTCCCGGCTGACCGGAATCAGAGACGTGACCATCGGCGGCGGAGTCTCCGCCAACAGCGGTCTTCGCTCCAGAATCGAGGAAGAGGGCCGCAGACGCGGCTGGAACACCTACCTCCCCGAGTTCAAGTTCACCACTGACAATGCCGCTATGATTGCCATCGCCGGATGGTTCCACTACCTCGCCGGCGAACGCACCCCGCTCGATGTCGCCCCCGTCTCCCGCATCGCGGATTATTAATGAATATATGCGTACCGGACTGGGTACGTCCAATTTGAATAACAAGTACTTACGTTTTTGCTATATAGAAGACTATGATTGAATTTGAAATGACCGGAAGGGTTGGCCGAGACCTCAGGCCGGATGACGTGAGGATCGTCGCGGCGAGAGAGATGAACCTCCGCGGCAACGCGGTCATCAATGTGGTTGACCCGACAAAGTCCTACCAGCCGAGCTTCCCTAACGCCGATGTGACCTGTGTGGTCGCCAGGCGCTCGATTGACGCCCGCAACGATGTGGTTTACCGCTACCGCATCGAAGGCTACAACCACCGCTTTGAATCTTATGTCCCTTACGAGATTCCTGAATATAAGGATGTCACCGCCGCCGATCCCGTGATTGTCATCGGCGCCGGCCCAGCCGGAATGTTCGCCGCCCTCAAACTCCTGACCCTTGGCTTCAAGCCGGTCATCCTTGAAAGAGGCAAGAACGTGCGCGACCGCAAGTACGATATGGCGAAACTTACCCGCGAGGGAATCCTGAACCCCGAGTCCAACTTCTGCTACGGCGAAGGCGGAGCCGGAACGTTCTCCGACGGAAAACTCTTCACCCGCTCCTCGAAGAGGGGCGACATCCGTGAGGTGCTCCACCAGTTCGTCAACTTCGGAGCCAGTCCCCAGATTCTCGTTGACGCGCATCCGCACATCGGCACAGACCGTCTCCCTAAAGTCGTGGAGAACATCCGTCAGTGCATCCTGTCAAGGGGCGGGGAGTATCACTTCGGCACGAAAGTGACGGACATCAACCGCAAGAGCGATGGCACAATCGAGGTCAAGGCTCTTGATTCAGAGAATCCCACAAAAGCCGGGAAGCCGAGCGTGCGTAAATATTCGGCCCGCAAGGTCATCCTTGCCACCGGCCATTCCGCCCGTGACATCTACGAGATGCTTGTAGCGAAGGACTTCACCCTTGAGGCAAAAGGCTTCGCAATGGGTGTCCGTGTGGAGCATCCGCAGGCTCTCATCAACGACATCCGTTACCACGGTCAGTGGGAGCCGGGGATGCCTGCGGCGGAGTATTCATTCACGGAGCAGGTCGGCGACCGTGGCGTGTTCTCGTTCTGTATGTGCCCAGGCGGTGTTCTGGTGCCTTCTGAGACCGAGCCAGAGACCATCGTGATGAACGGAATGTCGAACTCCGCCCGAAGCGGCAGGTACGCAAACGCTGGTGTGGTGGTGCAGATCAACCCGGAGGACATTCCTGAGGAATATGCGGACAAGGGCGCTTTCGCGGGACTGGAGTTCCAGAAGGATGTGGAAAGGAAGATGTGGGAATATGCCAATGAGCATTCCGGTTCGCAGAATCCTTTCGCCGCACCGGCGCAAAGGATGGTGGATTTCTGCGAGGGTGAAGAGTCCGAGGATCTTCCGGAGACTTCCTACAAGCCGGGCGTTGTTCCGGCCCCGCTCCACGAACTGCTTCCTCCTTTCATCGCCGAGAGGCTTCAGGACGCGTTCCCCATTGTGAACCAGAAGTCGATGAGGGGCTACTACACGAACGATGCTCTGCTGATCGGAGTCGAGTCCAGAACCTCCTCCCCCGTACGCATTCCGAGAAATCCGCGCACCTGCGAGGCCGATGCGTTTCCGGGGCTTCTTCCGTGCGGTGAAGGGGCGGGATATTCCGGAGGCATCGTCTCGTCAGCCATAGATGGCATCAACTGCGCCGTCGCCGCCGCCCGCTCCCTCTCCGGCGCCGAGCCGGATGGTTCGGATGACAGACCTCACTCGTTTTCCAGCACGGAAGCCGCTGAATTTAAGGATGCTGAGCAGTCTGAGTAGTATGGAATCAGCTCGCTGAACCGGTCGCCGGGTTTGCCGAAGCGTACCATCCGGAATATTGGCAGGAACTTGATAATATATTCATAGATGGCAGCAGAAGAGGACAGTAAAGGCACTTTTGCCCCGATGATGGAGAGCGGCGTGCACGCCGGCTTTCCGTCGCCGGCGCAGGACTATATGAATTCCTTCATTGACCTCAACAAGGAACTTGTGCGGCATCCGGCGGCGACTTTTTTCGTCCGAGTGGTGGGAGACTCGATGGTTGACGCCGATGTGAACGAGGGGGATGTGCTGGTGGTGGACAAGTCGATCGAGCCGAAGGAAGGAGATATGGCAGTCTGCTTCATCGACGGAGAGTTCGCCTTGAAGTACATCTCTTTCAGGGATCCCGCCGATGCGTCGCGGGCGGTAAAAGCCTCCAGACCGGGCGTGTCCTATGATATTCTTCGTCATCAAAGAATATGGCTGCTTCCGGCCAATGAGAAATATCCTCCAATCGAAGTGACCGAGTCCAATGACTTTACGGTCTGGGGAGTGGTGACTTATGTCATAAAGAAAGTGTGTACGCGTTAGTTGACTGCAACAATTTCTTCGTTTCGTGCGAGAGGGCTTTTCAGCCTGAGCTGGAAGGCCGGCCGGTTGTCGTGCTGTCCAACAATGACGGATGCGTGGTCGCCCGCAGCAATGAGAGCAAGGCGATGGGCATCAAGATGGGGACTCCGTTCTTCAAGGTCCGCTATCTGGTAGATCAGGGTAAACTTGTGGTGCGTTCGTCCAACTACACCCTCTATGGTGACCTGTCTGCGAGGGTTATGTCGATCCTTGCCGAAACGGCACCCCGGCTGGAGGTGTATTCGATTGATGAAGCCTATATGGAAATGGATGGCGTGAGCCCTGAGAGTCTTCCTGAAATATGCTCGGCTCTGGTGACTAAGATCCGCCGCTGGACAGGCATTCCGGTCAGCATCGGAATCGCAGGCACGAAGACTCTTGCCAAGGTGGCCAATCATTTTGCCAAGAAATACAAAGGCTACAAAGGGGTCTGCGTGATAGATACTGACGAGAAAATCCGTAAGGCGTTGGCTCTGACTCCCATAAATGATGTCTGGGGAATCGGATGGCGCGGGGCTCCGAAACTGGAATCCGCAGGTGTCAAGACGGCCCTGGACTTCATCCGGAGACCGTCCGAGTGGGTCAGGGGAATGATGGGAATAGGTGGTGTCAGGACCTGGGCTGAACTACAGGGGCGGCGGATGGTGGAGGAAGAGCGTAACGAAAAGCGCAAGAGCATCTGCACTTCCCGTTCGTTCGACAAGATGATCTCTGACATTGATGAGATGACGCTCAGGGTCTCGGACTTCGCCGGAAAATGCGCCGAGAAACTCCGCTCGGAAGGTACGGCGGCATATTCAGTCGGCGTTTTCATCCAGACCAACCGCTTCCGGGATGACCTGCCGCAGTACTTTCCGAACGCAAGCGTGAGGCTTGATGTTCCGGCCAGCAGTACCCGTGAGGTGGTCGCCGCCGCGCTGCGCGCGTTGAGGATGGTCTTCCGCAATGGTTTTGAATATAAAAGAGCCGGTGTGACCGTCTCCGACATCGTGGAGGCCGGCAGCATCCAGGCCACCCTGTTCGATTTCGATCAGGAAGCCCGTGACCGAGATGACCGCATCTCCAAGGTTATGGATCTGGTCAACACCTCCGGCAAAAATGTCCTGAGGCTGGCAACCCAGCGCCCAGGACACTATTCCGACGGCATCCGTCGCGAGTTCTGCTCCCGCCTCTACTCCACTTCCTGGTCGGAACTTTTGGAAATCAAGTGATTGTTGGAGTTTCTTGGAAATATTATTATATTTACCACAATGCTTAGTGATGATGAAAAAATAAGTTGGTAAGTTTTTGTGAAGGATTTTTGCGGAGCAATTTGTTTGTGAAGAA
>CAVCPY010000165.1:0-6974 GCA_963604245.1 Eggerthellaceae bacterium
AAGGCCGCGTAAGAAAAAAGAGGAATTATTTTTAAACAGCTTCTAAGTTTCGCACGTGCGAAACACCTTATTTCCCGTCACGGCAGTGACGGAACACACTCCCTCCCCCGAGGGGGAGGGATGCCGGGAGAGGGTAACGTGAACTGAGCATTCACGTCCGTCGCTCTCCGAACGTGAGATAAGGTATTTTGTCACAGACACTTTGTTACTTGCGAAAGTTGAATGATATGCCTCGACTTTTCATCATAGCAGGTTGCAACGGTTCCGGAAAGACCACCGCATCCTACACGCTTCTGCCCGAGATGCTGGAATGCAGCGAGTTCGTGAACTCCGATGAGTTCGCGAAAAGCCTCTCGCCGTTCCATCCGGAAAGCGCCTACGTGGCAGCCAGCCGCTATATGCTGATGAAGATGAGGTTCCTGCTCCAGAGAAAGGCGGATTTCTGCATAGAGACCACGCTTGCGACCCGGTCTCTGCTCAAGGTGATCAAGGATGCGAAGGAAGCCGGCTACTATGTGACCATCCTGTATTTCTGGCTGAACTCTCCCGACCTCGCCGTGAGCAGGGTGGCGGCCAGAGTGGCCGCCGGAGGACACAACATAAAGGAAGAGACAATCATAAGGCGCTACAATGTAGGGCTGCACTACCTGTTCCGGGACTTTATGCCGCTCTGTGACAGGTGGCTTCTCCTGGACAATTCCAACGTGCCTTTCACGATTGTTGCGGAGTCGTCGGAGGACGGGAAGGTCATCCGGGACCCTGAAAAGTTCAGCCGGATCCAGTCAATCAACGCAGATTATGAAAAACATCTGAAAGAAGAAAAAAGGGAACTAAAGAATGTACAAGGATAAGAATTACTATCTCAATCTGTTCCAAGTCAGCGAAGCGCAGCTGGAAAGGCTTGCGGCCGAGGGTCTGAAAGGAGGCGGGAACTTCTGTGACCTGTTTTTTGAGAACACTTCGTGCAACGATCTGTTGCTGCGGGACGGAATCGTCTCCTCCGGCGGATTCCACATCGACTATGGTGTCGGAATCAGGGTACTGAAAGGAGACAAGACCGGCTACGCTTATTCTGAGAACACGGAACCGAACTCGATGGCTGAAGCCGCCAGGGCAGCGTCCAAGATAGCGGAAGGAGGCCAAGGAGCGACGGAAGCGGTTCACTGCAAGGGAGTCAAGCCTCCCAAGGATAGATATGCCTCCGGGCTCGGATGGAGATCCACCGACGCGACGCAGCTTGTCCCTTGGCTGGAAAGGCTGAAAGAAAAGATTGCAGCGAAGGATTCAAGAATAGCGAAAATCATCGTGTCGTTCTCCGGACAGGTCAGCGACATTCTGATGTTCAACTCATTGGGAGAATTGACTTATGATACCCGGCCGATGGGCGTGCTTTCGGCGTCGGCGGTTTTCAGCCAGAACGGGCGAATTGAGAACAAAAGCACCTCCAGAGCCTACCGTTCCGGAACAGAGATGCTGACGGAGGCATTGCTGGACGAGATGGCGGAGTGTATCATCTCCGGAATCGACGACAGGTTCGCCGCCAAACGCCCGAAAGGCGGACAGATGCCTGTCGTGATGGGCGCCGGAGCTTCGGGAATATTGCTGCACGAGGCAATGGGTCACGCTTTCGAGGCCGATTTCAACAGGAAAGGCCAGTCTGTGTTCTCTGAAAAGATGGGGCAGAAAATCTGCGACGGAAGCATATCGATTGTGGATGACGGAACTATTCCCTCCAACAGAGGCTCAATCAATTTCGACGACGAGGGAGTCCCGGGACAGAAGACCTATATGGTAAAGGACGGTGTGCTGACCTCTTACCTGCACGACAGGATCAGCGCCGGGTTCTACGGGGTCTCCCCTACCGGCAACGGACGGCGGGAATCATTCCGGTACGCTCCGATTCCGAGAATGAGGGCTACCTATATGGAAAGCGGCAAGACCGACAAGGAGAGCATCATAGCCTCCGTCAAGAAAGGAATCTATGTGGATCAGTTCAGCAACGGCGAGGTGCAGATCGGCGAGGGAGACTTCACGTTCTTCGTCAAGAGCGGAGCCCTTATCGAAAACGGGCGGTTGACCACGCCGGTAAAGGACATAAACATCATCGGGAACGGGCCGCAGGCCTTGGCCGACATCGTGGCAGTGGGCAATGACCTGAAGATTGACGAGGGAGCCTGGACGTGCGGCAAGGGACAAAGTTGCCCGGTCTCTTGCGGAATCCCTACGGTGCTGATAAACAAACTGACAGTTGGAGGAGAATAGAATGGATCAGATAAACGGAATGCTGACGGAGCAGGAGATCGCAGCCGCGGATGTCTGTCTGCAAAAAGCTCTGGAACTTGGAGCGGACAAAGTTCGCATCACGCTGAACAAGAGCCTGATGGAACTGTTCGGGACTCTGAACGGAGAACTTGACAAGGTGAACCACTGTCTTGACAGGTCTGTCAGCATCTGCCTTTTCGTGGACGGGAGGTTCGGAAGTTTCTCAACCAACAGACTGGTGGAAAGCGAGTTGGACGATTTCCTCAAGAAAGCGATAGCCACTGTCAGGATGCTGGCGGAAGACCCGTGCAGAGACCTTCCTGATCCGTCAAGGACAGCGAAGAACGCCGTCACGGGCAAGGAACTCGGTCTGTATGATTCTGAATATCCGAACCTTACGGTGGACAATAGACTCCGGATGGCACTCGATGCGGCCATATTCAAGAAACACTCCGGCGACGGACTCATCTCGGAGGAGGGGGAATATTCAGACTCCATCTTCGACTCGCTGGCGATTGATTCCAACGGGATGCGCTGCCGCCACACCGAGACTTCCTTTGAATATGGTGTCGAGGTGACGGTGCAGGATGCGGAGGGCAACCGCTTCAGCAGCTATTGGTGGGACGCCTCCCCGATGCTCAAGGACTTGAACATCAAGGACTGCGGCGAGACGGCATTCAGACGTGCGACGTCGCAGATCGGACCGCTAAAGATTGACAGCGGAAAATATTCAATGGTCATCGACAGTGAAGTGGCATCGAGGCTGGTGACACCGGTGCTGAACGCCCTTGGAGGATATTCACTGCAGCAGAAGAATTCGTTTATGCTGGATTCGCTGGGGAAGAAGATGTTTCCGGAGTGGCTGGACATTTGGGACAGGCCGGCCTGTGTCGGGGAGACCGGATCGAGACTGTTTGACTCCGAAGGGGTAGCGACCGCCGAGACACCAATTATAGAGAAAGGGGTTGTCAAGGAATATTTCATCAACACCTACATTTCGCGGAAGACGGGGCTTGACCCCACGATTGAGGATGCCGTAAGGCCGGTGCTTCTGCCTTGCGCCTCTCCTTCGGTCGCCTGGAAGGTCGCTTCGGCAGGTTCTGCGACCGGAACGCCATCAGTCGCCGAGCCTGTCGAAGCGACCTACGGCAAGGAGGAGCTTATGCGCCTTGTGGGCGACGGCATCCTCGTCACCGGGTTCAACGGCGGCAACAGCAACTCCGCCACAGGCGACTTCTCCTTCGGTGTGGAGGGATTCCTGTTCAGCGACGGCAAGATTGTCCACCCTGTCCGTGAGGTGCTCATAACGGGCAATCTACTTACCCTTTGGAACAATCTTCTCGCAGCCGGGAATGACGCGAGGTTCTGTAAATCAAAACTTATTCCTACCTTAGCGTTCAGAAATGTTGACTTCAGCGCCTGACGCAAGGCTGGCATTAAACCATAACAAACAGAGAACAAACATATTAACAATAAATCATCATTATGAAAGTACAGAAAAACAATGTGGTCGAGCTGACCTACGAACTGATCGTTGACGGAAAACTCGCCGACAAGGCCACCGAAGAGCGTCCGCTTGGCTACATTCACGGAACACATATGCTTCTCCCAAAATTCGAGAGCGAAGTCGAGGGCAAGGAGCCGGGCGACGGGTTCGCCTTCACCCTCACCCCGGAGGAAGGCTACGGCACCTTCGACGAGAGCCGCCTGATCGACCTGCCGAAGGCCGCCTTCGAGATTGACGGCCAGGTACGCGAGGATCTTCTCGTCGTGGGGCAGGTGATCCCGATGCTCAGCAACACCGGACAGGTCGTACAGGGAACCGTCCACGAGGTCAAAGGCGACACCGTCACGATGGACTTCAACCATCCGATGGCCGGCAAGACTCTCAACTTCACCGGCAAGGTTGTAAGCGTGCGCGAAGCCACGGAGAAAGAGCTCAATGAAGGCCTTCACGGAGAGTTCCTTCCGCAGGAGGAGCACGAGTGCCGCTGCCACAAGGGTGAGGGCGGCTGCCACGGCGAAGGGCACAAGGATGGAGAGTGCTGCCACGGCGATGGCAAGAAGGACGGCGAGTGCTGCCACGGCGACTGCGACTGCCACAAAGAAGAGGAATAGAACAATGCGCACGGCGGTTGTCATACTTAACTGGAACACGAAGGACTACCTTGAGCGTTTCCTGCCCGGTCTGCTGGCTTCTGCCACACAAAAGGCGGAGGTCATCGTGGCCGACAGCGCCTCCACGGACGGCTCGATGGAGATGCTTTCCGAAAAGTTCCCGTCCGTAAGGCAGATCCGCCTGGACAATAACTACGGCTTCACCGGCGGCTACAACAGAGCCTTCAAGGCTGTCTGCGCGCTGCCTGACGCCGCGGATCTTGAATATTTCGTACTGATCAACTCGGACATCGAGGTCTCAAAGGACTGGCTGACACCTCTGACCGATTGGATGGACAGCCATCCCGGCTGCGCCGCTTGCGCCCCGAAACTCCATTCGTGGTACGACAAGGACTGTTTCGAATATGCAGGTGCGGCCGGCGGTCTTCTGGACCGTTTCGGATACCCGTTCTGCCGCGGAAGGGTACTCAAAAAGGTGGAGAGAGACACCGGTCAATACGACTCGCCGGCCAAGGTCTTCTGGGCCACGGGAGCCTGCCTGATGGTACGCAAGGAGGAGTATTCAAGGATGGGAGGGCTGGACGACAGATTCTTCGCCCATATGGAGGAGATTGACCTCTGCTGGAGACTCCAGCTGGAGGGGAAGAGCATATTCGTTGTGCCGCAGTCGGTCGTGTGGCATCTTGGAGGAGGCACGCTGCCGAACGACTCTCCGTGGAAGCTGAAACTGAACTACCGCAACAACCTCCTGATGCTCAGGAACAACCTCGCGAAGACATATTCATTGCAGGAAGTGAGGGAACTCACGCCGGAAAAGGCGGCGGCCAGGGCTTGCAGACGCGCCAGAGGCGCTATATTCATAAGAATGTGTCTGGACGGATGTTCTGCGCTGGTCTATCTGCTGACGGGAAGGAAAGAGTGCTTCAATGCGGTCAGGGAGGCGCACAGGGAGTTCCGCGGACTTCAGACAAGACCAGACGTCAAAGAGATCCAGGAATATGCCGACACACACCGCCGGATTGATGTTCCATCCCTTTTCCCCGAGTGGATCGTCCCGCTGGCGATGTTCAAGGGAAACAGTATTTTTGAGTATTTAAGGAAGTTCGTATGAAAATCGTCATTCAAGGAGCCGGAGAGGTAGGTTCGCATCTTGCGAAGATGCTGAGCCTTGAAGCCAATGACATCACCGTCATCGACGACGACCCGCAGCGGCTTGCGAAACTCGGAGCCATCGCCGACGTCATCACAATCGAGGGTGCTCCGTCCTCGCTGAGGGTGATGCGCGAGGCGGACGTGCAGAACTCTGACCTGTTCATCTCCGTCGTGCCTTTCGTGCCTCAGGACGTGAACATCGTGAGCGCTCTTCTGGCGAAGAACCTCGGAGCCAAGAAGGTCACGGCCAGAATTGATGACAATGATTTCCTTTCAGCGGAGAACAAGCTGCTGTTCAAGCAGATGGGCATCGAATTGATGTTCTACCCCGAGAGGCTTGCGGCCGATGAGATTTTCGACCTCCTCAAGCACACCTCCTCCACGGAATCTATGGATTTCGCCCGGGGAAGACTCCAGGTCGAAGTGTTCAAGCTGGAAGAGGACTCTCCTCTTCTGGATATGAAGATAGCCGAGTTCGCAGCCATCGCCACGAGCGACGAGCTTCAGTTCCGGGTGATCGCCATCTCCCGAGGAGGCAAGACGGTGATGCCGAAGTACGACACGAAGTTCTTGTTCAACGACCTGGTCTTCATCATCGCCACCCGGGAAGGAATGTCATTCCTGATGAAGTTCCTCGGGAAGAGCAATATAGAGGTTGACAAGGTGATGATTCTCGGGGGGTCGGACATTGCGGCTCTGGTCGCGGAGAAGTTAAGCCGGAAGATCAGCCTGGTGAAAATCCTGGAGTTGGACAAAGAGCGTGGAACGGCTCTGTCTGAACGACTTCCATACAATGTGGTAGTGGTCATCGGGGACGGCAGGAACTCCGACTTGCTTCTTGAGGAAGGAATCAAGGACTACGACGCCTTTCTGGCCCTGACAGGCAACGACGAGGCTAACGTGCTTGCTTGCGTCGTGGCGAAGAAATTCGGCGTAGAACGGACAATCGCCGAAGTGGAGAACATCGAGTACATCCACCTCGCCGAGGAGATGGGCGTGGACTCGGTCATCAACAAGAAACTGATCACAGCCGGAAGGCTCTTCAAGTTCACTCTCAGCGGCAAGGCCCGTCTGGTCAAGTATATGAGCGGCACCGACGCCGAGGTTCTCGAATATACCGTCGCACCCGGCAGCGCCATCACCAAGGGCGCGCTGAAAGACATCTCTTTCCCAAAGGATGCGGTAATCGGCGGTCTGATCCGGGGCAGCGAGTCCTACATCGCCATCGGCTCCACCCGCATAGAGGCCTACGACCGCGTTGTAGTCTTCGCCCTGCCGCACACGGTCAAGGACATCGACCGGCTGTTCAGATAGTTCAGCCACCACAATCTCATCGATGAATATGAAGGCGTGGCCGCGGTACTCGGTCACGCCTTCTTAGAAGCTGTTTAAAAATAATTCCTCTTTTTTCTTATGCGGCCTTTCCGGCCATTTTCATCTTT
>CAVCPY010000166.1:0-16969 GCA_963604245.1 Eggerthellaceae bacterium
GTCTCGAAAATTCCGCATAATAAAATGCGGGAACCATTTTTAAACAGCTTCTTAAACAGTTTCTAAAGCAGATGTCCGAGGAAGCGTGCCTTGTCGGCATCCGACATTCCGCGGTGTCGGGCATATTCATCAACAGTCTCCCGGCTGACGCGGCGGATTTCAGGGTAGGAAGCCTCCGGGTGGATGAATATGAGTCCGCAGATGCTTGCGTCCGGAAGCATAGCGCAGCTGTCCAGAAGCGTGATGTCAAGCCTCTCTGCCTCAGGCAACAACCTAAGAATATCCCGCTTCAGCGTGTGGTCAGGACAACTTGAATATCCCGCCGCGGGCTTGATGATCTTCGCCCCGCAGAACTCTGATGGCAATTCTTTATGAATATGCGCGTTCAGCCATTCGGAGGCAGCCTCGGCAAGGGTCAGCCTCACCGCCCTGGCCAGCATCGGCCCGTATTCCGTACCGCAGGCCGGACAGTCGCAGCCTGAAGGATGCGATGCCGTGTGCACCGAGATGGCGAACATTCCCATCGGCGACTCGAACCCATATTCCTCAGGTGGAACGAAATCGGCCAGCGACCGCCCGCCTTCCTGCCGGAACATCGGCAGCCGGAAATCCTTCGAGACGATGTCGCCCCCTTCGCTGTGGCATCCGTCAAACCTTGCTGAAATGATTATCCTACAAGCGTTTCCGTCCTTTAGTCTCTCTATCTCTTTAAGTGCATCGGTGCGGAGTTTTCTCAGTTCCTCGTGACCTGTTCCACTCTTGATGCCCCAGATCGCCGAGATCATATTCCAATCAAAGAACGGCTCCACTTCCTCAATCTCAAGTCTCCGCCCTGCGATGTCCCCGAACGGTCTTCCCTTTATGAAACTGGACGCCTGGAACGCTTCCACGGCCGGCTGACCCGCCTTTTTATGCCGCGAAGATTGTGCGTAAAGTTCCCGCAGACGCTCCTGTTTCAGATGTTCGGCAGCCTCCGTGGCCTCTCTGTCCGTTATAAGCAGGTTGGCAAGCACCGCGCTAGCGGATGCGTCCTGAGCATAGAACACGTGCCCGTAAAGAGGAGCCATCTTGACCGCCGTGTGGAGAGCCGAAGCCGCCGCCCCGCCCACAAGCAGGGGAGTGTCCAACCCTCTTGCCGTCATCTCCTTGCAGATTTCCTCCATCTGGTACAGTGAAGGCGTGATCAGCCCGCTGACCCCGATAAGGTCAGCGGAACACTCCGCCGCCTTCTCAAGAATCGTCTCCTTAGGCACCATAACACCAAGGTCCACAATCTCGAACCCATTGCAGCTCAGCACGATCTCCGTGATGTTCTTCCCGATGTCGTGCACGTCCCCCTTCACGGTCGCGAACACGATTCGAGGCTTTCTCACCGCCGACTCTCCGCCCCCCTCCTCGATGTAAGGTTGCAGCAGAGCCACCGCATTCTTCATAGTCTTGGCCGACTTGACAACCTGCGGCAGGAACATCTTTCCGGCTCCGAAAAGTTCCCCGACCCGCGCCATACCGCTCATCAGCGGCCCGTCGATGATCTCCACCGGTTTCGCATACTTGCCAAGGCACTCGTTGATGTCCCTCTCCAGTCCGGAAGAATCCCCCTTGACCAACGCTCTGACCAACCTCTCCTCCACCGTCGCTTCGACAGGCTCTGCAACCGATGCGCCGGTGCTACCAATCATCGGAGCGTCTTGGCCGCCATCAACACCCGAATCGCCATTAGCGGAAGAAATATTTTCAGGATCTGCACCCGTCGGCTTCGGAGCAGACAAGGTGATGCGACCATTCTCCCTGGCAGGGTGCGAAGCGCAGGTCGCCTCCAGTCCTCCGGGGTGCTGCCTGACCCCACCGGCATCCTTTCCCGATAAAACCTGCGAAGCCTTCTCAATGAGTCTCTCCGTGGCGTCAGGATCCGAATCCAAAATAACATCCTCGACACATTTAAGCAGTCCCGGCTCAATCTCATCATAGACCCGGAGCATCCCCGGAGCCACAATCCCCATATCAAGCCCCGCCGAAACGGCGTGATAAAGAAACACGGAATGCATTGCCTCCCGCACCTCGTTGTTCCCCCTGAACGAGAATGAAAGATTGGAAACCCCTCCCGAAGTCCTGCACCCCGGCAGATTCCCCTTGATCCAGCGCACAGCCTCAATGAAATCTATTCCGTATCTCGAATGTTCCGGGATGCCCGTCCCAACGGGCAGCACATTCACATCGAATATGATGTCACACGGCCGAATCCCGACCTTCTCTGTCAGCAATGAATATGCCCGTCTGCAGATCGCCACCTTCCTGTCGTAGGCCGTAGCCTGCCCTTCCTCGTCGAAGGCAATCACGATGACGGCGGCACCCAACGAGTTGATCTCCTGTGCTTTCTCAATGAACGCATCTTCGCCTTCTTTAAGCGAGATCGAATTCACAATACACTTTCCCTGGGCGTTCTTGAGCCCCGTCACCAGCGTCTTCCAGTGCGAAGAGTCAATCATTATAGCAGCCTTCGCCACGGCCGGATCATTGGACACATATCGCAGAAACTTCTCCATCTCAAGCCTCGAGTCCAGCATAGCGTCATCCATATTGACGTCAATGATGGCGGCCCCGTTCTCAATCTGCTGCGCCGCAATCTGAAGACCGGTCTCGTAGTCCCCGGCTGCGATCAGTTTCGCGAACTTGCGCGATCCCGCCACGTTGGTTCTTTCCCCGACATTTGTGAAGTTGTTCCTCCTGTCAACGGCCACGCTTTCCAGTCCGCTGACGTAAAGCACATCATCGGGTTCCGGGATTGTTCTCGGAGACATTCCTTTCACCGCCTCCGCAATCGCCTTGATGTGATCCGGAGTCGTGCCGCAGCAGCCCCCCACGATATTCACAGATCCTGCCAACGCCATTTTTCTGACGGAGTCGGCCATCTGCCGAGGTGTCTGGACATATTCACCCATTTCGTTTGGTAATCCGGCGTTAGGGTAGCAGCTGACGGCGCAGGTGGCGAACGACGCGACCTCGGCGATCAGCGGAATCATCTCCTCTGCCCCCAGCGAACAGTTGAGCCCGAACGACAGCGGCGAGCAGTGTTGGACTGAACGGAAGAATGCCTCCATAGTCTGCCCGGTCAATGTTCTTCCGCTCCTGTCGCTCATCGAGGCAGAAATCATTATCGGGATGTTCTTTGCCTCCTGAATATGCCCGAGCGCATACAGCGCCGCCTTTGTGTTCAATGCGTCGAAACAGGTCTCCAGCAGCAGCAGATCCGCACCGCCGTCTATCAACCCCTTGATCTGCACCTCAAAAGCCTCCGCCATCTCATCAAAGGAATATGGTCGGAAAACCGGATCGCTGATGTTCTGGGCGAGGGACAAGGACTTGCTTGTGGGTCCGACGCTTCCCGCCACCCAAATCTTGTGCGGAGCTTTGTCGGCAGCTTGGCGGGCTATCCGCGCGGCGGCCTCCGCCATCTGTCCCGCTTTGTCTGACAGGTTATATTCAGATTGCGAAATGCTGTTGGCACTGAATGAGTTGGTCGTGATTATGTCGGCTCCCGCTTCAATATATTCATTGTGTATCTCACCGATCGTTTCAGGATTGGTGATGTTGAATGACTCGCTGTTGCCTTGGAGTCCCTTGCGCTGGAGCATCGTTCCCATCGCTCCGTCGAGGATGAGGATTCGTTTGGATAGTTCGGTTCTGATGTCGTGCATTGTTCGATGCGTCCTTTTATGGTTCAGAAGCATTCACGGAGGATTCCGATGACGTTTGCGGACTTGCCCATCGTGTAGAAGTGAACCGCTTGAACTCCTTTTGCCAGAAGGTCTTTGCATTGCGCTGTGGCCCATTCCTGCCCGATTTGATAGACCGCCTGTCTGTCATTTTCGTGGGCAGAGATCTCGCTTGTGAGTTCGAACGGAATGTCAATCGAGAAGGATTCCGGCAGCAGTCTAACTTGCTTCGGCGTGGAGATCGGCTTCAGTCCGGGGATGATCGGAACCGTGATTCCGGCGGCCCTGCACCTGTCCACGAATCTGTAGAAGACCTTGTTGTCAAAGAACATCTGTGTGGTGATGTAGTCCGCCCCGGCATCGACCTTGCGCTTGAGGTTCGCTATGTCCTCGTCTATATTCGCGGCCTCGAAATGCTTCTCCGGATAGCCTCCGACACCGATCCGGAAAAAGCCCTCACACCCGTTCTCCTTCTCGAAACGGCGGATTGCCTCCACGAGTTCGTTGGCGTGGTGGTAGCCTCCCGGAACCGGAGAGAAGCGTTTCTCGCCCGCCAGACAGTCGCCCCGCAAGGCCAGGACATCGGATATCCCCAGGAACTTGAAGTCCTGCAGCTGGAACTCGATCTGTTCAGCGGTCAGGCCTCCGCAGATGAGGTGGGGAACAACATTGACCTTGAATTCGGACTGGATGGCTCCGCAGACTGCCGTCTCGCTGACGCGGCGGCGGACGAGACGCTTCCGGTAGCTTCCGTCCGGCTGTTCTTCATAGACGGCCTCGTCCCTGTGGCAAGTGACGTTTATGTACTTGGGATTGAACTCGATGAACGGCCTGATGTCGTCAAGGAGCTCATCCTTTGTCATCCCTTTCAGTGGCGGGACTATCTCAAGTGATGGGTATTGTCTCATTTATTGTCGTTCGTTTTGTTTGTGTCTGTCGATCAGTCTTCGGCCTTCGGATGTTTGATTCCGATAACAGTAAGGAGATCGCCATCAACCTTGAACCTGATGTCCATATCATTGAAAATCATTCCGTACTCATTGCCGGGGTCGTTCCTGTACTGTGGCCTCGGATCCTGCGCCAGAACTTCTTTCAATGCGGCCAGATCGGCCTTTGTCCAGCCGGGGATGGACTCTTCGTCGAACACGACTTTCAGAGGTCTCCATTCCTTGTCATCGACAAATCCGGACGCGGCCTCCGGATGGCTGTCCGCATAAGTGACGTAAGGCTTTATGTCATAGACCGGTGTCCCGTCCATCAGATCCGCTCCCAGAACATTGATCACCGGCCCGATCTGTTTCCCGTCCGAGTCCTTGGCGTCATATTCAATTGAATCAATCCTGACTGACGAAAGTCCAAGTCCGTTCGGCCTGAATGGGGAGCGGCTGGCGAAGACTCCGACCCGCTCGTTGCCACCAAGCCTCGGCGGCCTCACTGTCGCCTGGAAAGGTCGCGGAGCTTGTCGATGCGCACCGGGCAGCGTCTCAGTCGCTTCGGCAGACCCGGCTGCCGGACAAGGCTTGTTCCCCGAGAATCCCCAGATGAGCCATATGTAGTCGAATCCTTCAAGTCCGCGAAGGGCTTCTGAGCAGCGGAAGCCCGGCTCGAAGACAATCCGGCCTTTCAGCCCGGGAGCAAGGCCGGCCTGCCGCGGAATCCCGAACTTGGTCTTGAACGGCGACCTGAACCGGGCAACAGGCTCAATGAACATAGCTGACCTGCTCCCACTTGAGGGCATCCTCGTTCTGCGGCTTGCGCTCATCGGCCGGATGCCCGAGGGCGATTAGACACAGAACCGAATACTTTTCAGGAATATTCAGAATCGCCCTGACCTTCTGCTCCGCCGTCACTCCATCCTCAGTGCTCTTGCTTCCCCTAATCTGACACCAGCAGGTTCCAAGTCCGAGATCCTCCGCCTGGTACTGCATCGTGACCGCCGCTATCGAACAGTCCTCAATCCATTTCGGCTGGTTTTCCGGCTCTCCGAGAACTGCAATCGCAACCGGGGCTCCGCCGACAAACTCCGAACCCGCCGGTCTGACACCTGCAAGCTTCCTGATTGTTTCCTTGTTGTCTGTCACCACGAACCTCCATTTCCTTATCCCCATGGCCGAAGGAGCCATAAGTGCGGCCCGGATGACCGTCCTGACATATTCATCACTCACAGGCTCTTCTGTGTAAACCCTGTGGCTTCTGCGCATCCGCGCGAGTTCCTTGAAAGAATCCATATGCATTTTCTCCTATGTCGCAAATTTACAATTATTCTTCATTATTGGGAACTCCCGTTATTCCTGTAAATGAATATATTTTCATACTCTAAAACGTTAAATTTCCACTAAAATAATTTCCAAAGCGGCTTAAAACATTATAAAATATGAGAAAAGTATTTGTTCTGTTGAAAAAATGTAATATATTTATCGTCATTAAAAGCCTTTTCATCCGATGGATAACAAGACAAATTCATTAGAAACTCCTCAGAAGGGGAATATTCTTATAATCAACACCGGTTCGACCACCACGAAGCTGGGCTATTTCTCGGATGGTGTCCGGGTGTTTGACACCAAGCTTGAACACACCGCCGAGGATGTCGCCAAGTACCCGTCCGTAATGGCACAGGCGGATATGCGTCATCAGGCGATCAAGGATTTTATGGCCTCCAAGGGCATTCCGCTTGAGGATGTGGACATCGTAATGGCACGCGGAGGACTGATTGTACCTGTCATCACCGGTGTCTATAACGTGAACCAGGATATGCGCGATGTGCTGAACAGCTGCCGTGACGGAAACCACGCCTGTAACCTGAGCGCGATCCTGGCCGATGATGTGGCCAAGGAAATCAACGGAATCAGGGAGGAGAAGAAACTGACTCCCCGCTTCGGAAAGTGTGTGGCCTACATCGCCGACCCTCCGATGGCGGATGAGATGCTGCCGGAGTGCCGGATGGGCGGAATCCCGGAGTTCTCGCGCAAGACATTGTTCCATGCCCTGAATTCAAGGGCTATCGTGAGAAGATACCTCAAGGAACACTGTCACAAGGCGAATGATGTCACCGTGATTGTGGTCCATATGGGAGGCGGAGCCACCATCTCCCTGCACCGCAACGGAAAGGTCATTGACACGAACCACGGCCTCGGGGGCGACGGCCCCATCACTCCGGAGAGGGCGGGATGCTGTCCGCCGTTCGAACTTATCGATATGTGTTTCAGCGGAAAATACACAAAGGAGGAAATCAAGAAGAAACTGGTAGGCCGCGGAGGAGCAGTGGCGTATTTCGGCACCAACAGTATGCTGGATGTCGAGAATATGGCCAATGAGGGCAACGAACTTGCGCGGACGTTCCTCAAGGCCTACGTTTTGAATGTCTGCAAGTACGTCGGAGCGATGGCTGCGACCGCAGACGGCAAGATTGACGCGATTCTTCTGACCGGCGGCATAGCTCACAGCAGGATGCTGATGGACAGGATTAAGGCCAAGATCGGCTTCATCGCTCCCGTCGAGGTCTTTCCTGGTGAGGATGAAATCAACAGCCTTGCCGAGAACGGCTACATGATCCTTTCCGGCCAGACGAAAATCCACACTTATAATAAGGACAGAATCATAGAAGATTAAATAATACAGATGATGAAGAATATAGATTGGAGTAAGCTGTCTTTCAGCTACACTCAGACCAAGGTTTTGGTGTACAGCCGCTGCATAGACGGAAAGTGGGAGACACCTGTGGTCACGGAGGATTTCAACATCTGCCTGAGCAGCTTCGCCGGAATATTCCACTACTCACCTTCTTGCTTCGAGGGCTTGAAGGCATTCCGCGGCGTGGACGGCAGGATCAGGCTTTTCCGTCCTGACAAGAACGCCCGTCGTATGGCCGACAGCGCCACTTACCTTGATATGCCTTACCCTTCCGAGGAGATGTTCATCGACCTGTGTGTGAGGTGCGTGAAGGAGAATCTGGATTATCTTCCTCCGTATGAGGCAAGCGGCGCATCCCTTTACCTGCGCCCTGTCCTTATGGGCATCAATCCTCAGTTGGGCATTCATTCGGCAAGGGATGTGATGTTCGCCGTGATGTGTTCTCCTGTGGGGACATATTCGGGAGCGAAGAGCCTCAGTCCGGGAAACGCTGTCATATCGAGAAACTATGACCGCGCCTCGACATTCGGCTCCGGCCGCTACAAGCTGGGTGCGAATTACGCCCAGTCCCTGCACGCCTACAACATCGCGCACAACACCGGTTACCGCGAGCTTCTTTTCCTGGATTCGGCCACAAAGACAACCATCGAGGAGTTCGGTTCCTCCAATTTCTTTGCGATCAAGGGGAACACCTACATCACACCTCGCTCCGGCAGCGTTCTTCCTTCAATCACCAACAACAGTCTCCGCAAGGTTGCGGCGGATATGGGACTGAATGTCGAAGTGAGGACAATAAAGGTTGAGGAACTTTCTGATTTCGATGAGGTAAACTCCTGCGGCACTGCGGTTGTCATCACGCCGATAAGCTCGATTGACGACAAACCGCAGCTTGAGTGCGAGGAGCCTTCGCGCCACTACACCTTCGGCTCTCCGGACAAGTGCGGCCCGGTCAGCGAAAAGCTCTACAACCGCATCATCGGCATACAGAAGGGACTTGAGGAGGACACTCACAACTGGTGTCTGTTCGTGGACTAGGCTATGATTGAACTTACGGCGATAGAAAAGATTCTTGTGGAAGGAGGGACTGACGAGGCAATCCGTCTGCTTGATGAATATGTCACCACTGCTCCGGAACCTTCCGACCGCGCCTACTATCTTCTTGGCAACGCCCACAGAAAGAAAGGGGACTGGCAGAAGGCCATCAACAACTATCTGGAGGCTATGGCGATAAATCCTGAAAGCCCGGCGGCGAATGCTTATGCCGCAGCCAATGAGATTCTCGATTTCTACAACAAGGATATGTACAATCAATAAACATTAAGGTATTATGGCTAAAATGAAAGGGGCGACCGTTGTCGACACCGAGAGATGCAAAGGCTGCAATCTCTGCGTCGTAGCCTGTCCGCTCGATGTCCTTGCTCTGACGACCAAGGAAGTGAACCGGAAGGGCTACAACTTTGCCCACGAGGTTCTTGCTGACACCTGTACCGGCTGTGCGTCCTGTGCGACCGTCTGCCCGGATGGGTGCATAACCGTTTACCGTCTTAAAACTGTTTAAGCTATGGCAGATCAGGAAATCACATTGATGAAGGGCAATGAGGCAATTGCCCACGCAGCGATCCGCTGTGGTTGTGACGGCTATTTCGGCTATCCTATTACCCCACAGTCGGAGGTTCTTGAGACTCTGGCTGCCGAGAAGCCTTGGGAGACCACAGGTATGGTGGTCCTTCAGGCTGAAAGCGAGGTTTCGTCGATCAATATGGTCTATGGCGGAGCCTGCACCGGCAAGAGGGTGATGACTTCTTCTTCCAGCCCTGGCGTAAGCCTGATGCAGGAAGGTTTGTCCTATATGGCGGGAGCCGAACTTCCGGCGCTCGTCGTGGACGTAATGCGCGGCGGCCCCGGTCTCGGAACCATCCAGCCGAGCCAGGCGGACTATTTCCAGGCCTGCAAGGGCGGCGGTCACGGCGACTACCATCTGATTGTCCTTGCGCCGGCTTCGGTTCAAGAGATGGCTGATTTTGTGGATCTTTCCTTCGAACTTGCATTCCGCTACCGCAACCCTGCGATGATCCTTGCCGACGGAGCCATCGGGCAGATGATGGAGAAGGTTGTCCTTCCTCCGTTCAAGCCTCGCCGCACCGAGGAGGAGATCATCAGGGAATGCCCTTGGGCTACCACAGGACGTGTCGGCGGAAGAAAACCGAACATCATCACATCCCTTGAGCTCCGTTCCGAGGAGATGGAGGTCATCAATCTCCGCATCCAGAAGAAGTACAAGGAGATAGAGGAAAAGGAAGTCCGTTTCGAGGAATATCTTCTTGAGGACGCTGAGTATGCCATTGTGGCGTTCGGCTCCGCGGCCCGTATCGCGAAGAAGAGCATCGAGATTGCCCGTTCTCTGGGCATCAAGGTAGGGCTTCTGCGTCCGATCACCCTCTGGCCTTTCCCGACAAAGGAAGTACAGAAACTTGCCGGAAGGGTGAAAGGAATCCTTTCTCTGGAGATCAACGCCGGACAGATGGTCGAGGACATCCGGCTCGCCGTAGAGGGCAAGGTTCCTGTGCGACATTTCGGCCGTCTGGGCGGCATCATTCCTGACCCAGACGAGGTTGTTGACGCGCTTAAACGTCTTTTCTAAAGCTGAAGACAATGACAAGAGAAGAAATAATTGAGAAAGGTCAGGTAGTCTATAAGAAACCGGCCTTGCTGAATGACACTCCGATGCATTACTGCCCTGGTTGCAGCCACGGAGTTGTGCACAAGATAGTCTCCGAGGTGATTGAGGAGATGGGGATGACGGACAAGACCATAGCGATTTCTCCGGTTGGCTGCGCCGTGTTCGCCTACAAGTACATTGACGTGGATTGGCAGGAAGCCGCCCACGGAAGAGCTCCGGCACTTGCCAGTGCGACGAAGCGTCTATGGCCTGACAGGCTCGTGTTCACCTATCAGGGTGACGGCGACCTTGCCTGCATCGGCACAGCCGAGACGATCCACGCCCTTAACAGAGGTGAGAACATCACGATAATATTCATCAACAACGCCATCTACGGAATGACCGGAGGCCAGATGGCTCCGACGACTCTTCTTGGGATGAAGACCGCCACCTGCCCTTACGGCAGGGAGGTGTCGCTTCACGGCTATCCGCTGAAGATCACCGAGATCGCAGCCACCCTTGAGGGAACCTGCTATGTGACCCGTCAGGCAGTCCACACCGTGGCCGCGATCAACCGTACGAAGAAGGCCATCAGAAAGGCGTTTGAATATTCAATGCAGGGCAAGGGTTCCAATCTCGTGGAGGTTGTCTCGACCTGCAACTCGGGATGGAAGATGAGTCCTGAGAAGGCCAACAAGTGGATGGAAGAGAATATGTTCGCCTTCTACCAGCTCGGCGACCTCAAGGACAAAGGTGTTGAACAACTTTAAATCGACAAGGCTATGACAGACGAGATAATAATCGCTGGATTCGGAGGACAGGGTGTCCTCTCGATGGGAAAGATTCTGGCTTACGCCGGTCTGATGGAAGGCAAGGAGGTTACCTGGATGCCGGCTTACGGTCCGGAGCAACGAGGTGGAACGGCCAATGTGACCGTGATCGTCAGCGACGCCCCGGTCTCCTCACCAATCCTTTCCAGCTACGACATCGCCATCGTGCTGAACCAGCCTTCGCTGGAGAAGTTCGAGCCAAAGGTGAAGCCGGGCGGAATCATCATCTATGACGGCTACGGAATCAACGAGCCTCCGACAAGGAAGGACATCAAGGTCTATCGCATCGACGCTATGGACGCCGCAGCCGAGATGAACCTTATCAAGACGTTCAATATGATCGTGTTGGGCGGCCTTTTGAAGATCCGTCCGGTCGTGAAGATTGACAGCGTGCTTGCTGCTTTAAGGAAAACTCTCCCGGAACGCCACCATCATCTTATCCCTAAGAATGAGGAAGCCATCCGCAAGGGAATGGAAATCATAAAGGAAGTTCAGTAAGCTTTAAGGATTACCTGTCAGTGTAGATCCACGAATTTACATCGTATGTTCTTCTGAACTTGATTGAGGCTACGCTTTCCGAGCTTATGCTGACGAGCCCGACTCCACCCGTGACATTGTCCGGGAAGGAGACGGGCTCTGTCAGTGTCGTGTCTCCACCCAGATAGTCGTAGATGCTGAGCGCCTTCAGATAGTAATACTCGTCCTTCGAGATTCCACGGATTTTCACGCTGAACGTGGTCTCGGATTCCATTCGGTCATAATTCAGGACTCCGTGCAGTCCGCTGATGATTTCATTGGCATTTACGCTGAACCCGATGTTGAACGTACCATCGGAGAATTGCTTGTCCGAGAAGACCCTGAACGTGTTCTCGGATGCCCCCGCCAAGTCAAGTTCTTCGGCCGGAGCCCCGTCGTTCAAGATAGGATCGTTGCCTTTGTCCAGGCGGATGAAACTGTAGTCCTTCGTCTCTTCCCAAGTCTTTGCGTCTTCCTCCTCACTGGCATATCTGATTTTTCTGTCTATTGTCGAACGTCCGGTGAGGATCCGGTAGAAGTTGTCCTCTCCGGTTATGTCCCTGCCTTTGACACGGATTCGGTAGATTGAAGAACCGTATTGGTCTTTTTGACGCAGAGTGTCTGTTATGCTGAATTCAGGCGCCTTGGGAACAACAACTTCTGAATAAGCCTTGTAGGTCTCTCCCCCCGCTTCTGCCTCAGCCTCTATTCTCACGACATCACCTGGCTTGAAATCGGCCTTGAACGAGTATCTTGTCTGATTGTTCTTGCTGGCAGCGTTAAGACCCGCAGTGTACATCTCATCATTATAGAAGTCTGAATAATAACGTCCGTAGAGATGAAGATCCTCCTTGATGAACAGGTCATCGTCACGGTTGTCCAATTGTCCGTCAGCCACAAGATTGCCGTTGACATAACACTTGACCGAACCGGATTTGATTTTTTCGATGCGGTCAGTCTTGCTTACCGCCATATAGACAAGGTGCAAGGTGTCTCCGACCGTCATTTGTGAGTTTACAATCAACTGTGGCTTGAGGTCTTTCAGGTTGAAATCAATGTCCTTTGTGCAAGCCACGGTCAAGATGGTGACGGATATTATGCAGATTAGTCTTTTCATCTTATTAGAAATTATATGTGTAACTGAATGACGGGATTATAGGCAGGATGGTGACGGATTTGAGTTTGGCCTTCCTTATGTAAAGGCTCGATTCAGAATCCCCTTTCGTGTCTGACTTATAATAGACGAAGTTCGGATTCAGCCTGTTGTAAGCATTATAGACTCCGAAATTCCAGACGCTTTCGCCGCGTTTCTTCCGTTTGTGGTAATTGACTCCGATGTTGAGTCTGTGGCTCGGAGGCAACCTGTAGTTGTTCCTGTGCGGAGCGTAATCGATTTGGGTGAACGTCCCGTCTGGAAGCATCACAATGCTTTCCCTTTCAGGGATGGTCGTCGTGCCTCCCGTAGCGAAAGTCCACACTGCGCTGATGTCCCATTTCTTTCCGAGCTGCCGATTCACGACAAGAGAAATGTTGTGTCTTCTGTCATAACGGTACGGGTAGCGTTCTCCATTGTTGATCAGACCGTTGAAGAAGATTCTGTCGCTTTTTGCCAGAGTATAGCCAAGCCATCCGGTTGTCTTGCCCATCGTCTTCTGGATGAAGAATTCAATTCCATAGGCGCGGCCGTCACCCATCACGACATTGTTCTCCCAGGACTGAGACGTGGCGAGGAACGAGACACCGTCCTTATATTCAAGGACATTGTGCATATCCTTCCAGTAGCCTTCGACGGAAAATTCCCAACCCGGCAGACCGTCGTAGTAGAGGCCCAATGAATATTGGTCCGCCGTCACCGGCTTGATGCTTTTGGTGATAGGCACCCAGAGGTCAATAGGGAGGGTGATCTTCGATGAGGACAGCAGATGGACGTACTGCGCCATCCTTGAATATGCCGCCTTGGCGCTTATTCCCTTTCCGAAATCGAACTTCGCTGACATTCTCGGTTCCGGAGACCAGTAGGTCTTGCCGCCGGTGCGGAACACCGCAAGATGGATTCCCGGATTGAGCGTCAGTCGTCTGCCTATCGTGAAATCATCCTCGATGTAGGCCGAGACCTCGTGTCCGAGACGGTTCTTTTCCTTGTTGTTGGAATATGTCGTGTCAGTCACCATCTGCCCATAGTGATTCTCTTTCTCCACTGTAGTGTAGGTTTCCGGGATGTAGGTATGGTTTACATATTCGCCGCCGAACTTTATGAGGTGTTTCGGCCCGGGTGCGTAGTCAAAGTCGATTTTGGCGGTGATGTCCTTTATTCCCGAGCCATAGTCGAACTTGTAGGAATATTTCGAGTTCTCGCTCTTTTCCGTTGAGTTGTAGCCCATCCGCATCCTGTATTCCGTGAAAGCCACCGTCGCGTTCGAGAACAGTCTGCCGTTGAACACGTGGTTCCACCTCGCCGAGGTTAGCAGGTTTCCCCATCTGATATAGGTCTTGTCGTCAAACTCGGTTTTGTTCTCGGCTCCGTCTATGATGGTGTCGCCTTCATTGTCCTTGTAATAGAATATGTCACGGCCGTAATAGGCGTTGAGGAACAGTCTGTCCCGGTCGCTGAAGCGGTGCGTCAGCTTGCCGTTGAGATCATAGAAATAGTAGTTTGCCGGAATGTCAGCGGCCCTGAATATGCCATCGAACAAGAATGTGTGCATTCCTCTCGCACTTATCGAATATGCCGTCTTTCCCTTGAAAATCGGCCCTTCAAGATGGAACTTGTCGCTGATCACTCCTACGCCGACCGTCCCGTGAGTCTCCTGAAGGTTTCCGTCGTTTGTCCGCACATCAATGATGCTTGATGTCCTGCCTCCGTAACGGGCCGGGAACGAGCCTTTATACAGAGTGACTTTCTTCACGGCCTCGGGTTGGAAGATTGAGAACAGACCGAGCATATGCTCGGCGTTATAGAGCGAGATGCCGTCCAGAAGAAGCAGGTTCTCGTCCGGCCCGCCTCCGCGCACGTAGATTCCCGAGAAGCCCTCCGCTCCGCTCTGCACGCCAGGCATCAGCTGGATCGTCTTCAGGACATCGGCCTCGCCGAACAGAACCGGAGTGTTCTGTATCATATTCAGAGGAATCTCGATCGCACTCATCTTGGTGGCCATTATTCCGGATTCCCGTTGGGCCGAGACAACCGCTTCCTTGAGTTCGGTGTTCGCTTTCAAGGCGATGTTGATAGTCGTGTCCCGTAGCAGGTCGAGCGTGACGGTGGCATCGTCATAACCTACGTATGAATATCTCAGTGTCAGATGTCTGCCTTGCGGAATCGTTAAGGAGTAGAATCCATAGTTGTTGGAGGCCGCTCCTGTCCCTTCGCAGAGCACCCCGGCACCGATCAGGGTCTCGCCGGAGGCCCTGTCCGTGATGTGGCCGCTCACAGTGACTTTCATACGCTGGTTTTGCGCCGATAAGTCGTAAGCGGTTGTCAGCGTCAGAGCCGACAGAATGATGGCTGCAATCAGCCGGTCATAAGACTTCATATTCAAAAAAGTTTGGTTAAATATGTGTTCCTAAGGATTATTTCTTAAAATACAGTTGTCTTTTTATGGCTTAACTATACCCGACATTACAAAACTTGCGATAATCAAATTCTTGCATTATGCCGGCCATTTTTTTAATGCAAAATTAGCCATTATTATAATCTTACGGGGGTCTTTACGGTGGTTTTTCTTAAATTTGCGATTATGCGAAAAAAATATTTTTCTATTCTTTTTGTTTTTTTAGTCTTTTCTCTCGCGGTTCTTTCTCCGGGATGCAAGAGAAAGGTCAAGAACGTTGAGCCAGAAGTTGTTGAGGAAGTGAAAGATACGCTTCCTCCGTTAGGCTTCTGGCCGGATTCATTGGATCTTTCCGAGGATGCTGTCCGCAATGGTGAGACATTCACCGGACTGATGTGCCGCCTGGGACTCTCGATGAACGATGCGGTGAAGATGGCCGCTGCCTGTGACACAATCTTCGATGCCCGTAAGATGAGGGCCGGCAACAAGGTTCAGGCATATTACCAGTTTGACACAAGCGGAACAGGAAGCGCTGTCGGGCCGATGCTGAAATATGTCGTCTATGAGCGTAACAAGATCGACCGTGTGGTCTTCCGCACCAGTGAGCCGTTCAAGGTCTGGAGATGTTCCAAACCTGTCGAGAGCACAAGGGAATATGCAGATGTGACGATCAGGTCTTCCCTTTGGAATGATATGCTTTCCGCAGGGCAGTCGCCCCAGTTGATAGTTCCGCTTTCGGAGATTTATGCCTGGTCGGTGGACTTCTTCGGCCTGCAGCAGGGAGACCGTTTCAGGGTGCTGTACGAGCAGCGTAAATGCGATGGCGAGATAATCGCCGTTGACACAATATATTATGCAGAGTTCATCAGGGACGGGAAAATGATTCCGGCAATTATGTTTGACCAAGGCGACCACGGGAATCTTTATTGGAACGAGAAAGGGGAGAGTCTCCGTAAAGCTTTCCTCAAGGCTCCGCTGAAGTTCACCAGAATCAGCTCAGGTTTTTCTTACCGGCGCAAGCATCCTGTCACGGGGCGAGTGAGGCCCCACACCGCAGTGGACTACGCCGCTCCGGTCGGTACACCTGTACAGACAATCGGAGACGGCACAGTCGTGAGCGCCGGATGGACGAACGGTGGGGGAAACACAGTCAAGATCAGGCATAATTCCGTCTATACCACATCCTATATGCATCTTTCCCGCTATGGGAAAGGCATAAAGGCTGGTGCGAGAGTGCGACAGGGAGATGTCATCGGTTATGTCGGTTCCACCGGTCTCTCGACCGGCCCTCATCTTGATTTCCGCGTCTGGAAGAACGGGACCGCCATCAATCCGTTGAAGATGGACTCGCCGCCTTCCGAACCTATAAAGCCGGAGAATATGTCGGCTCTTGACTCGACTTTCAGGCATTACAGACAGATTATCGACACTCTTAGTAATGATGAAAAAATAAGTTGGTAAATTTTTGTAAAGGATTTTTGTAGATAAATTTGTTTGTGAAGAAGGAGCGTACCGGGGTACGTGACTGATGAACAAATGAATTTAGAACAAAAAGACCAGCAAAAGTACCAAGTTATTTTTTAGGAATTACTTAAAGTAAGTGATGTTCAATAATTTTAGGGAATTATATACAAGTTGACTAACTTTTCTTGATTTTTGGTTGTGATTTCCTCATATTCCGTGTATTACATACAGAAACAAGGTAATGCACAAGGATATGATTGACCTCTCAAAATACACGTCATTGTTTGACATCGCAATACACTTCGACACACCGAAGAAGTGTAAGGACGCTTTTGCACAGTCAAGATGGGCTGACGGGGATGTTATATGCCCCTACTGCGGTCGACACCACTGCCGTATGAGAAAGGACGGGAGGTATATATGCTCGGGGTGCAGGAATGCGTTCTCCGTCACCGTTGGAACCATATTCGAGAACACCAAAATCAGCCTCGTCAGTAAGCGTTCACTTCTCCAACCCACTGATTCTCAATGGGGGATTTTGTAGTTTCGTTTATCTTTCGTTGATTTTGTGGCTTACAGCCCGCAGTAACAAGGCAGAAGGCCGGTCAG
>CAVCPY010000167.1:0-9200 GCA_963604245.1 Eggerthellaceae bacterium
GAGCACACTCCCTCCCCCGAGGGGAGGGATTTAGGGAGGGGGTAACGCGAACTGAGCATTCTCGGTCGATGCACTCCGAACGTGAGATAAGGCACTTTGTCACAGGTACTTTGTTACTTGCGAAAGTTGAATAAAGAATATTACGGAAAATGAATAAAATCTTAAACATCATCGCAGTTCTGACCGCCGCTCTGTCGGTCTCGGCCTGCAAGACAACTGTGCAGAAGCCTCAGGCCGTTGACTACCAGATGGAATATAGTGTCGGGGACGTGACATTCGATATGGTCAGGATTCCCGCGGGTCACTACACTATGGGTCTTTCCGCTGACAACCGCAGGAAGGTGACGAACGGAATCCCTCACGAGGTCGCCCTTGACGGATTCGTCATCAGCGCCAAGCCTGTCTCGCAGGCTCTCTGGACAGCTGTTATGGGAAGCAATCCGAGTGCGGTGCAGAATCCTGACGCTCCGGTTGATATGGTCTCCTGGAATGATGCCGTGAAGTTCATAGGCAAACTGAACAAGACAACCGGCAAGATATTCATTCTTCCGACCGAGGCTCAGTGGGAATATGCCCAGAGGGTTCGGAACGGCAAGGACTTCACATCCGTCGCCGAATGGTGCCTTGACAGCTATGACGCCGTGCCGGATGGCTCCGCAGGTAATGAATACTTCAAGCCTATGGAACTGGCCGTCAATCCGGAAGGACCGGCCGAGAAGGACGGCAAGGTCATCCGCACCGTTCTGGAAAGGATGGAGGTGGATTGCCACACCAGCAAGGTGAAGGTCGGATTCCGGCTTGTCCAGCCGACCGAGGATGTTTTGTCTGACGCGCTTCTCGGACAGATTGACGGAGTCGTGGTCGACCGTGAGAGGGTGGATGCCTCGGACTCCAGACCGGAGGTGTTCACTGTGGGTGATGCGACGTTCAAGATGGTCAAGGTTCTGGGTGGCACGTTCTCGATGGGTTACAACGCGTCCGATTCGCCGTACAACAATTTCACCGTCCCGGAGAACGAGGTTCCGGCACATCCGGTCACTCTTGATGACTTCGAGATAGGGGAGACGGAGGTGACCGTCGCCCTGTGGAACGCCGTGATGGGATCAGTCCCTTATCTCAATGATCCTGAAGAGTCCCAAAAGCCTGTCGGGAACGTTTCCTGGTACAATTGCCAGACATTCATCAGCAGGCTTAACGCAATGACCGGTCGCAAGTTCCGCCTTCCGACCGAGGCCGAGTGGGAATATGCCGCCAGAGGTGGCCGGAAATCCCGTCACTTTGGCTTCAGCGGCTCCAACGCCTACGATGCTATGTGGTTTCTTGACAATGCCGAATCAGAATCGAAAAATGTCAAGACCCGCAAGGCCAATGAGTTGGGAATATATGATATGAGCGGAAACGTCTGGGAATGGTGCTACGACCGCGCGGCCGAATATTCAAAAGACGCTCAGGTCAATCCTGTAGGAGCTGCGGAAGGCGGTACGAGGATACTCCGTGGTGGCAGCTGCGCCAGCCGATGGGATGCCTGCCGCATCTCCAACAGGTCGTATATGCCCGCCAAGAACATCAAAGGCACGTTCGGGCTACGGCTCGCCCTTTAGGAAGATCTTATGGACATTGGAAGTCACGCTCTGATTATTTATTGAACATTATAGACTAAACACTGATAATTGATTATGGAGGAACAACTCAAAGTTACCTGTCTTCACGACAGTCATTTGGCTCTTGGGGCCAAGATGAGTCCTTTTGCGGGATTCGATATGCCGATCCAGTACTCTTCTATCACGGAGGAGCATCTGGCGGTACGGGGCAATGTGGGAATGTTCGATGTGTCTCATATGGGTGAGATCTTCGTCAGCGGCCCGGATGCGGAGAAGTTCGTCAACCACATATTCACCAACGACATCCGTCCTATGGTTCCTGGTCAGGTGCTTTACGGGATGATGCTTTACCCTGACGGAGGCACCGTGGATGACCTCCTGGTTTACAAAGAGTTCGCCGCCGACCACTATCTTCTTGTGGTGAACGCGGCCAACATTGAGAAGGACTTTCTCTGGATCAAGGACAACTCCAAGGGCTACGATGTCAAACTGGTGAACGACTCCGGCAACTGGGGACAGATTGCGCTTCAGGGGCCGAAGGCCGAGGAGACTCTCGTCAAGGTTCTCGGCTTCGCCGCCGACGCCGCAGGCCTGACATTCTACACATTCAAGGATTTCGAGGATGCCGGGACAAGGGTCATCATCAGCCGTACCGGCTACACCGGAGAGGACGGTTTCGAGATTTATGCCGCTCCGGACCTCATCGTGAAGTACTGGGACGCTTTCCTCAAGGCCGGTGTCGTGCCTTGCGGACTTGGTTGCCGGGACACCCTGCGTTTCGAGGCCGGTCTGCCGCTGTACGGTGACGAGCTCACTTCTGAGATTTCTCCTGTGGTCGCCGGTTTCAGTATGTTCTGCAAGCTGGACAAGGACGAGTTCATCGGTAAGGAGGCCATCGCTGACCAGAAGGCCAACGGCACGAAGATGAAGCTCGTGGGCATCGAGCTAGCGGACAAGGCCATTCCGCGCGCCGGCTATCCGGTCGAGCTGGAGGACGGCACCGAGGTCGGTGTGGTGACCACGGGCTACCACAGCATCTCGCTCGGCAAGAGCATCTGCTTCGCCCTCGTGAAGAGGGAGTGCGGCGCTCTTGACGCTCCGCTTTCCGTACGCATCCGCAAGAAGGTGTTCCCGGGAAAGGTTGTCAAGAAGAGATTCTATCAGACCAATTACAAGAAGTAGAAACATCCCGGCAAGATATTCAGATGCGGGCGGTTTCTGCCAGCAAGGTTGAAAAAAATAATATTTATAAATAGTTGATTCATTATGAGTAAAGTAGTAGAAGGCCTCCGTTACAGCGAGGACCACGAGTGGGTAAAGGTTGAGGGCAACATCGCCGTCATCGGTATTTCTGATTTCGCACAGAAGGAACTTGGCGACATCACCTACGCTGACCTTCCTGAGGTTGACGACGAGGTTGAGGCCGGCGAGGAATTCGGCGCTCTTGAAAGCGTGAAGGCTTCCAGCGAGCTTCTTTCCCCGGTTTCCGGGAAAGTTGTCGAGGTCAATCCAGACCTTGAGGACGCTCCGGAGAAGATTAACGAGGACGCATACGAGGCTTGGATCATCAAGGTCGAGATGAGCGACCCTTCACAGGTTGACGCCCTTATGGACGCCGAGGCTTACAAGGCACAGACCGAGAAGTAGAGTATGTCTGCATTCCCTTATTTTCCTCACACCGAAGATGATGTCCGCGCGATGCTGGACAGGGTTGGAGTGAAGTCTCTGGACGACCTCTATTCCGATGTCCCGAAGGATGTCATCTTCAAGGGTGAATATGACCTGCCGGAGGCAATGTCCGAGCAGGAGGTCAGGGACTTTTTCGAGTCTCTGGACAGAAAGGACGAGAAACTTAAGGTGTTCGTCGGTCAGGGAGCCTACGACCACTACACTCCGTCCGTAGTCCCTTACATCACGTCCCGTTCGGAGTTCCTGACGGCCTACACACCTTATCAGGCCGAAATCTCGCAGGGAACCCTCAGGTACATATTCGAGTACCAGAGTATGGTCTGCGCACTGACCGGGCTTGACATCAGCAACGCCTCGATGTATGACGGCCCTACCGCAGCCGCCGAGGCCGTGAAGATGGCCCCGGTCTGCACCAAGCGCAAGTCAAGGGTGCTGGTCTCATCTTCCCTTCTTCCTGACGTCATCAAGACGATTCAGACTTACGCCGGCTACCACGGCATCGAACTGGTTCAGATACCTTGCAAGGACGGACAGACCAGCCTTGACTGCGTTAAGGCAGAGCTTTCGGGGAACGATGTCGCCGGAGTCATTGTCCCCTCCATCAACCGCTACGGCATCATTGAAGACCTTACCGGCTTTGCGGAGGCCATTCACGAGGAAGGCGGAATATTCATTGAATATTGCGACCCTTCCGCTCTTGCGGTGCTCAAGACTCCTGCCGAATGGGGAGCTGACATCGCTGTGGGCGACGGCCAGAGCCTCGGAATCCCGATGAGCTTCGGCGGCCCTTATGTGGGCTTTATGGCCTGCAGGAAGGAATATGTCCGCAAGCTTCCGGGAAGGATAGTGGGTGAGACTCGTGACACGGAAGGCCGCCGCTGCTTCTGCCTGACCCTTCAGGCCCGCGAGCAGCACATCCGCCGCGAGAAGGCGACATCCAACATCTGCTCCAACCAAAGCCTTATGGCTCTCTATGTGACCGTCTATATGTCGTTGATGGGGCCGAAAGGCCTTCGGGAGGTCAACGACCGCTCCTACGCCGCCGCACACTATCTCCACGATGAACTTCTTGCGACAGGCAAATTCGCCGAGGTCTTCGACAAGCCATTCCTTAAGGAGTTTGTGCTCAAGCCATTGCCTTCGGCCGAAGGACTGTGCGAAAAGTTGTGTGAAGCCGGATTCTTCGCCGGACTTCCGACTGAGGAAGGCTATGTAAGTTTCTGTGCTACTGAAAGAAGGACGAAAGCCGAGATTGACGCTCTCGTCGCGTTGGTGAAGGAGGCCTAAAGAGTATGAAATATTACGATAAGCTTATTTTCGAACTCTCCAAGCAGGGGAGAGCCGGCTATTCGCTCGGCAGGAACGAGTGGACTTCCACCACAGACGAGATTCCGGCAGGGCTCAGAAGAGGCGAGACCGTAGGTCTTCCAGAGGTGAGCGAGGTTGATGTCGTGCGCCACTACACCAACCTTTCCCAGATGAACTTCGGTGTGGACACCGGATTCTATCCTCTGGGAAGCTGCACGATGAAGTACAACCCTAAGATCAACGAGGAGATTGCCGGGATGAAGGGCTTCCTCGGACTGCATCCTCTGCAGCCGTCGTCCACGGTTCAGGGAGCTCTTGAGGTTTACTACAATATGGACAAGGCCTTGGCCGCGATCACGGGAATGTCCCATTTCACGTTCAATCCTTGCGCCGGCGCCCACGGTGAGCTGACAGGTCTGATGATAATGCGCCAGTACCACATCCTGAACGGCGACCTGAAGAGGACCAAGGTGATCGTGCCTGACAGCGCCCACGGAACGAATCCCGCCAGCGCCGCTGTCTGCGGTCTGGAAGTGGTTGTCGTGAAGTCCAAGGCTGACGGTCTTGTGGACGTGAACGACCTCAAGCCGCTTCTGGGCGATGATATCGCCGGCATAATGATGACGAACCCTAACACCCTCGGACTCTTCGAGAAGGACATCGAGGAGATTGCCGCCCTCATCCACGGATGCGGAGGCCTTCTCTACTACGACGGAGCGAATATGAACCCGCTCATCGGTGTGGCCCGTCCGGGCGATATGGGATTCGACATCCTGCACCTGAACCTGCACAAGTCGTTCTCCACCCCTCACGGCGGAGGAGGCCCGGGATCCGGTCCTGTCGGTGTCTGTGAGAAACTGGTTCCTTACCTGCCTGTCCCTAAGGTTGTCAAGAACGATGACGGGCAGTTCGAGGTAAAGGGACGCGCCGGTGTGGAGCCTTGCTACGCTGCAAAGAGCGCCGAAGGATGTGAGAAATCCGCCGGTGAGGTGTCCGGATTCCTGGGCAACTTCGGAGTGATCCTCAGGGCTTACGCCTACATCCTCTCGCTCGGCCGCGAGAACGTCAAGTTGGTCGGCAAGTACGCCACCCTTGGGGCAAACTACATCAAGGAGAGCCTAAAGGAGTGGTACAAGCTCCCTATCCCGACTGTCTGCAAGCACGAGTTCGTCTATGACGGTCTTGTGGACGACGGTTCAAGGAAGGCCGCTGACGGAACCGTTGAGAGAGAAGGCGCCACGACGCTGGATGTCGCCAAGAGGCTTTTGGACTTCGGTTTCCACGCCCCGACGATTTATTTCCCTCTCCTGTTCCATCAGGCGATCATGATCGAGCCTACGGAGACGGAGTCGATCGAGACCCTGGATGCCTTCATCGATGTGATGAAGAAGATCGCTCTTGAGGCAGCAGAGGATCCGGCTCTGTTGAAGAGCGCGCCTCACAACGCCCCGATCACCCGTCCGGACGAGACTACGGCAGCGCGCCAGCCGATCCTCAAGTTCCAGGACGAAAGGTAGCCGTTTTTCTGCACTTGACAAGCCCGGTGACCATCGTGAAGATGTCACCGGGCTTTTTTCGGTCGCCGGGAGACAATGGAATCCGCTCGCTGAACTTGTCAGATGTGATCTGATTTCTTTGCGTCTTCTTTCTTTGCGTCGTGTAAAATAAATTTGCATCTTAAAACTTTTTCCGTATCTTTGCAATCCCGATGGGGTATTAGCTCAGTTGGTAGAGCGTTTGAATGGCATTCAAAAGGTCAGGAGTTCGATTCTCCTATGCTCCACAGTTTACGCTGAAAATCAGCGAATTAAGTGACTTACGCATAAATTTACGCATAAAATTGGCGAAGTTTATGCGTAATTTCTTTTAGTATATCCCGATTGACCCAAGTAGCCCGAAGCGGGGATGGCTGGGTTTCCATATTGTTCAAGTCCTCTCACTGCCTACTTTTTGCAGTCTGGCCGGATATCTTTGTGACCGGCTATTACAAGGATGATGAATATCTCTTTTTGATGGACAAAGTCATGGAAGTAGTCAAAGAAATGTTCCCTGAAGTTAAATTTTAGAAACCGATGTTCATATGACACTGAAAGAATTGCTTAGCAGGCACGAATTCAAGGAGATTGCCGCTAACCTCATCGAGATTGACAAGGAGCATGTTCCTAGCAACCTTTACGCATTCAAGGAGGCTTTCGATTACCTGCGGCGGATGACTCCGACGGATGCCGCAGGTGAAGAGATAAAGGTCACAATAGAGGTGGAGAAGGATGACGAGGGGAAAGAAATCAAGCGGTATTGCGACGCATTCGGTTGCAGCGGGGATTTCTGGGAAAGAAACCTCGACAAAGAGGTGGTCATCGAGGACGGCATTCCGAAGGAGCAAGCACTCGCTCAGATTCTCTGGGAAATAACCTTTTGGGGATTCACGCCCGAAACGGAAGGCTTCCCTGGCCACACCCTGCGAAATGAGTACGAACGCAAGGCCGCCATGCTGAGCTACAAGCAGTTCTGCAATTATGCCCCCGTCAAAAGGAAGAAGCATCCGGACGAGCTTGACTTACGATGCGCTCTGCCGCAAGAGGGGTGGGATGAATACGACCGCCGCAAGGAACACCGCAACCGTTCGAAACGCATGCGTGACGCCCGCCAAGAACGCTCGATAAAGCGGCTTGAAAGGATGGGCAAAGTGCAAAATGCCATTGACAGGGTAATGGCGGCAAAACCGATGTCAATAAGCGGCTGGAAGCCATTGGAGACAGCATCTTTGAAATACCTTTTCGGTACCTCGCTTATCCGGGAGCTTGATTTCTATTCCCGCACCCCCACGGTCAGCGGCAGGGTTGAATATATAGCGGACAACATTTCTGAATATTTCAACGATGACACCTCCAAATTCACCGATGCGGCATTGCTGATTGAATCCCCCGAGAAATATCCGCTGACAGGCGAAGACATGGATGTATTGTTAAAAGCTACAAAACCACTCATTGGACATTGCAAAAGAAGCATCATTCTCTCCGGCACCAAACCTGTCATCAATGTCTCCGACGAGGATCCCAAAGCCTCTAGAAAGAACGACTTCGACATCCACCTGCTCTTGATATTGAGCCGGTGATATATTTATGAATTCAGTTTTTCCTATTAATTAGGCTCACGACCAGTTTGACCATCGTGTCCATCTCGCCTGTGTGGCTTTCGGCAATCATTAGGGTAAGGGCGACAAGCGAAGCGTCTTATATTCGCTTTGTGCCGTCTGGCCTGTACAAGATGCCGTTATTTTGCATAAACCAGAGGAAAAGCGTGGCGGCGATTCTCTTGTTGCCGTCCACGAAAGAGTGGTTTTTTACGACAAGATACAACAGCATCGCGGCTTTTTCCTCGATGCTGGGATAGAGGTCCTTCCCATCCCATGTCTGGTAAATCTGGCCGATGCTGCTATGGAACGATTGGTCTTTCTCGACCCCGAAAAGGTCACTTCCGCCAAACTTGTTCTTCAGGCTCCTGATGGCTTCCATGGCATTCTCGTAGGTGGCGTGGAAACGCTCAGGTGCGGTGGTGTCGACAATCTTAATGTTCTGGTAGTCGTATGCGTCGAGAGTGTCGAGGGCGTAGGTATAGTCCCTGATGACATCGAAAAGTCCTGCCGACTGGTCGGAAGTCAGCAGGAGTTCCTTGCTGAATACATTCTTGAGCAATCCAAGCGCTTGTTTCAGGTCTTCGTACTTCTGCTCCGAGACGGCGTTGCGGTTAACCACGTAGCCCTTTCGCATGTATTCCTTGATGATGCCGGTCGCCCAGATTCTGAATTTTGTCGCTCGTACAGAGTTTACACGATAACCGACGGAAATGATTGCGTCAAGATTATAGACTTCAATCTGGCGAGTCACGATTCTAGTCCCCTCCTGTCGAACCTGTTCCATTTTGGAACAAGTTGACTCCTTTTGAAGTTCCCCTTCTTCATAAATATGCTGAAGGTGCCGTGTTATTGCCTGGGGATTTACCCCAAACAACTCGGCGATAGCCCGTTGGCTTGCCCAGATTGTCTCTCCCGCAGGGTCAACCACCGCCTCCATCTTCACCAGCCCGTCCTCGGAGCGGTAAATCACAATGTCATTCCTCTCTTCCATAAATCATTCTTTTACGCAAAGGTACTGCTTTCCACCATTAAAAAATAGGGGTGACAAGCTTGTCAAGACTTGTTTTTTTTACCGTTTTATGCTAAAGTATCGGGTCGCCGCAGAATTTCTTCCGTCCGCAATCCTTGCACTTAAAGCCGGCGCAGGCTGCATCGAACTGATTCATGGCGGCTTGCACTAATGCGGTTTCATCTGTTAGAATACCCGCCTCAAAGTTCCGTGTGCAAGTGCTTTTCATTCCAAGTCCCGCGCCGGTTAGGTTGGCCGAGCCGATATAGGCCAGCTTGAGGTCAAATATGATGAGTTTGAAATGCACCCTCGGACATAGCACTCTCTCCAGGCCGGAGAAGAGTACGGGGTAACAGTCAAAGTCCTCTCGGAAATTCGGCCCCGGCTCCTTTGCGTGAATAAGCACGGCCGGAAGACGCTTCAATGATGTCACGCAACTCGCGCCCGGTCAGGTCGC
>CAVCPY010000168.1:0-8964 GCA_963604245.1 Eggerthellaceae bacterium
CTGTCTCGAAAATCCCACATAATAAAATGCGGAAACCATTTTTAAACAGTTTCTCAGTCTATGATTCCGGTTTCTTTCTTAACCCTCCCGTAGGAGGAAATCATCTTGTCGTAGTCCCAATGGTTGCGCCACAGGTCACGTTTTCCGACATATTCCTTGATTGGGATTGTGGTGTAGCCGCGTGTCAGGTGTCCGGGGCGGGAGCACCAAGTCAGCGTCAGGGATGGCTCAAGCATATTCCTGTTGCCGAGCCAGTCCTTTGTGAAACGCAGCGTCACCATCATCCCGACCTGTGTGCCGGGGGCGCTCATATTCGAGATGAAATTTCCTGATGAATATATCACCGGAACCCGCCGCAGCTCCTTTCCACTCGGGACGACCAGGGTTGTGGTGTCCTGAAGTACGTGAGGGTGCGCTCCGATGACGGCGTCGCAGCCATTCTCGGCCAGCCACCGGGCCAGGCGGCCTTGGGAGGCGGAATGCCTCAGGACATATTCAGAACCCCAGTGCGGAAGGGCGATGATGAAGTCCGCACCGGATTCCCTGGCTCTTTGGATTGCGCCCGAGATTTCCGCCGTGTCGGTCCGGTGGACTTTCGGGAACTCTTCCGGGATGCTGCTGTTCGTACCGTAGGTGAAGTTGATGAACGCAAGCCGGATGCCTTTGGAAACGACTTTCAGCGGGAAGCGCAGCGAGTCGTCTCCGGCGGAAACCGATGCCCCGGTGTGCCTGACGCGTCCCTCTGCCTCCATCCTTGAATATATCCCCAAAGTCCTTTCAATCCCTTTGCGGCCTTTGTCAAGAATATGGTTGTTCGCAGTCAGGAATATGTCCACGCCGCTTCCCGCGACCGCTTCCGCATAGCTGTCCGGCGCCGAGAAGCAAGGGTAGCCGGTGTAAGGCTTCCCGGCCAAGGTGAACTCCATATTCGCCACGGCGATGTCGGCTCCTTTTATCAAGCTCTCCACTCTCGGGAAACAATCTGAGAAATCGAATGTGTCCTCTCCGACCCTCGCGTTCGAAATCTGACCGCTGTGCATCATAATGTCTCCCAGTATCACGACGCTGACCGTGTCCGGGGCCTGGAAGAACGGATGCCTGACATCAAATCTCTTGGCCAGGCGGAATTCCTCCTTGTCGGTCGATAATGAAACTCCCAAGCGGTGGTTTTGCGCCGCCGAGGAGCTGACAAGACCGAGGAACAGACCGAATGTCAGAATTATCCGCATGCACAAAGATAGCAATATGCGCTGGAATTTCAGTGCGTATGAAGAAATTTATGGAAATATTACGGCAGACCCCTTGCATCTGTCGGAAATATTCGTAACTTTGCAATCTCTAACACGGTGCGATTAGTTCAGTTGGTAGAGCACCAGATTGTGGTTCTGGGTGTCGTGGGTTCGAGCCCCACATCGCACCCCTCAAAAAGAGCGGTCATTTTGCTTGTCACGGTCACAGGGCTTGTCAAAGTGACCGCCTTTTTTGTCATCCGTCGCTTGGTGAGTTCCGCAGAGCAGCTGATTCAGCTCCGCCGACGGTGAACCCTATCTCTTCCGGCAGGATTTCCGCAGATTCCCCTTCAAGTGTCCGGGCGTCGATCCTTATGAAGCGGCAGCCGACAGGGGTCTCAAAAGTGACCGTCATCGGGACGGGGTTGTTCATTATGTTGCTGAATTCCCCGCTTTTTATGACCTTTTTCCAGCTGATGCCGTCGTCGCTTGCGGCGAAGCTGAACCTGAACGCCATTTCCGCCCCTGTCCTTTTTTTCAGCGGGGCGTATGTTAAGGCTCTCAACGTCACTTTTCGGCCTAAGTTCAACACCAGAGGACGTTCGTTTCCCACAATCCAGTCTTCCCGCGGAATGTCGTTCCAGACTGCTCCCTCTGCTCTGTCAGCGATTTCCTCCGCTCGGAACGCACCGACGCGGATCAGATGAGCCTCGGCTCTGGATGCTGTCAGGCGCACCCGGAGCGCCTTGATGTTTGATTCAGGGAAGCGGAGAAGACGTTTGTACCCGATTGTCGTTCCCTTACAAAGGAATTTCCATTCGGAACCTTCCAGACCTTCAACTATGAAAGATTCCACCCTCTGACCGCGCCTGATGTCCTCCTGAAGCATCACGACATTCACACTGGAGCCTTTCTTCAGTCTGTACACACGTTCCGTACCTTGGCTTGCCTCCCACGGGACGCATCCCCGCCTTACCCGGTCGTCGCCGAATGTGCGTTCAAGATATCCGTGCAATTCCTCAAGCCTTGCGGAGTCAGCCCCGTGGATGCGGCCTCTTTTGTCCGGAGGGACGTTGAGAAGCAGCACCGAATTGCTTCCGACTGACTGGAAGTAGATGTCCACCAGTTCTTTGAGGCTTTTGACCCGGCTGTCCTGCTCTGCTGTGTAGAACCATCCAGGCCTGATGGAGACATCCACTTCGGAAGGGTACCAGAACATCTCTCGTGCCTTCTCAATCATTTCCCTGCCGCCGAGATCCTTTGACTGAGGGTTGATTCCCAGCCGTCCATTGTTTTCAGCCGCCCTGGCGTAGGCTTTAGGGGTGAACACAGTAGCACTCCATTCTGTCTCCCGCCCCTTCCCGCTCTCGTTGCCGACCCAACGCACGTCATCACCCATTATCGCTGTCACAGCGTGTGGCTGGAGAGTGTGGATTGTGTTGTAGATGGCTTCCCAGTCATAGGTCTGGACGCGTCCGTCAGGCCCTTCTCCGTTGGCTCCGTCGAACCAGACTTCGTCCACGTCTCCATAGTCGGAAAGAAGTTCCGTGAGCTGGGCTATGAAGAACCTGTTGTAGGTGGGGGAATCTCCGTAGCAGGAGGCGTTGCGGTCCCAAGGGGAAAGATAGACACCGAATTTCATTCCATATTTAGAGCAGGCGTCGCGCACTTCACGCACGACATCGCCTTTCCCGTTCTTCCATTGGGATGAGGCGACGGAGTGGGCGGTTGTTCTGGTCGGCCACAGGCAGAAGCCATCGTGATGCTTGGCTGTCAGGATGGCCATTCTGAATCCGGCCCGGCTCAGAGTCCCGATCCATTGGTCAGCATCTAGGGCGGTCGGGTTGAACAATGACGGACTCTCCTTGCCGTCACCCCATTCGCGGCCCGTGAAAGTGTTCATTCCGAAATGGAGGAACGCTGTCAGTTCCAGATTCTGCCATTCGAGCTGCTCTTCGGTCGGAACAAGCCTTGCGGCAAGGAGGATCTTTTCCTTTGGGGTGCAACCCTCCGGAAACACAAGATGTTTCACATAATGCTCACGGTAGTCTTGGGCGTTGAGTGTTACCGTGCCAAAAATCAGGAGGAGAATGATGGTGAAATGTTTCATCGCTTATCTTTTTTTTTACCACGATATCTGACAAAGATAGTCAAGAAATCGAATAATCAAAACCATCAGCGATGTGAAATAGTATTTTTGCTATGAATTATGAATAAGAAGATTAAAAAGTTGCAATTTAAGTACATATTCATTATCATTGCGCCGTAACACATAATTTTTTCGCACAATGGTATCAAAAACAAATCAGAACAGAATCATTCGTTGTGTCCTGGTTTTGCTGTTCGCCCTTATGGCATTTACGGCGGAAGGCCAGAGAAATTCAACGGTGGCCGGTGTCGTCAAAGACGCACAAGGCCCGGTTCCCGGGGTCTCCATCATTGTCAAGGGAACAATGCACGGGACAACTTCCGATGTTGACGGAAAGTTCTCGTTGAGTGTCAAGGACAAGGACGTGCTTCAGATTTCCTGCATCGGCTACTTGCCGCAGGAGATAGGCTGGAACGGACAGTCTTCTCTTGACATTATACTGGCCTCGGATCTCCAGGAACTGGAGGACGTGGTAGTCGTGGGTTTCGCCACCCAGAGGAAGGTTGACCTGACAGGCGCCGTCTCTCAGGTGAAGATGGAGGATGTCTTGGGTGACCGGCCGCTTGTCAGCGCGTCAGCAGCATTGCAGGGCGCTATGCCGGGCCTGATGGTTTCAGGCTCGTCATCTCCGGGCCAGGCGAAATCTTTCAACATCAGAGGTACTCTGTCCATCAACGGAGGCTCTCCGCTGGTCCTTATTGACAACGTGGAAGGCGACATCAACAGCCTGAACCCAGATGATATCGAAAGCGTCTCTGTACTCAAGGATGCGGCCTCATCGGCCATCTATGGAGCCAGGGCGGCCGGAGGCGTCATCCTCGTCACGACCAAACGTCCGAAGAGCGACACCGCCTTCAAACTGAACTACAGTTTCAGCCAAGGTTGGGAGAACACGTTGACGAGACCTGTCCAGGCCTCTCTTGCAGATTACATCTCCGCATATGAGGAGGCCGGCTTCTCGTCCCAGTACTGGGCCGGAAACGGACAGGTAAGCGAATGGAAGAACCTGCTCTCGCAGTACAAGGCCGGAACGCTCTCCGGAGTGTACGACAACGGCATCTACAGGGCGGAGGATGGCAGCGTTTACTATTTGAAGGAGGGGGATGTGGCCGGAAACGCTCTTGGCACAGGTTGCCTTTCCAACCATTCGGTCTCCGTCACCGGCGGAACTGACAGGCTTCGTTTCAGGCTGTCCGGCAACTATGGCTACGAAAACGGCCCGATGATAACGGACAAGGACAAGTACGTCAGAAAGGCGATTTCCTCATTCGTTTCAGGGGATGTCACTAGATGGCTTACCCAGGAATTGACGATGTACTACACGGACATCAGGAAGACAGCCCTTTCCAACAACATCCGTGACCCGTATGCTACAAGGCTCATCAACTGGTATCCAGAAGGTTATATGCCGAAGGAAATCATCGGTACAAGCGAGGATCTGATCATCGATTCTCCAAGGAACTCCTATCTTGTCTCTCCGACATCCACGACGACAAATTCGATTCCGAGGATCCAGTCAAAGACAATCATCCGCCCTTTGAAGGATTGGGAGATCATAGCCGAGTACACCTATAACCAGAACTCCTACAAATACCGCAACTATTCGGGCATTACCCGTTACGCGGACGTGCAGCTGGCGGTCAAGACCACGCCTACCGATCCGACCAGGGACCTTTATACGAACAATTCGTACACCACCAAGTATAATGCCCTGAACCTTTACACCAACTATAAGCTGAATCTGGGCAGACACGCTATGACGGCGATGGTCGGTTTCAACCAGGAAAGTTATGACTATGCCGGCCTGAACGCGTCGATCGAGGGACAGTCAGTTCCGACAGTCCCTTCCTTCGGCGGCGGCACAGGCATCAAGAACATCATCGACAGCTATTCTGAATATTCCATCAGAGGTATGTTCGCCCGTCTGACCTACAACTACGGCGACCGCTACCTTCTGACGGTGAACGCCCGTTATGACGGCTCCTCCAAGTTCCCTAAGGAGAACCGTTTCGGTCTGTTCCCTTCCGTCTCCGTGGGATGGCGTCTTGGGAAGGAAAAGTTTATGGACTGGTCTGACGGCTGGCTACAGGAGTTCAAGCTCAGGGCGTCCTATGGCTCCATCGGCAACCAGAACATAAGCCCTTATGGTTTTATCGCATCGATGGGCATCAACGAAGGCACCTATTGGCTGAACAACAACGACAAGACAATCTACATCTCCACTCCGGGTCTGATTCGTGCCAACTATACCTGGGAGACTGTCACGACGCTCGACTTCGGTTTCGATCTGTCAGCTTTCAACGACCGCCTCACTTCCACGTTTGACTGGTACAGGCGTGACACCAAGGGAATGCTTGCTGCGGGAGCCGAACTGTCTGCCCTCGTCGGAGCGAGCGCCCCTCTTCAGAACATCGCCGACCTGCAGACTGACGGATGGGAACTCTCCGTCGGATGGCGGGACCACATCGGCGATTGGGGCTACCGCGTGAATTTCAATGTCTATGACCATAAGTCGAAGATCACCAAATTCAACAATCTGTCGGGGTCCATCGACAACTACTATGTCGGGAAGTCTTTGAACAGCATCTATGGCTACAAGGCTGACGGGTACTATTCGATAGATGACTTCGATCTGGAAAAGGCCAAGGTCGGCACGTGGGTGCTCAAGGAGGGTGTCGTGTCGGTCAGCGGCTATTCTGTACAACCGGGGGACGTCAAGTTCAAGGATCTGGACGACAACGGTGTGATCGACGCCGGTGGCTCCACCCTTGATAATCCGGGGGACAGGACAATCATCGGAAACAGTACTTCCCGCTACCAGTTCGGAGGCAATCTTGGCGTCTCCTGGAAGGGACTCGACCTGAGTGTCCTCCTGCAAGGAGTCGGCAAACGCGACTATTGGCTGGGCGGCGCCGCTTTGTTCCCGTTTGGAGCGTCCGGTGCGGATGGAGTGTTCTGGCCGCTGTACTACAACCAGACAGACTATTGGTCTGCGGTCAGCTACGACCCTCAAAGCCCTGACTATATGGTCGCGAAGAACCCGGACGCAAAACTGTTCAGGGTTTATGGCCAGGACGGCAACGCCGGTTCCAACGCGAGGGTGAGCGATAAGTATATTCAGAACGCTGCGTATCTGCGCGTGAAGAATGTCACCCTGTCATATTCATTCCCATCCTCATTGCTCCGCAAGGTGGCATTGGACCAGCTCCGTTTGTATGTGAGTGTCGAGAACCTCGCCACTTTCACATCCTTGCCTAAAGGTTATGACCCGGAAAGCCTTTCTTGGTCTTACCCGTTCTACCGCACCTGGTCAGTCGGAGCGAGCATAACATTCTAACGATCAAGAATTATGAGAACTAAAGCATACGTTATAGCAGCAGCAATGCTGGCCACAATCTCGGGTTTATTCTCAAGTTGCAACGATGAATTCCTTGAGAAACTTCCGGTCACGAGTCTCACCGAGAAGAACGCCTTTCAGACTTATGATAATTTCAAGGCCTATATGTATCCTTGCTACTCACTGTTCACGGACGCCAACATCCTGACTAACTTCTCCGGCGGCTCCTACTATTGGGGAGGACAGTGGAGCAGTGACTACTATTCAGGGATAATGACGACGAGGGACAATTCGTTCAATCCTTACGGGTATCAGACGATCACGACGAGGAACACCCACTCCTCCTGGGACTTCAGCCGGATCCGCAGCGTGAACATCATGCTCAGCCATCTTGGAGACGGAAACCTGACCGATGCGGAACAGCGTCATTGGAGGTCTGTGGGCTATTTCTTCCATGCCTGGTGGTATATGGAACTCATTGCCAGATATGGGGACATCCCTTGGGTGAACATTGTTATGACAGACGAGTCGGAGGAAGCCTATATGCCGCGCACTCCTCGCGCGGAGGTTGCCGACAGCATCGTGGCAAGACTTGAATATGCCGCGGCGAACATCGGTGACTCTTCCAAGGACGGAGACAACGCCTTGACTGCGGACGCCATAAAGGCCGCCTTGAGCCGCTTCCTCCTCCGTGAAGCTACCTGGGCAAAGTACCACGGCTTGAATGAGCCTTATCAGCAGTACCTTGAGAAGTGCCTTACTGTTTCACAGGGACTGATGGACAAATACCCTTCGCTGTACTATGGAAGCGGGGTGAACAAATATCCCGCCGCAGGTTACGATGAGGTTATGACTACCGAGGACTTGACCGGAAAGCCGGGCGTCATTATGTTCAAGCAGTATTACACGGGAATATTGATGCACCGCTTCAGCGATCTGGTTCACGTGGAGGCGCACCGCGCCGACGCTCCGCAGCAGACTGTTGATATTTTCCTAATGAAGAACGGCAAACCGGTCGGCAACCCGGCCTCCGGATTCAAGGGCGGGGAAGGAAAAGACCTTTGGGACTATTATTCAGACCGCGATCCCCGTCTGCACATCAATTTTGAGCCGCCGGTGCAGGCCAAGGTCACAGGAATCAATTCGAATCCGGACAATGTCACCACTTTCAAGAAATGGACATTCTGGAAGGCCGGAGAGAGCCTTAATGACAAGGGCAATTTCACCATCACGGAGGAATACGAGCGGAAATTCCGCGAGTACATCGACTATTTCGGCCCGAATGTGTTCTGCGAGAACGGAACCGGCGACGAGTCTATCGGCTGCAAGAGGCTGCCTGGCCATAACTGGGGAGGCTCAATGTGCCACAGCGCGCCGAACATTACGGGCAATGGAATCCAGATGGACAACTATATGCGCTGCTGGACTGGTTATTTCTTCTGGAAGCACTACACGAGTTGGGAAGTCGGCAGCAATGGCTATTACCAGACATCCGACAAGCCGATCTTCACGATTGAGGAGGTTCTTCTGAACTATGCGGAGGCCGCTTTCGAGCTGGGACGCTTTGATCAGGCTGTCGCAGACAAGACCGTCAACCTGCTCCGCGACCGAGCTGAAGTCGCAAGGATGGTTGTGGCGGACATCACCGCTGACTTCGATCCTGACCGCGACAAGGGTACGGCTTCCTGGACCCGCGGCTATGACGCCAAGACCAACTATGAGGTCCCTCCTGTACTTTGGGAAATCAGGCGCGAGAGGATGGTAGAGCTTATGGGACAAGGCTTCAGCTTCTATGACATCAAGAGATGGCACAAGGCTCCGTACTACGTGAACAGGCAGCCTTGCGGCGCATGGATCACAGCCAAGAATGTCCCTTACGGTACGGGCGTGTACACCGGACAGTTCGTGAACTACAATGAAATACGCGAAAAAGGCTATTCTGAAGCCTATGGCAACGAGAAGGGAAGCGGCTGGATCTACACAAAGCACGGCCCGCTGTCGGTGGGAAAGGGATGGCTTGACACCTACTATCTGGATCAGGTTCCTACCCACGAGATAAATATGAACCCTGCCCTGACACAGAATCCGGGTTACGAGGAACTGTTCGGGAAATAGACCCCCGTAGTCCGCGTGCAAGCGGTTCTTACCGAAAGGCGGGCGGCTGACACTGTTCAGCCGCCCGCTCTGTCACGTCTTAGAAGCTGTTTAAAAATAATTCCTCTTTTTTCTTATGCGGCCTTTCCGGCCAT
>CAVCPY010000169.1:0-5096 GCA_963604245.1 Eggerthellaceae bacterium
GATGACAAAGATGAAAATGGCCGGAAAGGCCGCATAAGAAAAAAGAGGAATTATTTTTAAACAGCTTCTTAACCTGTTTCGAACCAGCCCGGATGCGTGGACTTGTCTATTCAATAGTGAGTCCGTCGTAGGCCGGGCTGACTGTCGAGCGGATCCCGCGCTGCCTGCAAAGATCCTCAAGGTCCTTGGTGAATTGTCCGTGGCTCGGGAAAGTGTGTGAGAGGTGTGTGAGCCACGTGTGTCCGGCGCCGATGCGGTCAGCAAGCTCAAGTGCCTCGTCGAGACTGAAATGCGAATGGTGCTTCTTGTAGCCCACCGTGTTGAGGGTCACGTGCCTGAGACCTTGCAGTTTTGCGAACTCGCTATCAGGGATGTGGCTCATATCGGTGATGTAGGCGATGTCTCCGAAGCGGAATCCAAGCACAGGGAGACTGTCGTGAAGCCCCCGGATCGGGATGATCTCCACGCCGCCAGTCGAGGCGGCCATCGAGGCCGGGTCAACCTTGTCGATGATGTCCTCCAGTTTTCTTCCGGTCGGAATCAGGGTCCCGTCCGGTTTTCTGTAGTGATAGCCCACATCGTGGATCCAGACAAGTTCCATATCCTTGGCGTTGGGATAGACCAGAAACGGATTCTCGTCTATCACGTGGAGGTGCCACTCCGGCGCCCCGGGATATTTCGGAAAGGCGAAGACGTAGGGGTACTCCTTGATCAGGTCGTCAAGGACGTTCCGCTCGCAGTAGATTTCCGCGGCGCGGCGGTCGATGTAGTTCAGCGAGCGTACGTCATCCAATCCGCCCGTGTGGTCTTTGTGGTTGTGTGTCAGCAGGATGGCATCAAGATGACAGAGGTCGTGCGCGAGCATCTGCATCCTGAAATCCGGCCCGGTGTCCACAAGGATGTTCAGCCCTCCGTATTCGACGAACACCGAGGACCGGAAGCGCTTGTCCTTCGTGTCCGCGGATCTGCACACATCGCATTTGCAGCCTATGATCGGAACGCCCTGTGAGGTTCCGGTGCCCAGAAATGTCAGCCTTGCCTTGTCCATATATTCATTTTCCTTTATTATTTTCCAGTTGCGGTAAGCCGCCTGAAATCTTTGTCGGCGGACGCCCGTCAGATTGTGATGTCCTCTGTCATATTCACAAGCGCAGGGTCGTAAGGCCTCTCGACCCGTATGTAATTGCCGGTGTAGCCGCCCATCATCCCGTCCTTGACATCCGATTCCCAAAGCACACGCGAGCGGCGGCCGCGGTTCTTCGCGACAAATTCCGAGTGCAGCTCTCCGCATAGAGCCTCCAGCCTTGCCACCCGTTCCGTTTTCACGGAATCCTTGACTTGATCCTTCCATCCGGCCGCCACAGTGCCCGGACGGCGTGAATAAGGGAAGATATGGATGAACGCCGGCCTGACGCGGTCACGGAGGAATGAATATGTCTGTTCGAACAGCTCGTCAGTCTCTCCCGGAAGCCCGGCGATGACATCTATGCCTAGGAACACGAACGGCGTGACCGTGTCTTCCGGCAGCGGATCCATCACGGAGCGGATGTAGTCTATCCTGTCGGCGAAGAACTCCGTTGTGTAGCGGCGGCCGACCCTTTTCAGAATGGTGTCCGACCCTGACTGTAATGGAATATGAAAGTGTGGCTGGAACTTTGTGCCCGTGGCTATCCAGTCGATGATGTCCCCGGTGATGAGGTTCGGTTCGATGGACGAGATGCGGTAGCGTTCGATTCCTTCCACATCGTTCAGCCGTTTCAGAAGGTCAAGGAAGCTTTCTCCTGTCGTCCTGCCGAAGTCCCCGGTGTTGACTCCCGTGATGACTATCTCCTTGATTCCGTCTCCGGCTATTTTCCGTGCCTGTTCCAGCACTTCCGAAATCGGGATATTCCTTGAGTTCCCCCTTGCGTATGGCACCGTGCAATAGGCGCAGAAGTTGTTGCATCCGTCCTGCACCTTGAGGAACGACCGTGTTCTATCCTCCGACGAGAACGCCGCCATAGTCTCCTTGGAGATCTCCTTATATTCTGCGGCGCTCATCGGTTTCCTGGATTGTATTGCATCAGGAACAGTCACTTCGGCAGGTTTTGCGGGCGAAGTCTGCGAAGCGGCGGTGATGGCATTGCCAGCCCCGTTGCCGCCCGTGGCCTCGTGAACTTGTGGGCCGCCGTATGCGGGACGGGATGGAGCGCGAAACGCGGTAGGGCTGGCTGTTCCATCGCTGCCGCTGTTCCGTATAAGCTCCATCGTCTCCGGAACCACACGGGACTTCTCCTTGGCTCCGAACACAAGTGAGACCCCGTCGATCGCGAGCAGGTCGGCACGACGAAGTTCGGCGTAGCAGCCTGTCACGATGATTTTAGCCTCGGGCGAAGCGCGGTGCATCTTCCGGATGACATTCCGGCACTTCTTCTCCGCCCGCTCGGTGACGGAACAAGTGTTGATAAGATAGACATCCGCCTTGTCCTCCCAAGGAACGACCGAAAGGCCGTTCGCCGCGAACCCTCTCTCGTAAGTCGAAGTCTCGGCGTAGTTCAGCTTGCAGCCGAGTGTCAGAAACGCTATCCTCATCCTAAAAAATACATATCGGCTCGCCGTACGTAACCGTCACTCTGGACCAGGCGCAGAGTCCGTTCACGGGCGGACGCTTCTTTGAAACCCTTATCTTGCAAAAGGCTATCTCCTTGAACTCCTTGAGGATAGCCTCCGTAATTCTTCCGGCCACATTCTCCAGCAGGTTGGACGGAATGGCCATCTGCTCCGCCACAATGTCGTAGATCCTTCCATAGTCAATGGTGTCTTTCAGGTCATCCGACTTCACGGCCTTCTTCATCCCGGTCGCCGCATAGAAATCCACAATGAAGGTGTTGCCTTCACTGCGCTCTCTCTCCAGACACCCGTGAAAGGCGTGGAACTCCATCCCCTCAAGTTCTATTATTCCCTCGTTGTTTATGTTCATAAAACCATTATTATCGCATCCGGACGAAAAAACTTTTGCGAAGTTAGGCAAAATCGTCCACTTACAGAACATTGTCGGCAGATAATCTTTTGTTTTGTGATGATGATGGGACACCATACCCTAGTCACAGGAAGGAGCGCCTTTCTACCGTTGGTGAAGGAGCGAAGGTGGAAAACGGCGGAAATAATCAAAATGTATTTGTAACTTTGCATAATTATGGCAAAGGGTAAACTATACTTGATTCCGTCGCCTTTGGGGGAATATGACCCCGCGGCGGTCATTCCGGGGCAGGTGCTGGAGCGGTTGAAGAGCATTCGGAAATATGTGGTCGAGGAGGCCCGCACCGTGCGCCGCTACCTTTCGGCCGCCGGTCTTAAAGGACACATCAGCGAGTTGGAACTCAGGGAACTGAACGAGCATACCAAACCGGCGGAGGTAGAGGCGTTGTTGTCGATGTTCTCGGATCCGGACGGCTCTCCGTCCGATGTCGGTCTTATCTCCGAGGCCGGACTTCCGGCAGTGGCTGACCCCGGGGCACAGCTTGTCGCTCTCTGCCATTCCCACGGAATACAGGTCGTGCCGATGGTGGGTCCGTCGTCGCTGATGCTCGCTCTGATGGGGTCGGGACTGAACGGACAGAGTTTCGCGTTCTGCGGCTACCTTCCGGCAAAGACCGACGAACGCCGTAAGTCCATCCGGGAGATAGAGAGAAGATCTTCGCAGCTTAATCAGACAGAGATATTCATCGAGACCCCGTACCGCAACGACTCGATGTTGGCCGATCTTCTGGCGTCGCTGCAGCCGAAGACCCGTCTTTGCGTTGCCGCGGACCTCACGCTCCAGGGCGAGACCGTGCTGACGAAGACCGTCAGGGAATGGCAGAAGGAAAAGACAGTGATAGGAAAGCGCCCGTGCGTGTTCCTTATTCTTGCATAAAAAAGGTTTTATTATAATTGAAATGAGAAAGACAATCGCATTTATTCTGCTAGCGGTTCTGATGGCCGCTCCGGCGGGAGCAAAGGACAAGGCTCCAAGGAATGAAAAGGTTAAAAATGTCATCCTGATCATCGGGGACGGAATGGGGCTTGCCACTGCCGCCTCGTGGATGATCAATCAGAATTACGGGCCGACCTGTTTCGACAGGGCTCAATACACCGGAATTGTGAAGACATACTCGGCCAACAGCAGGACAACCGATTCCGCCGCCGCATCGACGGCTATCGCCACCGGCCACAAGACGAACAACAGTATGCTTGGAATGCTGCCTGACAGTACGAAGCCGTCAAGCATCGCCAAGCTTGCCAAGGACAAGGGACTGTCCACCGGCATCATCGCCACGTCGTATGTGCTTGACGCCACTCCCGGAGGCTTCTATGCGCACGTCGCCAACCGTGGGGAGAAGAAGAACATCGCCGAGGATCTGATTGCATTCAGACCCGACGTGATTCTTGGTGGAGGACGCAAGCATTTCACAGAGAGGAAGTACACTGACGAGAATATGGTTGACAAGGCCAAGGCTGCCGGATTCACCTATGTGGAGACACCGGAAGAATTCTATGAGGTTCAATCCACGCCTGTTCTGGGGTTGCTGGACGAGGAGGCGAGGATCACTGCCACAGAGACTGATTCCGACCTTCTTACAGGTTTGGCCGGACACACTTGGAGCATTTTGGAAAAGAACAGAAACGGTTTCTTCAGTATGGTGGAGGGGTCTCTCATCGACTATGCCGCGCACGCCAACAACACCGAGGAGCTTCTATGGTGGATGGAGGAGTTCGACAAGGTGGTCAACGCCGCATTTGACTATGCGGACACCCACAAGGGTACGCTTGTCATCGTCACGGCCGACCACGAGACTGGAGGAGTCACCCTTGTTCCCGGCAGCAAGGACTTCACCAAGGGGGAAAGCGGACTTGGTGTGAAGTATTCCACGACAGGCCACACGGCCTCGCCGGTGATTCTTTACTCCTACGGGGCGTCTTCCTGGAAGTTCAGCGGCGTGATGGAGAACACTGACATATTCAAGAGAATGAAAAGTGTCCTGATCGACAAGTAGAGACTTTTCTGCAACACCATTGCTCGCCACATTAAGAAGCTGTTTAAAAATGGTTCCCGCATTTTATTATGCGGAATTTTC